>DASSOZ010000177.1:0-45816 GCA_035700105.1 Acidimicrobiales bacterium
TCAGGCGATCGTGATCGTGCGATCCTGCGACCAGACGAGGTCGAGTATGCGCCGGAGCACGCGTGGTGGGTCATGGAGCACCACGCGTGCCGGCGGGTCGAGGCGACGGGCTGCGTCCACGAGCATGCGCGTCGCGGTCACGTCGATGAAGCGGAGCTGACCGAGATCGACGTGCAGGTCGTCGTCCGGGGCCGCGTACACCGACAGTGCCGTCGCGAGCACGTCGATGGTGGCGAGGTCGATCTCGCCCGCGAGTCGGAACCCGCGCCGGCCGTCGCGGAGCTCGACCACCCGCGCCGAAGCCGAACCGTCAGGCACGCGGGCGCATGAAGCGGGGCCCGCGACGAAAGAGGTGAAGCGTGCCTCGCGCTGGAGATCGGTCATGGCAGACCCGAACCGTTCCGGTGTGGCGTACGGCTCGCTGCTGAACCGGCCGCGTCGCCGCGGCACCCGGCACCCTACCCGTTCGGCAGCTGCCCAGTCTCCGCGAGCCGCTCCGCCACCTCGAGGAGCTTGCGGTTGAGGGTCTGCGAGGCGCGGCGGAGCACGTCGAACGCGTCCTCGGGCGTGAGCCGCATCCGCTCCATGAGGATGCCCTTCGCCTGGCCGATCACGTCACGCGACGACAGCGCCTCACGCAGGTCGTGGCCGACGCGTTCGAGCACGTTGCGCTCCAGGACCGCGGTGACGGCGACGGCGGCGTGCGCGGCGAGCACGAGGCCGAGCTGCTGCGCGCGGGGCCCGAACCCGTCGTCGCGAGCGGAGTAGAGCGTGAGCGAGCCGAGGCACTCGCTGTCGCCCTGAGGTCGCACCACCGCAATCGTGTACGCCACCGCCGACCGCATCCCGCTGGCCGTCGGTCGCTCCCCGAGCACGGGCCAACGGGCGTCCGGGAAGCGGGCGACGACGACGACGGGTTCGTGCATCGCGGCGAGGGTCGGCCCCTCCCCGGCCTCGAACTGGAGACGATCGGTGGCGGCCGCCGCGTCGTTCGACGCCGCCGCCGTCGTCGGGTGTCCGTCGGCGAGCGTGACGCTCGCGGCGTCACACCCCTCGACCGCCACGAGCGCGGCATCGACGATGCGCTGGAGCACGTCGACCAGCGTCTCCGACGCGTAGAGGTCGTGGGCGATGTCGGCGAACAGCGTCGCCAGCCCGGTGTCGGCGTGCGCCGTGGAGCGGCGCAACGTCGCGATCCGGCGCTCGTTCCACTGCGCGGCGCGCCGCTCGCGATCTTCGGCGCGCCGCTGTTGCTGGGTCTCGGCGTGGAGGGTGTCATCGTCGAGGTCCGGGAGCCCGAGCTCGCGCGTCCGCGCTCGGAGCCGGTGTTCCCAGGCGTCGAGCATCGACTCGCGGTCGTCGGCGTCGCGTTCGCGCGCGTCGGCTTGTCGCTCGCGCTCGTCGGCGACGAAGTCGCGCTTCTCGGCGTCCCAGTCGGTCTCGCTCAATCGGCCCTCCCGCGGTCGTCGACCCCACGGTTTCCCCCGGGACGCGGATCGCATCCTCCTCCTGCACCGGGCATTTCGCGCCCGTGAACGCCCTGGACGCCGAGGTACGAGGGCGCAGCGATCATGCTGGGGACGCTGGTCGCGTTGGTCGCCGTGATCGTCGCGCTCGTCTGGCAGTACGACCCCGAGGCCCGCCGCCGGTGACCGGCGACGAGCTCACGCCGCTGCTGCGGGGTTGGGCATCGCCCGGCGCTGCACGCGCAGCCTCCCACGCAATCGGAGTTCTTCGGCCGTTGGACGCTCGAAACTCCGACTGTGTGGGAGGATGCGCGGAGGCACTCGAGGTCAGACCATGGCGCCGGAGCGCCGGATCGCCGCCTGGTCGGTGCCGAGGTAGGACTCGATCACCCTCGGGTGCTCCAGCACCTCGGCCGGCGTGCCGTGGGCGATGACGGCGCCCAGCTCCAGCGCGTACATCTCGTCGCAGATCGACGCCATGAGCGCCATGTCGTGCTCGATGACGAGGATCGACGTGCCCGTCACCGCCTGGATGCGCTGCAGCAGCGGACCGAGCGCCTCGGTCTCGCGCTGCGCGACACCGCCCGACGGCTCGTCGAGGACGATCACCTTCGGGTCGGACGCCAGCAGGCACGCCAGCTCGACGATGCGCCGCGTACCGGTGGACAGCTCGCCGGTGAGCTTCTCGCGGAACGCCTCGAGCCCCATCAGCGTGATGAGCACGTCGACCGTCGCGGCGACGTCCTCCTCGCTCTCGCCCGCCGCCGGTTGGCCGAGCGCGGCGGCGACCATCGAGCGGCTCAGCAGCGCCCGCTCGCGCGCCAGCGCGAGCGTCTCCGCGGTCGTGAGCGACGGGAAGAGCCGCGCCTCCTGGAACGACCGTCCGAGGCCGAGCGCGGCGCGCCGCTCCGGACGGAGGTCGGTGATGTCGGTGCCGAGCAGCGTGATGCGCCCGGCGTCGAGCTGGAGGAAGCCCGACACGCAGTCGAACAGGGTCGTCTTGCCGGCGCCGTTCTGGCCGATCAGACCGAGGATCTGCCCCTCGCGCAGCACGAGGTCGACGTTGTCGACGGCGGTGATGCCGCCGAAGCGCTTCGTGGCACCGACGCACTCGAGGACGACGGGCGCCTCCGCCGCACGCTGCGTCTCCCTGGCGGGTGCCGCGGCCGAGCCGCCGCCGATGAACACCGACCGCAGGATGTCGGGCCGCTCGAGCAGGTCGGCGGTCGGGCCGGTGAAGCGGAACTCGCCCTTCTCCATGAACACCGCCCGTTCGGCGAGCTGAAGGGCGACGTTCACCGACTGCTCCACCACGACGATCGTCAACCCCGTCTCGTGGACGCGGTGGACCACGTCGATCAGCTGGCCCACGACGGTCGGCGCGAGACCCAGCGACAGCTCGTCGATCAGCAGCATGCGCGGGTCGGGGATGAGCGCCTGGCTGATCGCCAGCATCTGCTGTTCGCCACCGGAGAGATCTCCGGCCTGCTGGTCGATGCGGTCGCGCAGCCGGGGGAACAGCGCCAGCACGCGTTCCTCGGCCTCGGCGACCGCGGCGGCGTCCTTGCGCTTCAGCCACGACGCCAGCCGCAGGTTCTCCCGCACGGTCAGGGTCGGGAAGACGCTGCGGCCGCCGGGCATCATCACGACGCCCCGCTCGGCGATCTCGTTGGTCGGCAGCCCGACGAGCGAGTCGCCGGCGAACACGACCTCGCCGCGCGACGGCGGGAGCAACCCCGTGATGCACTTGAACAACGTCGATTTGCCGGCGCCGTTCGTGCCGAGCAGGGCGACGATCTCGCCCTCGTCGATCTCGACGTCGAGGCCGAACAGGATCTGGACCGGGCCGTACGACGCGTCGAGTCCCTTCACCGAGAGCAGCGGCGACGTCGGCTCGGTCACGACAGCGCTCCGCTGATCACCGACGTCTCGTCGGGTGGCACGTCGGCGCCGTCGTCGGAACCGTCGCGCCGGTCGGCGACGAGGCTCGGCACGAGCAGCCCGCGCCGTTCGGCGACCCAGCGCAGGTAGCGGTCGCGCTGGCGGTGGACGAACTGCCACAGCCCGCCGGGCAGGAAGTAGAGGACGAAGAGCAGCCCGCTACCCGTCAGGCCGAGGCGCAGGACCGTGGCCGCCGTGCCCGACGCGTTCTTGGCGAGGACGAAGTCGAGCAGGCGGAACAGGGCCACGCCCGACATGGCGCCGGCGATCGACCCGAGGCCGCCGATCACCGCGAACGAGAAGACTTCGATCGACATGATCGGCTTGAACGTTCCCTGGCCGGCACCGCCCAGCGTCAGCACGTACAGGCCGCCGGCGAGACCGGCCAGGCACCCCGACAGCACGAACGTCTGCAGCTTCACCCGCGTCGTCGCGACGGCGAACGCGGCCGCGGCGCGCTCGTTGTCGCGCGTGCCGATGACGACGCGCCCGGCCCGTGTCCGCCGCGTGGCTCGCACGACGGCGACGGCGAGCAGCAGCGCTCCCAGACACGAGAAGAACACGGTCGACGGCACGTCGAGGTCGAAGCGCTTCCACAGGACCGGCCGGATGATCGTGCTCGGCACGTAGTCCGGGAAGTTGACCGGGTTCAGGAAGTACGAGTCGAGCGCCACCGCGAAGGCCAGCGTCGTGACCGCCAGGTAGAAGCCGCGGATGCGAAGCGCGGGGATGCCGATGAGGACGGCGACGACGGCACCCACGAGCACCGCGGCCGGCAGCGCCAGGAACAGGTCGACGTTCCACTTCAGCATCAGCTCGCCGGCGACCATCGCGCCGACGCCCACGATCCCGAAGTGGCCGAGGCTGATGTTGCCGCCCCAGCCCGTGAGTACGACGAGCGACACGGCGACGAGCATCCACACCACTGCGAAGCTCATCGACACGACGGTGCTCGGCGCCGCGTTCACGGTGAAGACGACCAGGGCGACGAAGCCGACGACCGCGGCGCCCACCGACGGCCAGCGCACCTCGGGAAGCCGCTTCAGCACCGCCGGGATCGGCTTGAGCGTCCCTGCGCCGTCCCAGCTGCTCTCACCGGTGTCGGCGCGACTCGTCGTGTTCTTCTGCACGAGCAGCGCGACGAGGATCACGACGAGGAACGTCACGTCGAAGGCGGACTCGGCCGTGACGTTCCAGCGGATCGTCCACTCGGCGATGCCCAGGCCGATGCCGGCCCACAGCGCCGTCGGCAGCGACGAGAACCGCGCCATGACCGCCACGGCGAGTCCAGGAAGGATCGTCGACGCGCTCAGGCCCGGGTCGGGCGTGATGCCGGTGAACGGCACGCGCGTCACGTAGGTGATCGTCGCCAGACCGCCGGCGACGCCCCACACGAGCGTCTGCAGCCGGCGCACCGGCACGCCCAGCAGCAGGGCGCGGTCCTGGTTCTCGGCCGCGGCCCGCACGGCCCGCCCGGCGTCCGTCCGCAGCAGGAACCAGCCGAGCGCGGCGAGCACGACCGGCGCCACGGCCAGCAGGAGGATGTGGTCCCCGCGCAGCGGATACGGCCGGATGAAGACGCTGCCGCTGATGGGCGTGTCGACGTTCCCGAGCAGCGTGTCCGTGCCGAGCGCCACGCCGACGACGAGGCCGATCGCGCCGAGCACCTGCGCGAGCCCGATCGTCGCGACGGTCAGCACCAGGCGTGACGAGCGGGCGAAGCGGCGCACCACGAGCAGCTCGACCGCGGCGCCGGCGAGCGCGCCCACGACGACGCCGATCACGATCGACAGCCACCAGCTCACGCCCTTGCCGACGAACAGGCCGACGGTGACCGCGCCGGGCATCGCGCCCATCGCGCCGTAGGCGAAGTTGACGATGCGCGTCGTGCGGTAGATGAGGATCAGTCCCATCGCCAGCAGCGCGTACGAGGTGCCGTAGACGATGCCCTGGACGACGACGCCGGGCGGCACGCGGTCGGGCAGCGGCGATCCCGGGACGCCGTAGAGCAGCAGGTACGCGGCGACGGCGGCGACGACGACCTGCGTGACGCGGTCACCCCGCAGCCGGGCGAGCACGGCGTCGGTCACGGCGCCACCGACCCCGATGTGGTCGCGGTCGTCGTCGTGACCGTGCCGCCGCCCGCGGCCGGGCGCTCGACGATGTGCTCGGGGGCGACGCTCGGCGCGAGCGCGAGCATGAGCAGGTACAGCACGACGGCGACGGCGAGCGGCGCGAACCCCCGCAGCAGCAGGACGTTGCGCGGGCGGCGCCGCACGAGCTGCATCACGTCGACGGCGGTGAGCCGCTCCGGTGCGCTGCCGTTGTTGCCGGGTGCCATCGTCTATCCCTCGAAGTAGGGGGCGGGGCCGGCGGGCATGCCGTCGCGGGTGCGGCGGGCGCCGCCGAACATCGTCACCCACGCGCCCTGCCGGTTGTTCTGCGAGGACACGCGGTTCGGGTCCCACCAGATCTCGCGGAAGTCGTCGGTCGTCGTCCAGTCGCCCGGCGCGAAGTGCCACCGCCCGCGCGGCCCCTGCCCGCCGGGGTAGGCGAACATGCCGGCTTCGAACGTCTGCGGCGTGAGGTTCGGCCCCGCCATCTGGATGCCGATGGCGAGCATGTAGAGCTGGTAGTAGAGCTCCTGGTAGCCGAACGCCGGCTCGTCGCTCGGACGAATGAGCTTGTACGCGTGGTACGAGAACGAGCCGCCGAGCGCCTCCGACTCCGCGTTGTACGCGATGCCGAACGCGCGTGACCACTGCTGCTGGTCGATCAGCTGGCTGACGATGTCCTGGTCGACGAACGCCAGCCCCGCGGTGAGCCACTCCGGTTGGTAGTTCTGCTCGTTCGCCTTGGGCGTGAGTCCGAGGGCGAGCATGACAGGGTCGCACCCGCACAGCACGGTCGTGACGCCAGCGTCCTTCAGCTGGGCGATGATGTTCGACGCCTGGTTCGGCATCGAGTTGATGTCGAGCTTGTACTTCAGGTTGACCGCCGGCTTGATGCCCGCCGGCCCGAGCAGGTCGATGTAGCGCGAGACGCTCTCCTGGTACTCCTCGTTCTCGGGCGCGACCAGGCCGTACACGCGCTTCTTGCCCTTGAGCCCACCGCCCGCGTAGTCGGCGGTGCCGCTGCCCTGCCGGGCGACGAGCGCGGTCGCGGCGGACTCGACGACGTTGGTCCCGTCGGGGAAGTTGCTCCACGCGAACGGGCGGCGGCGGGCGAACCACTCCCGCGACGGGTACGGCGCGCCGAAGTTCACGATGCCCTGCTGGCTCAGCGCGTCGGCGTACGGGAGCGTGATCGCGCTGATGTCGGCGAACGCCTTGATCTCGCGGTCGACCTTCACGGAGTCGGCGAGCGCCGCCTCCTTGCCGCCGCCGAGGATCTCCGACGAGCCGTTGCCCTGGCCCTTGTAGAAGACGATCTTGATCTTGCGGCCGTAGAAGTCGAAGTGCGTCGAGAAGTACTCGGCGTACGCGAGGATCGTGTTGCGCACGGCCTCGGGCGACGTGATGACGTGCTGCCCGGAGATCTCGGCGAACAGCTCGCCGGCGGTGGGGCTGTCGAGCTCGCGGGCGGCGACGACGATCGTGTCGCCGGTGACGCCCTGGAAGGTGGCGCCGCCGTTGTCGCCGGAGAACGTCGTGCACGGCGGCGAGTACGGATCCCCGGGCACCTGTTGGGCCCGGTCGGGGCAGCGCTGCACGCCGGCGCCTGCGCCGCCCCCACCGCCGCTCGTCTGCGCCCCGACGCCACCGCCGCCGGTACCGGTCGTGGGCACCGTGCCGCCCGCGCCGCTGGCGCCGGTGCCGCCGCCGGCGGCGGGAGCGGCGTCGGCGGGCACGCCGCCGGCGATCGCCCCACTGTCCTGACCGGCGGCCAGCTCGCGTTCGACGGGCCGGTCGATCGGGTGCACGACGCCCGCCATCAGGAGGAAGACGGCGGCGACGACCGCGATCGGCGCGTACGAACGGATGACCTTCCGTGTCGGCGCGGAGGGTCCGGCGGCCGAACGGCGGATCATGCGTCGACGTCCGCGAGCGCTCGACGGCGGCGCCACCAGTCGAGGTAGCCGACGCCGCAGGTCAGCGCGACGCCGGCGACGCCGACCGGCACGCCGAGCCCGACGTTGCACCGGCCGCCACCGGGACGGACGCTCTCGCAGAACGTGTCGAGCGGTCCCGTGTCACCGCGTGCACTCACGACGGGGGTCGCAGCGCCGACCGGTGCAGCGCCGACCGCGTCGGGCACGGCCGCCGGTGTCGATCGCGCGCCGCCGTCGGACGTGCTCGGCAGCACCACGCCGGGCGGCGTGAACGCCGGCAGGTCCTCGAACGGGCTGTGCAGGTCGAGGTCGCCGCTCGTCGCCTCGACGCCGCCGAGGTCGACGACGAGGAAGCCCGTGCCCGACGCGACCGACAGCGTGATGTCGCCGACCAGCAGGAGCTCTGCTGCCCGGCAGTACACGCCGACGATGGCGTCGAACAGCTGCGACCGCTGCTCGCGGGTGAGGTTGAGCCCGGGCCCGGCGAGCGCCTTGCCGAGCGGCGAGTCGCGAAGCGTGATGCGAAGTGGCGTCACGCGCACGAGGTTGTTCGGTGCCGCGAGCTTCTCGACGCGCGGCATCTCGATGGTCACGCCGGACGGCGCCAGTGCGGCATTGATCGCCTGCTGCGCCGCGCCGAGGTCGTCGACGGGCAGCGGCGCGCCGGCGGCCGAGCCGTGCTCGATGCTGAATGCGCCGGTCACCGCGCCGGCCGTGCCGGTCCGGTGCGACGCCTCCCATCGCAGCCCCTGGAGGTCGATGACGCCGGCGATGCTGAGGTCCATCGACGTCGACGCCACCGCCTCACGTGCGGCGTGGTCGACGACGCGCGCGATCGCCTGCGCCCGGCCGCCGGAGACGGTCGCCACGGGCCCGAGCACCGCCGAGACCGCGCTCACGGTCGCGTCGGCCGAGGGCGTCTTCGTCGCGCGCACGTCACGGCGACCACCGGCGAGCGGCGAGTCGCCGTCGGGCACCTCGTTCTCGTGCTTCGACGCGTCGCCCTCGCGGTTGTCGACGGTGAGCGGTGACGGGAGGTCGCTCGGGTCGAGCCCCTTGCTGCCGTCGCACTTCTCGCCGACGAGCGACGAGCCGATGAGGCCCAGGTCGAGCGTGCGGCTCTGTGCCTGCGCGAGGTCGTTGACGATCTCCGCGGTCGACGTGCCCGACGCCACGCCGAAGTCGATGTTCCCGACGCCGGGGGCGACGGCGAACACCTGCGCGTGCGACTTGGCCTGCCCGTTGGCGAACGGGGTGCCGCCGCCCGGGCTGTTCTCCTGCGCCGCCGCCCGCCCCGCGCCCCCGAACGTCGCCGCCGTCGTGAGCCCGAGGCACAGGACGCCGACGAGCGCGGTCGGGAGGAACGCGCGCGCACGTGTCGTTCGTCGCCCGGAACTGCCCGCCAACCTGCGACCTCCCCCCGGCGGCCGTCGTTTTCGTCCGTTTACTTCGACCCGCCGGCGCCGGACTCCTACGCCGGCGCAGGCCAGACTCGCGGCATGTCAGCAGCGGAGATCGACGGCTACCTCGGGAGTCTCGACGAGCCGAAGCGGGCGACCCTGCAGCGGCTCCGCGAGTCGATCCTGAAGGCGATCCCCGACGCCGAGCAGGGCCTGTCGTACGGGATGCCGGCGTTCCGCATCGGGGGCACGGTCGTCGCCGGGTTCGCCGCGTTCAAGAACCACCTGAGCTACCTGCCGCACAGCGGGTCGGTGCTCGACCAGCTGACCGACGACCTGGCCGGCTACACGATGACGAAGGGGTCGCTGCACTGCCCGGTCGACGAGCCGCTGCCCGACGCGCTCGTCGCCAAGCTCGTCGCCGTCCGCCTCGCGCAAGGGCGCGGTTCGTGAACGTCCAGCGCACCGTCTTCGCACGCCTGTACCGGCGCGCGCCGAACGTCGAGTCCCTGCCGTGGCATCGCGAGCAGCCGCCCCCGCTACTCGAACGAGCAGTCGCGGCGCGGTCCGACGCGCGCGGGCGCGCACTCGATCTGGGATGCGGCGAGGGGGTGTACTCCGTGTGGCTCGCGCAGCAGGGGTTCTCCGTCGTCGGTGTCGACTTCGTCCCGGCCGCGCTCGCCGCCGCCCGCGCGCGTGCCGAGCGGGTCGGCGTCGACGTCGAGTTCCGCGAGGGTGACGTCGTCGGCTTCGCGTCGCCGGCGCCGTTCGCCGTCGTCCTCGACTCGGGTTGCCTGCACCATCTCCCGAAGTCGAATGTCGCTGCATATCGGACCCGGCTCGACGAGTGGCTCGCGCCCGGCGGCGACTACGTCCTGGTCCACTTCCTGCACCGGCCCCGCGTCGGTTGGATACCGAAGGGGCCGAGGCACCTGACGCGTGACGACGCCGTCGCCCGCTTCGCGCCGCTCGAGCTGCGGGCGTACGACGAGAGCGAGTTCGACGTCCCGTTCCCGATGGGCCGCATGCGAGCGGGTGTGTACTGGTTCCATCGCACCGAGGAGGAGGCCTGAATGGAGCTCCGTGACACGCAGCCGACGGTGAAGGGACCGGCCGAGTGGTTCACCGGCGACGTCTGGCTCGATCCCGTCGCGTCACCACACGCGGAGTCGAGGCTCACCGTCGCCGCGGTCCACTTCACGCCCGGCGCCCGCACGGCGTGGCACTCGCACGCCGGCGGCCAGACGCTCTACGTCACCGAGGGACGCGGGCTCGTGCAGTCACGCGGCGCGGACGTCGTCGAGATCGCCGCCGGTGACACCGTGTGGACGCCCGACGGGGAGGAGCACTGGCACGGCGCCGCGCACGACCACTTCATGACGCACCTGTCGATCACCGAGAGCGCCCCGACGTGGGGCGACCACGTCACCGACGCCGAGTACGGCCGGCCCGGGTGACGGGCTCGGGCTCCAGTCCCAGCGCGTTGCCCCACAGCAGTGTGAGCTGGTCGACGGCGTCGTCGAAGTCGTAGTCGCGGTACTCCTGGACCAGCCAGATCTCTGCGAAGCGGGCGACCATCGCGCCGAGGGCGTCGGCCGCGAACGTCGGGTCGAGCTTGCGGTCGACGAGCTTGTCCCGCTGCATGCGCCGGATGGCGCGCTCGGCTCGCTCGACGAAGTGCTTCATCGTCGCCATGCGGGCGGCGTTGACCTCGGCGTCGTAACGCGACACCTGCTCGATGACGCCCATGAGCGCGGCCTCGTCGCGGTAGCGCTCGAGGTAGCGACGGTTCGCCCGGCGGATCCGCTCCCACGGCGAGGGCGCGTCGTCGTCCGCTGCGTCGTCGTCGGGCGCCGTCAACCGCTCCTCCTGCGCCTGCGCGACCTCCCGGAAGATCTGCTCCTTCGAATCGAAGTAGTGGTAGAAGCTGCCCGCCGCGAGCCCGGCCGTCTCGGCGATGTCGACGATGCGGGCGTCGAGGAACCCGTCACGCTCGAAGACCGTCTTCGCTGCGTCCATGAGGCGCGTCCGTGTCCGCGCGCCCTTCTTCGAGCGCGGGACGGCGGCCGTGTTCGCCATGCGCCCACCGTAGTGAGGTGCTGCAATGAGGCCCGCCATGGACCGCATCAACCACGTCAAGATCGTCACGCCCGACCCCGGTGCCATCGAGGCGTTCCTCACCGAGGTCGTCGACGTTCCCGCGGGCTGGAGCCTCGGTCCGTACCCGGCACCGCCCGACGGCGGCGTCACGGGGCCGGGCCGCGCCCCCGATGGGACGTTCACGCTCGAGAGCCTGATGGCGTGGCGCGGGCAGGGGAGCGGCGGCGGGATGATCGTCGGCTCACCCGAGTCGCGTCAGTTCCAGGTGTTCCACGCCGAAGCGCCCAAGGTGTGGGGCGTCGCCATCGGGACGCGCCACGTCGAGCGTGCCCACGAGCGCTGCGTCGAGCGACACCTCCCGTGCACCGACGTGCAGGTCACGCCGTGGGGTCGCGACGGTGGCGCGGTGACGTTCTTCTTCGTCGAGGTCGGCGGCATCGTGTTCGAGGTCATGCGCGCCGAGGACGCGGTCTAGTTCTTCGGGAGGTCCCGGAACGGGACGCGGCGATCGTCCCCCGGCTCGCGCGCGAGCCCGAGCACGCGCTCGCCGAGGATGTTGCGCTGGATCTGATCGGACCCGCCGTAGATCGGCGGCGCCGACGCGAACAGCGCGGTCTCGACGAGCAGCCCGAGGTCCGCCACGCCTGTCATCGACGACGCGGCCGCGGCGTCGTCGGGCGTGTAGCCGAACGCCATGCCCGCCGCGCCGAGCACCTCGAACGTGACGTGGCGCGACAGGCGCACGAGGTTGCTCGTCCACATCTTGGCGAGCTGCGGCAGACCCGGCAGCTCGGCGCCGGCCCGCACCCGCAACCCCGTGAGCTGCAGCAGCCGCTCCTCGATGTGCAGCCGCACGAGGTCCTGGCGCACGACGGGATCGGACGACCGCCCGAGCGCCCGCGCCAGGTCCGCCAGCTCCGCGGCCGTCGCCGGCGGCGGGAAGCTCCGGTCCTCCTCGCGGGCGACGTCTCCCTCGTCGGCGGGACGGTCGAGGTTGCCGGCGATCGGTCCAGGGTCGAGCGCGGCGGCGACGACCGACGTGGCGTTGCTCGTGCTGCGCTCGTGGCGCAGCGTCGTGTTGGCGACCGCCCAACCGTTGCCCTCACCACCGATCAGGTTCGCGGCGGGGACCCGCGCGTCCGTGAGGAACACCTCGTTGAACAGCGCGCGCCCGGTCATCTCCCGGATGGGGCGGATCTCGACGCCCGGCTGGCGCACGTCGATGACGAAGTACGACAGCCCGGCGTGCTTCGGCACGTCGACGTCGGTGCGGGCGAGCAGCATCGCCATGTTGGCGATGTGGGCGCTCGAGCTCCACACCTTCTGCCCGTTGACGACGAAGTCGTCGCCGTCGCGCTCGGCGCGGCACTGCAGCCCGGCGAGATCCGAGCCGGCGTTCGGCTCGGAGAACAGCTGGCAGTACGCGTCGGTGCCGTTCACCATGCCGGGGAGGAAGCGGGCGCGCTGCTCGTCGGTCCCGTGCTCGAGCACCGTCGGCGCCGCCAGGTAGCGACCGAGTCCGCCCGGCGGGGGCACGGCGCCGACCTCGGCGATCGCGCGCGACACCGCGGGCGCGACGCCGGGCGTCAGCCCGCGACCGAACCACGCGGTGGGGAAGTGGGGGACCGCCCAGCCCGACTGCGCGAGGCGCGCCCACCAGTCGCGCAGCGACAGCGTCGGGTCCCAGTTCGCGCGCAGCCAGTCGCGACATTCGTCGAAGGCGTCGGCGTCCATGTCAGAGCGGGAGCACCGGCGGCATGCGCCGCGTGCGGAGCAGGTCGTCGCCGAGAGCCGTCGTGAGCAGGCGCGCCGACCCGAACAGCTCGTCGAGCACGAGGACCCGGCGGAAGTAGCGGTGGAACGGGTGCTCGAGTGTGAACCCGATGCCGGCGAGCACCTGCTGGCAATGACGCGCCGCCGTGCGGGCGCCCCGGCCGGCGAGCGCCTTCGCCATGGCCGCGGTGTCCGCCGAGCCGTCCTGCCACGCGGCATCGAGGACCGCTTCGGCCGACTCGATGGCGACGAGGGTCTCGGCGAGCCGGTGCCGGACCGCCTGGAACGACGCGATCGGCACGTCGAACTGGACCCTCGCGAGTGCGTGCTCGCGGGCGAGATCGAGCATGGCTCTCGACGCGCCGACGAGCTCGTGGCCGAGGGCGAGCCGGCACCGGCGGACGGCGTCGCCCCAGTCGACCGGCCAGCCGTCGGTGGCGACCGCGTCGCCGGTGACCTCGACGATGCCGAGCGACGGGTCGATGCCGCCGACGGGTCGCAGCGCGAGGTCGGCGACCGGTACGGCGGTGGCGACGTCCTTCGCGCCGTCGGAGGCGACGACGACGCACATGGCGACGCGCGGCGTCTCTGTCACACCGCGGGACGCGAGCCCGTCCACGCGAACGCGCCCACCGTAGACCGTGGCCGGTCGACGTGCGATCGTGCCGAGTGGGGGCCACACCGGGCGCAGGTGCTCGGTGGAGATCCCGAGCGCGTCGAGCACGACGTGGTCGAGCGCGGTCGACGTCGCGTTGGCGCGTCCCTGCAACGTGAACAGCGTCGCGATCCCAGCGCGCACGTCGGTCGCCAGCGCGTCGTGCCAGCCGACCTCGGCGAGCGAGGCATCGAGATCGGCGCCGGTGTGGCGCTCCGTCGCCTGGCGGAGGCTCGCCTCGAAGAGGTCGAGGTCGTCGCGGTCCATCAGCGGTCGGCCCCGAGGTCGAGGAGCCGGCGGGCGATGATGTTGCGCTGGATCTCCGCCGTCCCGCCGTAGATCGTCGCCGCGCGCGAGTAGAGGTACTCGCTGCGCCAGCGGGCGCTGACGGGATCGTCGCCGAGCACGATCGCCGGCGCGAGCGCCTTCTCGATGAGGTCGAACACGGCCTGCTCCGCCGCGGCCAGCAGGACCTTGTCGATCGACGTCTCCGGCCCGAGGCGATGGCCCGACGAGAAGCGGTGCTGCGTGGCCCGCGACCGCGCCCGGAACGCGTACAGCAGCTGGGTCACCTCGCCCACCTCGGCGGGGTCGAGCGCGCCGCCGGGCGCGGCGGCGAGCGCCTCTTCGAGGCGGCGGCGGAGGAACGCGGCGCGGTGCCAGAGTGCGGTGCTGCGCTCGTACGGGAGGATGTCCATGGCAACCGACCAGCCCTGACCCTCGTCGCCGAGCGTGCGCTCGAACGGGACGGCGACGTCGTCGAAGAACACCTCGGCGAACTCCGGTGAGCCGTGCATCGACTCGATCGGGCGCACGGTGATGCCGGGCGTGTCCATGTCGACGAACAGCGCAGTGATGCCGCGGTGGGCCGACTCGACCGTGCCGGTGCGCGTGAGCAGGACGCACCGGTGTGCGTGCTGCGCCAGGCTCGTCCACACCTTCTGACCTGTGACGCGCCAACCGTGATCGGTGCGCGTCGCCCGGCAGGTGAGCGAGCCGAGGTTGCTGCCGGTGCCGGGCTCGGAGAAGCCCTGGCACCAGTTCTCGTCGCCGCGCAGGAAGCGCGGCACCATCGTCGCCGCCAGCTCCGGTCGTGCGTAGTCGATGACCGTCGGCGCCAGCACCTCGTGCATCGACGCGAACCCCGGCTCGACGAGGTCGCGGGAGATGAGCGCCTCGCCGAGATAGCCGCGCAGCAGCGACGGTCCGCCGAGCCCGCCGACGCGCTCGGGCCACCCCCACCGCATCCAGCCCGCGTCGAAGGCGAGGCGCTTGACCCGGTTGAGCTGCGCGAGCTGCTCGTCCAGCGTGCCCGCGCCCCCGTGCCGAGGTGCCAGCTCGTCCGCCTGCTCGTCGAGCCACGCGTCGAGGCCACGGCGGAACTCGTCGAGCGTCATCGTCACCGCCGCCGTTTGTACCCGGTTTCGAAGTTGGTGTCGAAAACCGACTTTTCGAATCCGGCCTCGACTTCGATATTGTTGACCGGCGTGGACGTCCGGTTCTCCGCCGAACAGGCGGCGCTGCGCGACTCGGTCGTGCAGGTCGTCGACCGGTTCGGGCCGAAGGCCGTGCCCCAGCTCGATGACGCCGAGCGAGCGGCGAAGCTCGACGCCGCGGTGGACGCCGCCGGCTGGCGGGAGCTGCGAACCGCCGACGAGGGCGGCCGCCCGTGGGCTTCGGGCGTGGAGGCGGCGATCGTCGCCGAGGAGCTGGCCCGCGGCGTCGCCGACGTCGCCTTCGTCGGACCGACCCTGGCGGCCGAGCTGCGCCGGCTGTGCGGGTCGTCGACCGCGTCCGCGGGGGCGCGCGAGACCGTCGGGCTCACGAGTGACCTTGGCGCGCCCGGTGTCGATATCGCCGTCGACGCCGCCGGGGCGGCATCCGCGCTCGGCCTGGACGGCGGCGATGTCGTCGAGCTGTCGGTCGGCGGTCCGCTCCCACCGGTTGACCTGACGCGGCCCTGCACCGCGGTCACGCGCGGTCAGGTGATCGGCGCGCTGGCGCACGACGACACCACACGGTGGACCGCGCTCGGCCTGGCGCTGGCGTGCGCCGACCTGGTCGGCACCATGCGGGGCGCGGTCGAGCTGTCGCGCCTCTACGCGCAGGAGCGCCGCCAGTACGGCGTCGCCGTCGGGTCGTTCCAGGCGGTGCAGCACCTGCTCGCCGACGCCTACGTGTCGATGGAGGGATCGCGAAGCGTCGCGCTGCACGCGGCGTGGGCCGTCGACGCGCTCCCACCGGCCGACGCGCTCGCCGCCGCGTCGACGGCCAAGGCGTACTGCTCGCGGGCGGCGCGCGCGGTGTGCGAGACGGCGATCCAGGTCCACGGCGGCATCGGCAACACGTGGGACTGCCTCGCGCACGTGTTCCTGCGCCGGGCGCTCCTTTCGATCGACCTGCTCGGCGGCGAAGGACCGAGCCTCACGCTGGTGCTCGCCCATCGGGGGGTGCGCGATGGACTTCGCTGACTCGCCGGCGGAGGCCGAGTTCCGGGCGCGCCTGCGTGCCTGGCTCGTCGACAACAACCCCGGCCTGCCGCCGTCGTCGACCGACGACGCGTATTGGCGTGGGCAGGCGGCGTGGCATCAGGCGCTGTACGACGCCGGGTTCTTCGGCCTGTCGTGGCCGGTGTCGGTCGGCGGTCGCGGCCTGCCGACGGTGTACGACGCGATCCTCGACGAGGAGCTCGCCGACGCCGGCGCGCCGCCCCGGCCGAGCCTCGGGTACCTCGTGCACGGTCTCCTGGCTCATGCCGGCGACGACGTGCAGCGCCGCTTCCTCCCGGGCCTGGTGAGCGGGCGCGACAGGTGGTGCCAGGGATTCAGCGAGCCCGACGCCGGGTCGGACCTCGCGTCGCTGCGCACGCGCGCCGATCGCGACGGCGACGACTACGTCATCACCGGTCACAAGGTGTGGACGAGCTACTCCGACGACGCCGACTGGTGCCTCGTGCTCGCCCGCACCGATCACGACGCGCCGAAGCACAAGGGCATCTCCGCGTTCGCGTTGCGCATGGGCCAGCCCGGCGTCGAGCGGCGGCCGCTGAAGATGATCAACGGCATCACCAAGGAGTTCGGCGAGGTGACGTTCGACGGCGCCCGCGTGCCCGCTGCCGACATGATCGGCGCGCCCGGCGACGGGTGGGCCCTGGCGATGACCGTCGTCGGCCACGAGCGCGAGCCGGGTGAGCTCGGCTACGTCGCCCGGTACCGCAAGCTCGTGAAGGACCTGACCGCGGTGGTCACTGCGTCGCCGTCGTCGTTCACCGGGGAGCAGCTGCGCTCGCTCGGGTGGGCGATGGTCGAGGCCGACATGCTCCGTCACCACGTGTCCCGCCGGCTGTCCGACCGGCTCGACGGCATCAGCCACGGGCCCGAGGGATCCGTCGACAAGCTGCTGATGACGTGGACGGAGCAGGCCGTCGGGCACGCGGCGCTGGCCGTCGGCGGCGCAGCGCACGACGGCGGTGACGACACGTGGTTGAAGGTGTACCTCTACAGTCGGGCGCAGAGCGTCATGGGCGGCACGTCGCAGATCCAGCGCAACCTCGTCGCCCGCCGCATCCTCGAGTTGCCGCAGCCGTGAGCGAGCGTGCGAGCGAACCATGTCGGACGCGTGGTCCGGCGGTAGCAGGACCTCACGGCGATCACTCTTGCGGCATCGGAACGATGGTGCGCCCATGACCGACGAGCTGCTCGTCGAGGCGCGGGGTCCGGTGCGGATCGTCACGCTGAACCGCCCCGACGCGCTGAACGCCACGAACGCCGCGCTCCACGGCGCGCTGGCGCGGGTCTGGGGCGAGCTCGACGCCGACCCCGATGTCGCCGCCATCGTCCTCACCGGCGCGGGCAAGGCCTTCTCGGCGGGCGGCGATCTCGGGCTGCTCGATGCCATGGTGCACGACCGTGCCTTGCGCGCTGCGGTGATGGCCGAGGGCGCCGACATCGTGCGGGCGATGACGGCGGTGCGGGTGCCGATCATCGCCGCCGTCAACGGTCCCGCCGTCGGGCTCGGCTGCAGCCTCGCGGGCATGAGCGACATCGTCCTCGTCGAGGAGCACGCGTACTTCGCCGACCCGCACGTGGCGCTGGGCCTCGTCGCCGCCGACGGCGGCGCGCTCACGTGGCCGTTGATGACGAGCCTGCTGCGGGCGAAGGAGTACATCCTCCTCGGCGACCGCCTGCCGGCGCACGACGCGGTGCAACTCGGGATCGCCAACCGGGTCGTGCCGACGGGCACGTCGGTCGACGAGGCCGTCGCGATGGCGGAGCGGTTCGCCGCGCTGCCGCCGCAGTCACTGCGCGAGACCAAGGCGCTGCTCAACGCCGCCGTGCGCCGCGCCGTCGACGCACTGCTCGAGACCGCCATCGCGACCGAGTCGGCGTCGTTCGACGAGCCCGCCTTCCGGGCCAACCTCGAGCGCATGCGCCGCCGCTCGTCCTCGTCGGCGGACTGACCGGCTCTTCCGCCATCCTCCCACACAGTCGGAGTTGTCGACGCCGACGGCGCTCGAAACTCCGATCCTGTGGGAGGATGCGCGAGCGCTGGAGTAGAGATGCGCCATGGCTGACGAGGACGACGGGTTCGTCGACGCTCTCCCGGTCGACCACCTCGAGCCGGGGGAGACGGCGACGGTCGACGTCGACGGGACGCCGGTGACGGTCGCCAACGCCGACGGGACGTGGTGCGCCTACGAGAGCGTGTGCCCCCACCAGGCGACCCCGCTCGGTGGCGTGCCGCTGCTGCGGCGGACGCTGCTGCAGTGCCCCGAGCACGGGTCGGTGTTCGACGTGACCACCGGGCAGTGCGTGCTGGCGTCGAACGACGGGTGGTCGGGGCCGTTGCGGACGTACCCGACGAGGGTCGTCGGCGACGCCGTGCAGGTGTCGCTGCGGGGCTAGCATCTAACAGTCACGTCACCACGAACGCACCGAGCGCAGGAGGACCCGTGAGCGAGCCGAAGGCGAGCGAGTACATCCAGGTCACCCACCGCGAGCTCCCGTACACGACGTTCGACTCCGACAACCACCTGTACGAGAACCGCGACGCGCTCACGAAGTTCCTGCCGCGCGAGTACGAGGGCGTCGTGAAGTACGTCGACGTCGACGGCCGCACGAAGCTGGCCATCAAGGACCGCATCAGCGACTTCATCCCGAACCCGACGTTCGGCAAGGTCGCCGTCCCCGGTGGCGCCGGCTACGACATCACACAGGGAGGCGAGGCGAAGCGGTTCGGCAGCGCCACGAGCGGCGGCTTCGGGAAGCTCGTGGCCATGCCCGGCATCGACGCGTTCTTCGACCCCGAACCGCGGCTGGCGCTCATGAAGGAGATGGGCATCGACCGCACGCTGCTGTGGCCGACCCTCGCCAGCGCGCTCGAGGAGCGCCTCGCCGACGACCCCGACGCGGTCTGCGCCGTCATCCACGCGCTCAACGAGTGGATGCACGAGCACTGGAGCTACGTCTACGCCGACGCGCTCTACGCCACGCCGATCATCTCGCTGGCCAACGGCGCCGACCGCGCCATCGAGGAGCTCGAGTTCGTCGCCGAGCGCGGCGCCCGCATCTTCCTCATCCGGGTGGCGCCGGTGCCGACGTGGAAGGGCCGGAAGTCGTTCGCGCTGCCCGAGTTCGATCCGTTCTGGGCGCGCGTGCAGCAGCTCGACCTCGTCGTCGGCATGCACTCCGGCGACCCCGGCTACCACCGCTACATCAACGAGTGGGAGGGCCTCGGCGACCAGGAGATGAGCATCTCCCGCCACGCCCGCCGCGCCAACCCGGCCTTCGTCGCGCTGTCGTCGGAGAAGGACAACCTCGTCGACGCGATGGCGTCGATCATCGGCCACGGGCTCGCCACGCGGTTCCCGCAGCTGAAGTTCCTGCCGGTCGAGTTCTCGACCCGCTGGATCCGCCCGTTCTACGCCAAGCTCCAGCGCACGTACGAGGCGTCGGCGCTCCTCTTCGACGAGGACCCGGTCGAGGTGTTCAACCGCAACGTGTGGGTCCACGCGTTCCACGAGCCCGACCCCAAGGGACTCATCGACCTCGGGATCCCCGTCGACCACATCATGTTCGGGTCGGACTTCCCGCACCCCGAGGGTATGGCCGACCCGCTGGCCTACGCCGAGGTCGTCGCCGACCTCCCGCTCGAACAGCAGGCGCTCATCATGGGCGGCTCGCTCGAGAAGGCGATGAAGGTCGGCGCCTACTCGGGTGCCTGAGGCGGCAGCAACAGGACGCGCAGGCTGTCGGCGAGCCACCGCTCGTAGCGCGCCGGCGTCCACCCGCGCCGGCCGGTGAGATAGGCGTACGACTCCGGGTTGGCGATCGCCGCCATGGTCTCGACGGCGTCGCCGGCGGACACCCCGTCGCGCAGGGGCCCGCGCCTGCGCAGCATGTCGACGAACGCCCGCTGCGTCGTCTTCCGGCGAACGTCGTCGTCCGCCGCGAGCGCGTCCAGGTCGGGGTCGACGGCGACAGCCGCCCGCAGCACCGCGTGGACGGGGGCGTTGCGCTCGAGCACGCCGCGCATGACGCGGGCGAGGAGCCGCACCTGCTCGCGCTGGTCGGTCGCCGCCGCCACCGCCCGCACGGCCGGGCGCTCGAGCAGCGGTACCGGCTCGGCGTCGCCGACGATGGACACGTCGAGGTACGCGTCGAGCAGGTTGCGCTTGTTCTTGAAGCGGGCGTACACGGTCTCGACGGCGACGTCGGCCTCGGACGCGACAGCGTCGATCGTCGTTCCCGCGTAGCCGCGCTCGGCGAACAGCCGGCCCGCGGCGTCGACGATCCGTGCCCGCGTCGCTGCGGCTTGTCGCGTCCGGCGGTCGCGCGGCGGGGTCTTGACAGGGTCCACGTCGTCAATATAGTCGAACTACAAGAATACAGTGAGACTGTATTCATCAAGGAGGGCTGTCATGGACGACTTCATTCCGGTCACCCGTCTCAACCACGTCGCGCTCAAGGTGCGCGACCTCGAGACATCGGTCGACTTCTACACACGGGTCATGGGCTTCACCGAGGACGTCGGTCGCTTCGGCAACGACACCATCGCCTTCCTCCGGGCCCCGGGGTCGATCAACCACCACGACCTCGCCCTCCTGCACATCGGTGCGAAGGCGGCGGACGCGAACGCGCGATCGGTCGGGCTGTTCCACTGCGCGTGGGAGGTGGCGAGCCTGCGCGACCTCCTCGTCGCACGCGACCGCTTCCTCGCCGAGGGCTGCTTCAACAGCCAGGCCGACCACGGCGCGACGAAGGCCGTCTACGGCACCGACCCGGACGGCAACACGATCGAGATCACCTGGATGCTCCCGCGGGAGCAGTGGGGCTCGTGGGAGACCGACGCGCCGATCAAGACGGCGATCGACCTCGACGCCGAGCTCGCCCGCCTCAGCTGAGCGCGGCGGCCCACTCGAGCAGCTGCGGGGCGAGCAGCGGCCAGCGGACGAAGAGACCCGGCGCCTCGCCGCTCGTGCGGGCGGCCTGGCGCTCGGCCCATTCCGTGTCGCCCCACGGCGGCTCGACGAGCGTCGCCTTCGGCAGCATCGACGCGATGCGCTCGGACGTCGCCCGCGTGTGGTGGATGTCCGACGCGCCGCTGCGGAAGACGAGCGCGGGAACGTCGAGCGCAGCGGCCTGCGCGTCGGGCAGCCCGGGGACGAGGTCGTCGCCGCACGGGCAGTAGGCGAGCAGCCAGCGCTCCATCGTCTCGATGAACGTCGCCCGGTCCTGCGCGAGGAAGCGGGCGCGGTTGGCCGGGTTCCGTGACAGCACCTCCTGCCACTCGTCGAGCTCGACCACGGCCTCCATGCCGCCGTTCCACGCTGCGGTGATCGACCCGCCGCAGTAGTGCAACCCGATGCTCGTCAGGCCGAACACGCCGCCGCTGATCCACCAGAGCGCGAGCCCGGCCGCCACGTCGGGGTGGCGCGCCGCCGTCAGCAGCGACACGCGCGATCCGCCGGATCCGCCGGCGATGAACGCGGGGCCGACGTCGAGCGACCGCAGCAGGCCCGCCAGTGCGTCGGCCTGCATCGCCGACTCGGTCGAGCCCTCGAAGCACACGGACGACGCGCCGCAGTTCGGCCGGTCCCAGATCACCGCGCGGTTGCCCCCATCGGCGAGCGCTTCCGCCAGTTCGCGCACGCCGGGGTCGTCCATCGTGAAGCGCCCGCCGGGGGTGATCGCCCACGCCGCACCCGAGGTGCCGATGACCTCGTACGCGATGTCCAGCCCGTCGACGGAAGCCGTTGCCGCTGCCACGGCGTGACACTAGCGTTAGAAACGATGGCTCCGAGCGCGTCCTCACCGTTCGCCGACCTGTTCGTGGTCGACGCCGACTCACACTGGTGCGAGCCGCCCGACTGGTTCACGAAGATCGCCCCGGCGAAGTACCGCGACCGCGTGCCGCGCGTCGAGGAGATCGACGGGCAGGCGATGTGGGTGTTCGACGGCACTCCGGTCGGCCGCCACGGCGCCGGCGGCGTCATCGCGCGCGACGGCACGAAGGAAGAGGCGGACATCGCGCTCTTCCAGTGGACGAGCGACATGATCCACGTCGGCGCCTACGACCCCGACGTCCGCATCCAGGTCATGGACGAGTGCGGCATCGACGCGCAGGTCATCTTCCCGAGCACGATCGGGCTCGGCGGGCAGGACCTCAGCCTGGCGGCGGACGAGGCGCTGCGGCGTGTGACGATCGAGATCTACAACGACCGCATGGCCGAGATCCAGGCGCAGTCGAACAACCGGATGCTCCCGATGCCGGTCATGCCGGCGTGGAGCGTCGACGCCTGCGTCGCCGAGGCGCAGCGCGTCGCCGCCCAGGGGGCACGCGGCATCAACATGACGTCGGACCCGCAGGATCTCGGCGCGCCCGACCTCGCCAACGCTGCGTGGGACCCGTTCTGGGAGACGTGTGCAGGTCTCGGTCTGCCGGTCCACTTCCACATCGGCGCCAGCGTCACGGCGATGGACTTCTACAGCAAGTACGCGTGGCCGTCGCACCACCCGAACACGCTGCTGGCGCTCGGCGGCACGCTGCTGTTCATCGGCAACGCGCGCGTCGTCGCCAACACGATCGCGTCGGGCATGTTCGACCGCCATCCCGACCTGAAGATCGTCTCGGTCGAGAGCGGCGTCGGGTGGATCCCGTTCATCCTCGAGGCGCTCGACTACGAGATCGCCGAGAACGCCCCGAAGCAGCTGGCGGCGATGCAGAAGAAGCCGTCGGAGTACTTCGCGTCGAACATCTACGCCACGTTCTGGTTCGAGAACAACCGCAACAAGCTCCCCGACCTCATCGAGGCGGTCGGCGAGGACTGCATCCTGTTCGAGACCGACTTCCCGCACCCGACGTGTCTGTACCCCAGCCCATTGCAGAGCGTGGCCGACAAGATGGCGACGCTGCCGGCGCAGACGACGGCGAAGATCATGGGCGAGAACGCCCGCAAGCTGTACCGCCTGTGACCGAATCGCGGCCGACGCGCATCGGCCACTGGGTCGGCGGTCGTGTCGTCGACGGGGCATCGAGCCGCAGGGGACCGGTGTTCGACCCCGCTCGCGGCGTACAGACCGGCGAGGTCGCGCTCGCGTCGGCCGCAGAGGTCGCCGACGTCGTCAAGGTCGCGCGCGACGCAGCCGGCTCGTGGAGCGAGTCGTCACTCAGCACGCGCGCCGCCGCGCTGTTCCGCCTGCGCGAGCTCATCGACGCCCACGCCGACGACCTCGCGCGCATCGTCACGAGCGAGCACGGCAAGGTCCATTCCGACGCGCTCGGCGAGGTGGCGCGCGGGCTCGAGTGCGTCGAGTTCGCCTGCGGCATCCCCCACCTGCTCAAGGGCACGCACAGCGCCGAGGTGTCGACCGGGGTCGACGTGCACACGATCCTGCAGCCCGTCGGGGTGGTCGCCGGCATCACGCCGTTCAACTTCCCGGTCATGGTGCCGCTGTGGATGCTCGCCAACGCCGTCGCCTGCGGGAACGCGTTCGTGCTGAAGCCGTCGGAGAAGGACCCGTCGGCGTCCCTGCTGCTCGCGTCGCTCGTGCGGGAAGCGGGCGTCCCCGACGGCGTCGTCAACGTCGTGCAGGGCGATGTCGAAGCCGTCGACGCGCTGCTCGAGCACCCCGACGTCGACGCGATCTCCTTCGTCGGCAGCACCCCGGTCGCCCGCCACATCTACGAGACGGGCACGCGGATGGGCAAGCGCGTGCAGGCGCTCGGTGGCGCGAAGAACCACATGATCGTGCTGCCCGACGCCGATGTCGACGCTGCCGCGGACGCCGCGGTGTCGGCGGCGTACGGTGCGGCGGGGGAGCGGTGCATGGCCATCTCCGTCGTCGTCGCCGTCGGTGCGGTCGGCGACGCGCTCGTCGACGCCATCGCCGGTCGCATCCCCGACGTGGTGATCGGCCCGGGCGACGACCCGGCGTCCACGATGGGCCCACTCGTCACCGCACAGCACCGCGACCGAGTGCGCTCGTACGTCGACGGTGCGGCGAAGGAGGGGGCGCGCGTCGTCGTCGACGGCAGGACGCCACCCCGCGACGGGAGCGGCTTCTTCCTCGGATGCACCCTCCTCGACGACGTCCGCCCCGGCATGCGCTGCTACGACGACGAGATCTTCGGCCCGGTGCTGAGCGTGGTGCGCGTGCCCACGTACGAGGACGCGGTCGCCGTGGTGAACGCCAACCCGTACGGCAACGGGGTCGCGCTCTTCACCCGCGATGGCGGCGTCGCCCGCCGGTTCGAGCGTGAGGTGGAGGTCGGGATGGTCGGCATCAACGTGCCGATCCCGGTGCCGGTCGCGTGGCAGTCGTTCGGCGGGTGGAAGGCGTCGATCTTCGGTGGCGCGCCGATCTACGGGCCCGAGGGCATCCGCTTCTACACCCGGCCGAAGGTCGTCACGTCGCGCTGGCCGGACCCGGCGACGAGTGAGATCGACCTCGGCTTCCCCCGGACCCGCTGACTCAGGTTGCCGGCGTCGGGTCAGGCAGTCCGTAGGTGAGCGTGCCGTCGGCCTCGGTCGCGAACCACTCGACGCCCGAGGTGACGTGGGCCTCGTCGGCGCCGAGCGCGACGGCGATGCGGTTGGCGCCGTTGCGCACGACGTCGAGCACGAGCTCGGCGGCGGCTGCGGGGGAGAAGTGAGCGCGCACGCCCTCGGCGACGGTCGCCGGCCACGCCGCCGGGGTCCACAGCATGGCGTCGACGACCCGCAATGCCGCCTTCTGGTGCTCGGTCAGGTCGCCGCTCGTCTCGTAGCGGTCGACGGCGTCGAACGTCGCGTCGCCGGCGCCCGCGTCCGCGGCGTCGACGCTGCGCAGCGACATGCACAGCCGGCAGTGGGTGGTGCGGGCACCGCGCAGGCGGACGAGCTCGGTGGTGACCGGGTCGAGGGCGTCGAGCCGCGAGACGACCGGGAGGAACGCGTCGATCGCCGGCCACAGGTCCCCCGGCGCCGCGCCGTCCGGCGCCGGCCACGCCACGTCACCGTCGCCGCCCACACCGCCGCCCGCCAGCGCGACGAGCGCGTGACGAAGCCGCCCGGCCATGTCGAGCGCCCACGTCGTCGCCACGAACGTGAACAGCCCATCGCCGCGGCTGGCGGCGAGCGCGCCGCGCTGGTCGTCGGTGATCGACGCGACGTCGATCACGAACTGCTCGCGCCACGCGGCAGCGACGGCGTCACGCTCACACACCTCGCGCGGCGACGGCGTCACCGCCTCTGCGCACGCGACCACCGCCCCGAACGCCACTGCGGCATCGGGGACGCACGCGAGGAGGTCGCCGGCCGACCCGATGCGGTCCCACCCCGTCACGCCGTGCACGCTACCGACCCGAGTCGCAGGAGACGACGCCGATGACCGACCTCTACTACGACCCGTACGACGTGGCGATCAACGCCGACCCGTATCCCACGTTCGCGCGCCTTCGCGACGAGGCACCGCTCTACTACAACGACCGGCACGACTTCTTCGCGGTCAGCCGCTTCGACGACGCCGAGCGGGGGCTCAAGGACCGTGACACGTTCATCTCCGGCCGGGGCGGCATCCTCGAGCTGATCAAGTCGGGTATGGAGATCCCACCTGGGACGGTGATCTTCGAGGACCCGCCGACGCACACGATCCACCGGAGCCTGCTGTCGCGGATGTTCACCCCGCGCAAGGTCGCGGCGCTCGAGCCGCAGATCCGCAGGTTCTGCGCCGACGCGCTCGACCCGCTCGTGGGCGAGGCCCGCTTCGACCTCGTCCGTGACTTCGGCGCGCTGATGCCGATGCGGGTCATCGGGATGCTGCTCGGCGTGCCCGAAGAGGACCAGGAGGCGATCCGTGACAACTCCGACGCCAACCTGCGAACCGAGGCGGGCAAGCCGATGGTGCACTCGGACGCGTTCGCCAGCGGCGAGCTGTTCGGCGAGTACATCGACTGGCGGGCCGAGCACCCGTCCGACGACATCATGACGGAGCTCATGCACGCGGAGTTCGAGGACGAGACGGGGACGCGGCGGCGGCTCAGCCGTGAGGAGCTCCTGACGTACATCGCCGTCGTCGCCGGCGCCGGCAACGAGACGACGGCGCGGCTCATCGGCTGGATGGGCACGGTGCTCGCCGAGCATCCCGACCAGCGGGCCGAGGTCGTGCGCGACCGCTCACTGGTGAACGCGACGGTGGAGGAGGTGCTGCGGTTCGAGCCGCCGGCGCCGCACGTCGGCCGCTACGTCGCCCGCGATGCGGAGTTCCACGGAGAGACGGTGCCGGAGGGCAGCGCCATCCTGTTCCTCGTCGGCGCCGCCAACCGCGACGACCGCCGGTTCCCGAACGGCGACATGTTCGACATCCACCGCGAGCCGTTGTCGCACCTCACGTTCGGGTACGGCGCCCACTTCTGCCTCGGCGCCACCCTCGCCCGGCTCGAGGGCCGCATCGCCCTCGACGAGCTGCTGGACCGCTTCCCCGAGTGGGACGTCGACCTCACCGGCGCCCAGATCGCGTCGACGTCCACCGTGCGGGGCTGGGAGACGCTGCCGGTGGTGGTCGCGTGACCGTGCACGTGAACGAGGACGAGTACCCGAGCAACGTCGAGCTGCTGCGGCGGTTCGCGGCGGAGAGCCCGGACGACGTCGTGTACGTGCACCTCGCCCTCGACGGCACCGATCGCGACGTCACGTGGGGCGAGCTCGACCGCCGGTCGGCGCAGATCGCCGCCGCGTTCGCGGCGCGCGGCGTCGGCTTCGGCGACCTCGTCGGCCTCGGCATCCGCAACTCGCCCGAGTTCGTCGCCGCCGTGTTCGCCATCTGGAAGCTCGGTGCCGTTCCCGTCCCGGTGCGCTGGGACGTGCCGGCGTGGGAGCTCGACCGGCTCAAGCAGGCGATCGACCCGACGCTCTACGTCAGTCCCGACGACCTGCCGTGGATCACGGCAACCGCCGGCGACCCCGTGCCCGACCTGCCGCTCGTGGTGTCGCCCCACGTCAACGGCATCTGCAGCAGCGGGTCGACGGGCACGCCGAAGGTCATCCTCCGGCAGTCGCCCGCCGTCGACAACCCCGTAAACAGCACGCCGATCGCCGAGGCGTGGCTACCGGTCACCCGCCCGCAGCGCATCCTCGTGCTGGCCCCCATGTACCACGTCAACGCGTTCTCGACGCTCGCGAACATGCTGACCGGCGACCGGCTGTTCGTCCTCGAGAAGTTCGACGCCGCGCGCGCCGTCGACGCGATCGAGCGTCACCGCATCACGACGTTCACGGCGACGCCGACGATGCTCCAGCGGATCGCCGACCTGCCCGGCGTCGACGACCGTGACCTGTCGAGCCTCGAGTGGATCCTGCAGGGCGCGGCGCCGATGCCGCCGTCGCTGGTGCACCGGTGGGCGGCGCTGATCGGCCCGGAGAAGATCATCATGGCGTACGGCGGGAGCGAGTCGCTCGGCCTCACCGTCCTCGACGGCAAGGAGTGGCTCGCCCACGAGGGCAGCATCGGCCGTGGGTTCCGCGACGCCGAGATCCGCATCCTCGACGACGACGGCAACGACCTGCCGCCCGGCCAGATCGGCCACATCTTCCTGCGGGCGCCGGGCTACACCGGCGCGACCTACCTCGGTGACGTGCCGCAGATCCCGATGACCGCCGACGGCTTCGGGTCCTACGGCGACATGGGCCACGTCGACGAGGACGGCTACCTGTACCTCGCCGACCGCCGCGTCGACCTCATCGTCACCGGCGGCGCCAACGTCTTCCCGGCCGAGGTCGAGGCCGCGCTCGTCGACCACCCGAAGATCGCCGACGTCGTCGTCGTCGGGCTGGCCGACCCCGAGTGGGGCCGGCGCGTGCACGCGATCATCGAGCCCGTCGACCGCGACGACCCCCCGACGTTCGACGAGGTCAGGGCCTACGTGAAGGGCCGCCTCCTGCCGTACAAGGTCCCGAAGTCGATCGAGATCATCGACTCGATGCCGCGCAGCGAGGCGATGAAGATCAACCGAGGCCGCCTCGTCGAGGAGCGGGGCGGCTGAGCTCGGCGACCTGGGCGGCTACCGGCCGGTGACGCGGTCGGCCTGGTCGCGCAGCTCGTAGACGAGGCGCACGAGCCAGAACCGGAACCACCGCCGCAGCGACATCACGGTGAACAGGGCGCTGCCGGCGATCGTCAGCGCCATGCCGAAGCGGGCCATCGCCGCGAAGTCGGCGAAGTCACCGGTGTTGCTGGTGCCGCCGGTGCTGACCCAGCCGATGAGGGTGAGCGCGACGCCGGCGACCATGGCGATCGCGCCGACGATCATCCACGCCCGCTCCGGGTTCGCCCGCCCGCCGGTGACCTTGAGGTCCTCGACCTCGCGCTGGAACTCCTGCAGGCGGGGTGAGACGGCTTCCTCGCTCGCAAGCTCACTCATCACTACTCACTGCTCCTTGGTCGGACATCAGACGGTGGTGCCGAGGTAGGCGGCGGTCGCGTCCCGCGCGATGTCCTGCGGGTTGCCGGTCAGCGCGACCCGCCCGTGCAGCATCACGGACGCGACATCGCACACGCCGAGGACGGTCTGCACGAACTGCTCGACGATCAGGATCGACAGCCCGCCGCGCGCCAGTTCGGCGACGCGCTCGTAGAGCTGCTCGACGATGAGCGGCGCCAGGCCCATGGACAGCTCGTCGAGCAGCAGGACCGCCGGGTTCGTGGCGATCGCGCGTGACATCGCCAGCATCTGCTGCTCGCCGCCGGACAGCGTGCCCGCCAACTGGTTGCGGCGCTCGCCGAGGCGGGGGAACTGCGCGAACGCCTGGTCGCGGACCTCGGCGAACGGCGTGCCGGCGTGCGTGAACATGCGGAGGTTCTCGGTCACGGTGAGGTTCGGGAACACGCCGCGGCCCTCGGGTACGAGGCACACGCCGGCGCGGGCGAGCGCGTCGCTGCCGGCGCCGTTGACCTCGCGCCCGCACAGGAGCAGCTGACCGGCGGACGGCCGGATCTGGCCGCTGCACACCCCCAGCGTCGTCGTCTTCCCCGCGCCGTTGGGGCCGAGCAGCGCGTACACCTGACCCGGTTGGATCACGAGGTCGACGCCGTGCAGCACGTCGATCGTGCCGTAGCCGGCGCGGACGTTCCGCAGTTCGAGGACCGGCGTCGCCGTGGTCACGCGCGCACCGCCGAGCCGAGGTAGGCGGCCTGGACCGCGGCGTTGCCCTGGATGTCGGCGGGGGAGCCGGTGGCGATCACGCGCCCGAAGTCGAGCACGTGGATGTGCTCGCAGGTGCCCATCACGAACGGCATGTCGTGTTCGACCAGCAGCACGGCCAAGCCGTCGGCGACGAGATCGCGCAACAGCGCGGCCATCGACTCCGTCTCCTCCTCGTTGAGCCCCGAGGACGGCTCGTCGAGCAGCAGCACCTTCGGCTGCGTCGCCAGCGCGCGCGCCAGCTCGACGCGCCGCGCGGTCCCGGTCGGGAGCGTGCCGACCATGAAGTTGGCGACGTCGGCGATGCCGACCCGCTCGAGGAGCTCGTCGACGACGGCCGCGGTGTCGAAGCCGGAGCGGTCCCACGCCGTGCGCTGCTCGGCGGCGACGAGGACGTTGTCGCGCGCCGACAGGCTGCTGAACGCCTCGAGCTTCTGGAACGTCCGGGCGATGCCCATGCGGGCCCGCCGGAACGGGCTGCGGTGGGTGATGTCGACGCCGTCAAACACGACGCGGCCCGACGTCGGTTCCTGCAGACCGGTGACGACGTTGAACAGCGTCGTCTTGCCGGCGCCGTTGGGACCGATGAGCCCCGTCACGCGGCCGGGGTCGACCGCCACGCTGGCCGCCTGCAGCGCGGCCACGCCACCGAAGCGCACGACGATCTCGTCAGCCGACAGGAGCGGCATCGCGCGCCACCCACTCGTCGACGGTCGGCTCCTCGACGTGCTGCCCCGGACGTTCGAGCATCGCGTCGGCGATGTCGAGCGCCCGGTCGAGCTGGGCGGCGTGCTCGACGGTGAACGGCCGCGCGATCCCGAGATCGTTGATCTCGTCCTTCGTGATGTCCTCGGCCCGCGCCCGCGCGATGCGGAGCTCCTTGTCCTCGCGGGCGTCGCGGCGCCACGGGAGGAACCCGGCGAGGTCGCGCCCGGCGTAGAACACCGCGCCCTCGGGCCGGACCGCCATGCCGATGGCGGCGATGCCGGGACCGATGAGCTCGACCGACGTCAGGTAGCTCGGCCGTCCGAGCGCCTCGTAGAGCGCGGGGAACGTCATCAGGCCGACGGCTCCCATGAACGCGGCGACGGGGTAGCGGACGCCCTGCACCGCGAGCAGCAGCACGAGCGGGAGCCCGGCGAACAGCGGGAACGAGTCGACGCGGAACGAGCCCGACGACAGGCCGAGCATGCACCCGGCGAACCCGGCGAGCGCGCCCGACAACGCCCACACCGCCACCTTCGTCGTGATGAGGTTGACGCCGATCGTCGCCGACGCCGCCGGGCTGTCGGACATCGCGATCCAGCGCCGCGCCCACCGGCTGCGGCGCAGCAGTTCGAGCAGGAGGAACAGCACGGCGAACGCGAGCGCGAGGAAGATCACGAACGCCTTGCGGTCGTCGGGGTCGGAGCTCATGCGGAAGCCGAACAGCTTCAGCGGCTCGAAGAGCACGCCCGTCGCCGACGGATCCAGCATCTTCGGGTGGCGCACGATCACCTTGTCGGTGAACTCGGCGAACGCCATCGTGCCCAGGGCGAGATACAGGCCTTTGAGGCGCAGCGCGGGCAGTGCGATGAGCGCGCCGAGCGGGGCGCACACGAGCATCACCAGGACGATGCCGTAGGGCTCGCCGTGCTGACCGCCGAGGTGCGAGTACAGCAGCGCCCCGATGCCGGCGATGGCGAAGTTGGCGAAGCTCACCTGGCCGGCCCAGCCGATGAGCGGGACGAGCGACAGCATGATGAGGCCGACCACGAGGAAGCCGGCGCCCCGTCCCAACCAGATGTCGGTCCGCTGACCGAAGTGCGTCCCGCTGAACCACGGGATCCATCCATTGGCCCAGGCGGCGACGATCGCCACCATCGCGGCCGCGCCCCCGAGCGCCTCCGCTGGCGTCGTCAGGCGCTCGGTGCGCTTCGTGAGCCGCACCGTCCCGGTCTCGAGCCGGGCGTTCGGCAGGAACAGCACGGCGACGAACAGGATCACCGCGGGGATGGCGTCGGGCGCGTAGTTCCAGTCCTTGCCGAACGCCAGGAAGACGCCGGTGAACGCCTTCGCCAGGCCGATCACCATCCCGCCGACGAACGCCATCGGGATGCTTCGCAGCTGCCCGATCGCGGCGGCCGCGAATGCGATCACGATGATGAGCGTCAGCGTGTCGACGACCATGCCGGTCTCGGGCGCGATGAGAATGCCGGCGAGACCCGCGGTGCTGCACCCGAGCGCCCACGCTGCGCTGCTGACGACGTTGGGCCGGGCGCCGGTGAGGGCGGCGAGGTTGCGGTTGTCGACGACGGCCCGCATCGAGATGCCGAGTCGCGTGCGGTACAGGAACGCCCGCAGGACGAGCGCGATCGCCGCGGCGAGCGCCACCGTGATGATGCGGTGCCAGGTGGCGATGACGTCGCCGATGTGGACGCCCGACGATCCCGCGAAGAACGCGGGGGTGGCCCGCGGCGTGATCGGCTTCCAGATCGTCGTCGTGATCCCCATGAACGCGAGCATCAGTCCGACCGTCACCATCAGCTGGACGACGAGCGGCGCGTCGCGCAGCCGGCGCATGAGCAGCACGTCCAGCACGACGCCGAGCAGCGGCGCCACGACGACGAGCACGACGACGAGCGCCAGCAGCGTCGGCCACCCGTGGTTGACGCGCAGCTCCCAGTAGAGGAACGCCAGGAACGCACCGATCGAGGCGTGGGCGAAGTTGAAGACGCCGGTCGTCGCGTACGTCATCACGAGGCCGCCCGCGGTGATGGCGTAGATGCCGCCGAGCGCGGCGCCGACGACGAGCACCGTGCCGATGTTCTTCGCGCTGTACGGCGCGACGCCGCGGTTCGCGTTGACGAGGTAGAGAACCCCGAGCGCGACCGCGGCGACCGCGACGACGTTGTTGCGCTTCCAGTGCAGAGTCATGTCCGGCCCGCCGCTACTTGATCTGCTCGGCCTCCTTCGCCGGATCGAGATGGACCTGCACGACGTCCTGCGGTGAGCACTCGAGCGTGCCCTTCTTCTCGGGGAACGCGCGCACGAACTTCCCGCTCTTCACCTGGAGCACGACCATGCACGGGCTGAAGCCGCGCAGGTCCTTCGGCTGCGAGCCCATCCAGCCGTCGGCGGTGAAGTCGTCCGTGGTCTTCAGCGTCTCGAGCAGCTTCGCCCGGGTGATCCCGTTGACGCCGTCGCTGTCGACGATCTTGTCGACGACGTGCTTGAACAGCAGCGCGGCCTGCCACGCCTGGGCGCCGAACGAGTCCACCTTGTTGGCCCCGACGGCGTCGACGTACGCCTGGAGCGCCTTGTTGCTGTCGGCCTCCTCGAACGGGAGGAACTGCATCCACACGTAGGTGCCCTCGACGTCGGCGCCGCCCGTCGCGAGGAAGTTGCGCGTGTAGCAGGCGAGCGAACACGCCCAGACCTTCACGCTGTTCAAGCCCTGGGCGTTGGCTTCCTTGCGCATCGCGACCATCGCCCGGTCGTTGGAGCCGTTGTAGACGAAGTTGCTGTTGGCGGCCTTCACCTGCTGCACCCGCGGGGTGTACGCCGCCTGCTCGTCGCGGCCGGACACCTTCAGGACGGCGTCCCACTTCACGCCGGCGCTCTGCTGCGCCTTGATCTGGTAGGTGGCCGACTGCACGGTCGTCGGAAGGTCGCCGGGGACCATGAACAGCCCGTGCAGGTCGTTGTCGTTCTGCGACAGCAGGTACTTCGTGAAACCCGTGAACGCGCTGAGGTCGCGCTCACCCGACAGCGTCTTGCACTGCTCGGCGACGGCCTGGATGAGGAACGTCGTCCTGCTGCACTGCTCGTTGATGTCGTTGGCGAGCGCGGCGATGTCCGGGAGCCCGGTGGCGGCGCCCGCCTTGTCCTTGCAGTCCGTCATCGGCGACACGTCGGGGTTGAACAGCGAGTTGTTCCCGACGAGCGCGAGGGCGTTCGCGCACGCGTCGATGAGGCCGTTCTTGGACTCGTCGGCGTTGAGCTTCGTGTCCCAGAGCTTGACCTCGAGGTCGCGGCACGCGATCCCGCCGTTGGCGTTCACGTACTTGGCGAACGCGGCGAGCGCGTCGTGGTTGCCCTGGAACAGGCCGGGGGCGAGCGACGACCCGACGTCGGCCATGACTTCGATCGTGATCTTGTCGGCGGTGACGCCGATGTCCGTCGCCTGCGGCTTCTCGTTCGCACACGCGTCGTTGTTCGCCGCCGCCGTCGTGTTGGTCGTGGTCCCCGCGCTCTCGGTGGAGTCGTCACCCCGGCCGCCGCACGCCGCGACGAGCGCGGTCACGAGGCAGAGCACGACGAGCACCTTCGGTCGATTCACGTTCCCCCCTGAGTACGGACTGCCGGTGCGCCAAGCGTGGCACTTCGACGCCGGCCGCGCGGCGCGTCCGCACCGCGGCACCCGGTGTACGGCCCGTTGCGCGCCGATTGCCCTACTTCGGTGGTGTGAAGTCGAGCCGCAGGCGGGTGAGCGTGAGCGTCTTGATGCGCCACGCGCCGCCGGTCTTCTCGTACGTCTCGTGGTAGTGGCCGTAGCCGTGGAGCTCGGAACCGTCGGGGAACCGCAGCATGTCCTCCATCGACCAGATGCCGGCCGCCGTCGTCGCCGACGTGACGGTGATCTCCGGCATGTGGCCGTGGTGCACGGTGACGACGTCCTGCAGCGTCGGTGCGAGGAAGGCGATGAACTCGTCGGCACCCGTCACCACCCCGCCGCCGGACGAGCTCGTGTCGACGACGACGTCGTCGGCGAACACGTCGCGCATCGCCGCCCAGTCCTTGGTGTCCATCGTGCGGAAGTAGCGCGCCTTCAGCTGCTTGATCGCCTCGATGTCGTCGACGTCGCTCATCGATTGCCGACCGTACCGGCGAAGACACCGTTCAGTCGCCGGTAGGCGAGCGACAAGGCGATCGTCACGCGATCGCGCCGGTCGACGAAACGACGGCGAAACCCAGGCTCCCTACGGTGCGCACCCATGGCTCCCCCCGACATCCCCGCGGCGAAGCGGGCGGGCCTGCCCGTCGACCTCGAGCGGCTGTCCCGCGAGGGTGACGCATGGCTCACGCCCGAGGACCGCTACGCACTGAAGACGCACGGCGTGTGCACGCAGGCGCAGGGCGGCGTGTTCATGATCCGCATCCGCATCCCCGGCGGCGTCGTACTCACCGACCAGGTGCGCGTCATCGCCCGGGCCGCGCGTCACCACGGCGCGAACTGGGTCCACCTCACGACCCGGCAGAACGCCGAGCTCCACTGGGTCGACTCGGCGCACGTCGCCGGCGTGCTGGCGTCGCTCGAGCGCGGCGGGCTGTCCACCCGGTCGAGCTGCGGCCACACCCTCCGCAACGTGATGTGCAGTGAGGACGCCGGTGTGGGGCTCGACGAACCGTTCGACTGCCTGCCCGACGCGCGCGCCGTGTCGGACGCGATCGTCGCCCGCAGCGCGCGCCTCAACTGCGTGCTGCCCAGCCGTGTGAACCTGGCGTTCGGCGGGTCGCCGCGCTGCCGTGAGGACGCGCTCGTCAACGACGGCGCGTTCGTGTCGGTGCTGGACGCGTCGACCGGCGAGCCCGGCTACGAGGTGTGGGCGGGTGGCAGCCTCGGCAAGTCGCCCCGGCTCGCCGTCCGCCTCGGCGAGTTCGTGCCCAGACGGCACGTCCTCGCCGCAGCGGAGGCGCTCATCGAGCTGTTCGTGCAGCACGGCGACCTCGAGCACCCGGGCAAGGGACGGATGAAGTTCGTCGTCGACCGGCTGGGCGAGGACGTGTTCCGCGACGCCTGGACGAAAACATTCGCGCGCTGTCGCCGGGACGCCGCGTACGTGCCGGCACCGGTCGACGTCGTCGGTGACACGGCACGCCATGCGATCCTCGCTGCCGTACCGGATGGCGGGTGGTCGCGCGGCGTCCGCCCGCAACGCATCGCCGGCCTGGCGTCGCTGACGGTCGACGTCCCGATGGGCGACCTGCACGCCGCCGATGTCGAGCTGCTCGCCGACCTCGCCGACCGCCACGCCGACGGCGCGCTGACGCTGTCTCGCGACCAGAGCGTCGTGCTCCGCAACGTCGCCGTCGACGACGTCGCCGCGGTGCGGGTGCGCCTCGCCGAACGCAACCTCGCGCTCGTCGACGAGTCACCGGTGGCGACGGTGCGGGCGTGCACCGGGTCCGCGGTGTGCGCGCTCGGCATCACCGATGCACCGGCGACCGGCACCGAACTGCTCTTGAGCCCCGCGCTGGCCCGTCACAACTCGATTCGCGTGCACGTGAGCGGGTGCCCGAACTCGTGCGCGCAGCACCAGCTCGGTGACATCGGCCTCGCCGGCACCAAGGTGCGCGTCCCCGGACGCGGCTCGATGACCGACGGCTTCCACGTCTACCTCGGCGCCGACCCGGCCGGTCGCGAGGTCGGGCAGGTCGTCGGGCGCGTCGCCGGCGACGACGTCCCGCTGGCCGTCGACGCAGTCGTCGGCGCGTGGGAGGCGATGCGCCACGGCAACGAGCCCGTCGGGCGGACCGTGCGCCGCGTCGGCATCGACGCCTTTGCCGCCCACCTCGACGCGGTCCTCGCCGACCGCTGGGCGACCGGCCCCGAACCCGAGCAACCCGACGACGACGCCGCCGTCAGCGCGGCCAACTGAACAGGAGCGACCGACCCGTGCCCATCCCCGTCCCCGAAGCGCTCGACGAGTCCGCCGAGCTCGCGGTCGCGAAGGCCGCGCAGGCGCGGCGGACGCTGCCGCGCTACCTCGCCAGCTCGGCGCTCGCCGGTGTGTTCGTCGGTGTCGCCGTCGTGCTGCTGCTGAGCGTCGCCGGTCCGCTCGCGGCGTCGACGTCACCGGCGACGAAGCTCGTCCAGGGCGCCGTGTTCGGCGTCGCGCTCACGCTCGTCGTCTTCGCCGGCGCCGAGCTGTTCACCGGCAACGTCATGGTGATGGTGCACGGCGTGTGGGCCCGCCGGGTGTCGCCCGCGCAGCTCGTCGCCGTGTGGGTCGCGTCGCTCGCCGGCAACTTCGCCGGGTCGATCGGGTTCGCCGCACTCGTACACGGTGGCGGAACGCTCACCGGCCCGGGTGCCGACCTCGTGGCCGCGGTCGTGAAGGCCAAGGACGCCGCCACCGGACCGCAGCTGTTCTGGCGGTCGGTGCTGTGCAACATGCTCGTCTGCCTCGCGCTGTGGATGGCGGCCCGGACGCGCAGCGACGGCGCCAAGCTCGCGGTCCTCTGGTGGGCGCTGCTCGCCTTCGTCGCATCCGGCTTCGAGCACTCGGTCGCCAACATGACGGTGTTCGGCCTCGGCATCTTCGACGGCACGGCGACGTGGGCGCAGCTCTTCCGCAACCTCGCATGGACCGTGCCCGGCAACGTCGTCGGCGGTGGCCTCCTCGTCGGCGTCGCCTACGCCTGGACGGGCACGGTGACGGCCGACGCGAGTCCGTCGATCGTCGTGGCGGCACCGGCCCCCGACCCGGAACCGGAGCCGCTCCCGGTGCCCGTCGCCGGCTAGTGACCTGAGTCAGTGCCGCTCCCGCTGCCGCCCTAGGACTCGGGCCCGCCGCCGTCGAACTTCCGCGGGAACCGAGCTGGGGAGGACCGATCCGCGGTGCCGGAGATGCACGCGGTGGTCGGCGTCGCGCGCGCCGCCGCCGGAGCTGACCACAGATGACGCAAACGCTCGTCCTCGGCGTCATCGGCGGGCTCACGATCGGGCTCCTCGCCGTCGGGATCGTGCTCGTCTACAAGGCGAACCGGTTCATCAACCTCGGCCACGCCCAGCTCGGCGCGCTGTCCGCGGTCCTGCTGGCGAAGTGGATCCTCGACTGGGGCGTGTCGTGGTGGCTCGCGTTCCCCGCTGCGGTCGTCCTCGGTGTCGCCACGGGACTCGTCGTCGAGCGGTGGGTCATCCGGCCGCTGCGGCGCACGTCACGGTCGACCGAGACGCTGATGCTCGTCACGATCGGCGTCGCGCAGCTGCTGCTCGCGCTCGTGTTCGTTCCCGCGCTGCGCCCGAACGACAACCACTTGACCGAGCACGGCTACCCGCTGCCGTTCCACGCGAACGTGTCGCTCGGCGGTGTCGTGCTCGACGCGCAGTACCTCCTGATCCTCGCCGTCGTGCCGCTGCTCGTTGCCTCACTCGGCGCGTTCCTCCGCTACACGGCGATGGGCAAGATGATCCGCGCCGCGGCGTCGAACCCCGAAGAGGCGCGCCTCTGCGGCGTCTCGATCACGCGGGTGAGCGCCGTCGTGTGGGGCATCGCCGGCGGCCTCAGTGCCGTCACCGCCGTCCTGCTGGCGCCGGGGCAGGCGAGCTTCGACGCCGCCCAGCTCGGACCCGAGCTCCTCCTGCGGGCGCTCGGCGCCGCCGCCGTCGGCGGGTTCACATCCGTGCCCGCCGCGTGCCTCGGCGGCCTCGGCCTCGGGATCATCGAGCAGGTCGCGCTCTACGTCACCAAGGACGGCTCCGACGCGCTGCTCGTCGTGTTCGCCGCGATCCTCGCCGTCTTCGTCGTGCGGGCGCGCACGATCGACCGGGCGGTGTCGAGCGAGACCGGTGAGACGACCGACCGCCCGCCGCTGCGGGTGCCGGCGATCCTGCGAGACCACGTCCTCGTGCGCCGCCAGCGGGCGATCCTCGCCGTCGCCGCCGGCGCCCTCGCGGTGATCCTGCCGCTGCTGCCGTTCTTCCAGACCGAGGCGAGCCGCTTCGAGCTCAGCCTCGTCCTCATCTACGCGATGGTCGGCGTCGCGCTCACGATCGTCGTGGGGTGGGCGGGCCAGATCAGCCTCGGCCACTTCGCGCTCGTCGGCGTCGGCGCGTTCATCACCGCGCGCCTGTCGCCACACGAGTGGTCGCTCGTCGCCCTGGTCGGCCTCGCAGGCGTCGCCGGCGCCGCCGCGCTCGTCGTCATCGGCCTCCCCGCGTTGCGGCTGCGCGGCCTCACGCTCGCGGTCACGACGCTCGGCCTCGCCGTGGTCGCGCCGGTGTGGCTCTTCCGCCAGTCCTGGTTCGGCTCCGACACACCGTTCGGCGTCGTCGTGCAGCCGATCGCCGTCGCCGCCGACCTCGGCACGCCGATCGCGCAAGCGGAGATCTACTACACCGCGCTCGTCGTGCTCGCTCTCGTGCTCCTCGCCGCAGGCGCGCTGCGGCGCTCCGTGCCGGGTCGCTTGGTCCTCGCCGTGCGCGACAACGAGGCGGCGACCGCGGCGTTCGGCGTGACGCCCGCGACCGTGAAGCTCGGTGTGCTCGCCGTGTCGGGGTTCCTCGCCGGGGCCGCCGGCGTGCTCTGGGCCGAGGCGTGGAAGAACGTGTCCACCGGCCAGTTCAACCCCGCGCTCTCACTCGCCATCCTCGCCGTCCCGGTCATCGGCGGGCTCGGGTCGTTGGCCGGCGCGGTCGCCGCCGCCGCCCTCCTGTACTTCCCGACGTACTTCCTTGCCCCGCTCGCCAGCCATGTCTTCGGCGACTTCGGCACGCACATCGGGTTCCAGCTCGGGCTCGGCGGCGCCGCCCTCGTCGCGGTCACGCTCGCGTACCCGACGGGCATCGCCGGTGCCGCGCAGCGGGCGTGGGAGCGCGTCCTCGACCGCCTGGCCCGGCGCGTGGCGAACCGGCCCGAGCGCCCGGTCGAGGACCCGCTCGTCGTCGAGGGTGTCCACCTGTCGTTCGGCGGGCTGCGGGCGCTCGACGACGTCGCCATCCGGGTGCGCGAGCACGAGATCGTCGGGCTCATCGGCGCCAACGGTGCGGGAAAGACGACGCTCCTCAACGCGATCTCCGGTGCGCGACGTCCCGACCGCGGCAGCGTCCGCGTGTTCGGCGAGGAGGTCGTCGACCTCGCGCCGGAGTACCGCGCCGCGTTCGGCCTCGCCCGCAGCTTCCAGAGCGCCCGCCTGTTCCCCGGCCTGACGGTGCTCGAGACGCTGCAGGTCGCGCTGTCGTCGGCCAACCGGGTCGGCGTGCTCGCCGCCATCGTCGGCGCACCGTGGGCGCGCGAGGCCGAGCGGCGGACGACTTCCGACGCGTGGGAGCTGCTCGATCTGTTCAACCTCGAGCCGTGGGCGGACTCGCTGACCGCCGACCTCTCGACCGGCACGCGGCGCATCTGTGACCTCGCCGCGCAGATGGCGACCCGGCCGAAGCTGCTCGTCCTCGACGAGCCGACCGCGGGTGTCGCCCAGCGCGAGACGGAGAGCTTCGGCCCCCTGCTGCGACGCATCCGCGACGAGCTCGACTGCTCGATCCTCATCGTCGAGCACGACATGCCGATGCTCATGGCCCTGTGTGACCGCGTCTACGCGATGGAGGCCGGCCGCGTCATCGCCGAGGGAACGCCGCAGGAGGTGCGCGACGACCCCGCCGTCATCGGCAGCTACCTCGGCACCGACGCCGTCGCCATCAACCGCTCGGGCGGGCGGCGCCGCCGATCGAAAGTGACGACGTCGTGACGACCGCACCCGTGCTCGAGGCTCGCGACATCGAGTTCGCGTACGGGCGGCTGCCGGTCCTGTTCGGCGTCACGCTGTCCGTCGCTCGAGGAGAGGCGCTCGCGCTGCTCGGCACGAACGGTGCGGGCAAGTCGACGCTCCTGCGCGTGCTCTGCGGCCTCGAGGTGCCGTCGCGCGGCTCCGTCACGCTCGACGGCGCTGATGTCACCGGCGCGCCGGCGGAGGACCTCGTGCGGCGCGGCCTCGTCCTCATCGCCGGCGGTCGGTCGGCGTTCCCCGACATGACGGTCGAGGAGAACCTCGAGATCCAGGCGCTCACCATCCGCGCCCGGCCGTCCGTGGTCGACGAGCGGCGGGCGACGGTCCTCGGTCTCTTCCCGCGCCTGCGCGAGCGGCTGAGGCAGCCCGCGGGCAGCCTCTCGGGCGGTGAGCGCCAGCAGCTCGCGCTGGCGAAGGCCGTGCTGCTCGACCCCGCGGTGCTGTGCATCGACGAGCTGTCGCTCGGGCTCGCGCCGATCGTCGTGCAGGACCTCCTCGAGATCGTGCACCGCATCAACGCGACGGGGACGTCGGTCGTCCTCGTCGAGCAGAGCCTCAACATCGCCAGCGAGCTCTGTGGCAGGGCCATCTTCCTGGAGAAGGGCGCCGTCCGGTTCGAGGGTCGCACGGCGGACCTCCTCGAGCGTGACGACCTGGCGCGCGCCGTCTTCCTCGGTGGCCGGCCTGCGGACGTCGGCCTGAGCACCGCGAACGAAGGACGGAAGCGATGATGACCCCGTTCATGCAGGCGCGTCTGTGGTGGCGCCGGGGCTCGGCCGCGGAGCGCATGAGCGTGTCGGTGGCGGCGCTCGTCGTACTCGCGCTGATCGTCTGGGTCGCGACGCCCACGGGGACGAACGGCGACACCGACGTGGCCGCCGGCACGGCCGGGGCGAGCGGTCAGGCGAGCGAGGGGACGCCGGGCGCGGGCAACGCGACGACAGGGACCGTCGGTGGCGCGGCTGCCGGCGACCGGGGCGGCGCAGCGGCCGGCGGGACGAGCGCGGCCGCACTGTCGACGGGTGGCTCGGCGCCGGGGTCGGCGGGCGGCGGGGGAGCGCGCGGTGCATCCGCGGGGGCCGGTGGCGCGGCCACCGGGTCGGACGGGTCGGGCGGCGACGCGCGGTCCGCGGCGGGCGGCGCGAACACCAACTGCCTGAAGCCGCCGAGCGGCACGCCCGGGGTGTCCGACTCGCAGATCACGATCGGCATCGGCGTGCTCGACCTCGCGGGCGCGATCGGCAACAGTGCCGCCGGCGTGGCGTCGGCCGACGAGCTCCAGCGCATCGCCGCGGCCGCCGTCGCCGACATCAACACCCGCGGCGGCGTCCAGTGCCGGTCGCTCGTCGCGAAGTACTACAAGGGCAACCCGATCAACCAGGACCAGCTGCGGGCGACGTGCCTGCAGATCATCCAGGACCGGCCGTTCCTCTTCGCCGACGCGGGGGCGTTCGCGTATCCGTTCGGTGCCTACAACTGCCTGTCGCAGCAGAAGGTGCCCGTTCTCACGCCGACCAACATCACGTCGTCGGACGTGCAGCGCTTCGGTCCGTACGTCGCGTCGTACACGTCGAACGCCGAGACCGCGATGTACACGGCGGTGTTCGGCGCGAAGCAGATGGGGATGTTCGACCCGGCCAAGGGCTTCAAGAAGCTCGGGTTGCTGCTCGAGGACTGCGCGCCTGAGTTCAACCGGGCGATGGAGGCGGCGCTCACGAAGGCAGGCGTGACCGGCGGCCAGATCAGCAAGTACGAGTTCCCGTGCCCGAGCGGCGGCTTCGCGTCACCGAGCCAGATGAGCCAGGCCGTGATCCAGCACCGCCGTGACGGCGTCACGCACGTCTTCATGCTCACGGGCGGCGGCTCGCAGAAGTCGTACACGGAGGCGGCGACCACACAGGGCTTCCGTCCCAAGCAGATCTTCTCGGACTACAACGGGATGATGGTCACCGCGGGGAGCGCGACCGGCCCGCGCGGCGACACGATCGACGGTGCGCTCGGCATCACGACGAACCTCTTCGGGCTCGACACGACACCGGGGCTGCAGCCCGACGCCGGCACCCGCCGCTGCCAGGCGATCATCGCCAAGGCGGGTCTGCCGCCGAGCTACGTGTTCGGCAAGCAGGGCGGGACGGTGTGCGACGCGGTGTGGGCTGCCGAGGCGGCGATCAACGGCGCGAAGGCGCTGACGCGGGAGGCGGCGCTGCCTGGGCTGTTCAACGCCGGACCGATCCAGTACTCGTATCCCAACCCGCCGGCGACGTACGCGGCGCCGTCGAAGTTCAGCGGTGGCGACACGTGGTGGCCGACGGAGTTCCACGCCGACTGCAACTGTTGGCGGGTGCTCGACGCCAACCGGCGGCCGTCGTTCACGCCGTGACGCCTCAACCGCCGACCCACACCGTCTTCAGGTTGCAGAACTCGCGGATCCCGGCCGCGCTCAGCTCTCGCCCGTAGCCCGAGCGCTTCACCCCACCGAAGGGAAGCTGCGGGTACGACGTCGTCATCCCGTTCACGAACACCGCGCCGGCGTCGAGCTCGTCGACGAAGCGCGCCTGCTCACCCGCATCGGACGTCCACGCGTTCGACCCGAGCCCGAACGTCGTCGCGTTCGCGACCTCGATGGCGGCGTCGATGCTCGCGACGCGAAACAGCGTGGCGACGGGTCCGAAGACCTCCTCTCCGAACGCCCGCATGTCCTTCGTGACGCCGGCGAGCACCGTGGGCGGGTAGTACCAACCTGGTCCGTCGACGGCCTTACCGCCGCACAGGACGTCCGCTCCCTTCGCGATCGCGTCGTCCACGATCTCGGCGACGTCGGCGCGTCCCTGCTCGGTTGCGAGCGGGCCGATGTCGGTCGCGTCGTCGAGCGGGTCACCCATGACGAGTGACTCGATGCGGGACACGAACCGGTCGGTGAAGTCGTCGTAGACGTCTTCGTGCACGATGAACCGCTTGGCGGCGATGCAGGACTGGCCGTTGTTCTGCACCCGTGCCGTGACGGCGACCTCGGCGGCGCGGTCCAGGTCGGCGGACGGCATCACGACGAACGCGTCGCTGCCGCCGAGCTCGAGAACCGTCTTCTTGATCTCGTCGCCGGCGATCGCCGCGACCGACCGTCCCGCGCCCTCGCTGCCGGTGAGCGTCGCGGCGGCGACGCGCCGATCGCGCACCACGGCCTCCACCTGGGACGACTCGATGAGCAGCGTCTGGAACGCGCCCTCCGGGAAGCCCGCGCGGGCGAACAGCGATCCGAGGTACTGCGCCGTCCGCGGCACGTTGGAGGCGTGTTTGAGCAGCCCGACGTTGCCGGCCATGAGCGCGGGTGCGGCGAACCGCACCACCTGCCACAGGGGGAAGTTCCACGGCATGACGGCGAGGACGACGCCCAGCGGCTGATACCGCGTGTACGCCCGTCGCGCGCCGACCGACGACGGATCGTCGAGCGGGACGTCGGCCAGGAACGCCTCCGCGTGCTCGGCGTAGTACCGCATCGCCGTCGCGCACTTCGCCGCCTCGGCCGCAGCGGACTTCAGCGTCTTGCCCATCTCGGTCGTCATGGTCCGGGCGATGTCGTCGAGGTCACCGTCGAGCAGCGCGGCCGCGTCGGACAGCCACGCGGCGCGCTGCGCGAACGTCGTCCGCCGGTACGACCGGAACGTCGCGTCGGCGAGCGCGATCGCGGCGTCGACCTCGTCCGTGGTCATCGGTGTGAAGGTCTCGAGGACCTTGCCGGTGGCCGGGTTCGTCGTCTGGATCGTCACCGGTCGAGCGTACGGCCCGTCGCGTGGCTAGATGGCGGTCGTGCCTGTGTCGCCGACGCGATGGCGGTCGGCATGCGTGAACGCGTGCAGGAGGCCGCCGAGACCGAGCAGCGCGAGGAGCACGGCGCCGCCGAGGAGCCACGGCGCGATCGCCGACGCCTCGTCGCCCATCTTCCCGAAGGCGTACGCCTCGAGCAGCAGCCCGCGCAGCGTCTCGCCGCGGAACAGCGTCTGTGCCTGCCCGGCGAGCTTCGTGTCCGTCGGGTCGGCCTGGGCGGCGGCGCTCACCTCGGAGTAGGTCTTGCCCCCGGCGATGTGCGAGAGGTGCACGGCGATGAAGTCGTTCGCATACGCCTCGGCCTGTGATCCCGTCAGCACCTGCTTGCCGGCGTTCTTCACGACGTCTGTTGAGCGCTCGGCGGCCTGGAGCTCGGACTCCTTCGGGAAGAAGATCTTCTGCTCCTCGAGGTTCTGGCGAACGTTGTCGTGGGCGAAGTCGCCCAGCGAGTTGGCCTTCAGACCGACGACGAGGAGCACGATCGCCAGCAGCAGGCAGATCGCGCCGCCCAACAGGTCCAGTGCGCGTCGTGTCATGGGTGCGCCGGTACCCCGGTTCGGTCATCCGAACCCGCCGGATCGCGGCGCCGCCTCTATCGTGCGGCGGGTGACGACGCCCACGGACATGCTGCACCCCGACATCGCCGCTGCGATCGGCGTGATGCCGTTCGAGGCGCTGAACGCCGACGTGCTGGCGATGATCCGCAGTGTCAGCTTCGACGTCGAGCTGTCCGACGCCGTCGAGCGGACCGATCACGTCGTGCCGGGCAAGGACGGCGAGCCGGACGTCGTCGTGCGTGTGTACCGGGCGGCCGACGCCGACGCCGGCGCCGACGCGCCGGGCGCGCTCCCGTGCCTCTACTCCATCCACGGCGGCGGCTACGTCATGGGTTCGATCGCCATGGACGACCCGATGTTCGACCGGCTGTGCCCGAGGTACGGACTCGTCGGGGTGTCGGTCGAGTACCGGCTGGCGCCCGAGGCGGCGTATCCCGACCCGCTCGAGGACTGCTACCGCGGGCTGAAGTGGACGCACGACCACGCCGCCGACCTCGGCATCGACCCGGGCCGGATCGGCATCCGCGGCGTCAGCGCCGGCGGCGGTCTCGCGGCCGCGCTGGCGCTGCTGACCCGCGACCGCGGCGAGGTCCCGCTGGCGTTCCAGCTCCTCGACTGCCCGATGCTCGACGACCGTCAGATCACGGCGTCGAGCCAGCAGGCCGGCCTGCCGGTGTGGAGTCGGGAGTCGAACACGTTCGGCTGGCGCGCCTACCTCGGCGACCTCTACGGCAGCGACGACCTCCCGTACACCGCCGCGCCCGGGCGGGCGACGGTCGACGAGCTGCGTGGCCTGCCGCCGGCGTTCGTGTCGGTCGGAAGCCTCGACGGCTTCCTCGACGAGGACGTCGACTACGCGCTGCGCCTCAACCGCGCCGGCGTGCCGACCGAGCTGCACGTCTACCCGGGCGCGTGCCACGGCTACCAGATGGCGCAGCAGTGCGAGATCACGCGGCAGAGCACGCGCGACGTGGAGGACTGGCTCGTGCGGCAGATCCGGGTCACTCGCTGACGCCGACCCGCCCGCTGCGGACGGCGGCCACCGCGCCGCCGTCGACGAGCAGGTCGGTGCCGGTCACGAACGACGCCCGGCTGCTCAAGAGGAACTCGGCGGCGGAGGCGATGTCGTCCGGCGTGCCGAGGCGGCCCGTCGCCGACGAGTCGACCATCTGGCGCATGAAGTTGCCGGAGGCGCCGGCGAGCTCCATGTGCCCCATCGGCGTGGCGATGACACCGGGACTGATCGAGTTGACGCGGGCGCCGGCGCGGCCCCACGCCGTCGCCGCGGCGCGCACCCGGACGGCGAGGGCGGCCTTGGCGAACGCGTAGGCGATGCCCGGGTCGACCGCCGCCTCGCGCGCCGCGGCGAGCGACGCCAGCTCGCCGGCGGGCGCGGCGACGATCGCCGCCTCGACGTCGGCGGCGAGCGGGGGGACCAGGTGCCCGGCCATCGAGGAGATGACGACGCCCGCGCCGCCGGGCGCGACGACATCGGCGAACACGTCGAGGACGTGGGCGGCGCCGACGAGGTCGACGGCGAGCACGAGATCGGCCGGCCCCTGCACCGGCGAGACGCCAGCGGTGTGGGCGACGGCGCGCACGGGCCCGAGCGACGCCGCCGTCGCCGCCAGCTCCTCGACCGACGCCCGGTCGGTCACGTCGACGTGTCGTGCGGTGACGTCGTGACCCTCGGTCTGCAGCGCGCCGGCGGCGAGGTCGAGTGCGTCGTCGCCGACGTCGGCGACGACGACCCGCTGGCCCGAGCCGCACCGGCGGGCGATCGCCGTGCCCATCCCGCCGGTGCCGATGACGACCAGCACGTCGCCCGTCACGGGGTCGTTCATGCGCCGTCGCGCTGCAGCAGCAGCACGCCCGACGGCGT
>DASSOZ010000178.1:0-21889 GCA_035700105.1 Acidimicrobiales bacterium
GACCGGCAACCTCGACAGCGAGACGGCCCTGCAGATGTTCGACCTGCTCGCCGCCGTGAACGCGCTGGGGATGACGGTGCTGTACGTCACCCACGATCGGGACCTGGCCGCTCGGGCCCACCGCACCGTCGCCATCCGCGACGGGCGCATCGCCACGGATCTGTCATGACCTCGCTCACGCACAAGTCGTGGGCCGACCTGCGTCGCCGACCGGCCCGGGCCGTGTTCACGGTCGTCACGATCGCGTTCGCGGTTGCGGGACTGTGGATCTCGGCCATGCCGCCGCTGATGGATCGCGCCATGCAGCGGCGCATCACGGAGGACCGGCTCCACGACGCGCGCATCCCCACGTCCGACGTCGTACTCGGCGACGCGGAGCTCGGCGCGCTGCGCGCCGTCCCCGGGGTGGAGGCGCTCACCGCGCGCACGCTGTACGCCACCAAGATCGTCGACGGCAACCGCCGGCGCGACGTCCTGCTCGTCGGCATCCCGGCGTGGGAGGACCAGCAGGTCAACGTCGTCGTCGTCGACGCCGGCACCGCGCCCGAGGGCGCGCAGCTCGTCACCGACCGCATGAACGGTCGCACCGGGCGCTACCGCGGCGCGATCGGCGACCGCGTGTCGCTGCTCGACCCACGCGGCGTCGCCCACCCGTTCACCGTCTCGGGTCGCGGCGACACCATGAACTTCAGCCAGATCGTCGCCGACGAGGTCGCCGTGCTCTACGCGCCGCAGGCCGCGGTGGACGAACTGGCCGGTCTCGACGGCGTGAACTCGGTCGAGCTGCGGGTCGACCCCGCCGCGGACGCGGCTGACGTCGCTGCCGCCGTGCAGCGTCGCCTCACCGAGGTCGCACCGGGCGTCACGTTCACGGACATCGCCGACGTCCGCGGCAGCGAGGCGTGGCCCGGCAAGGAGGTCTTCGACAACTTCAGCGCGCTGCTCTACGTCGGCGCGTTCCTCGCGCTCATCTCGGCGCTCGTGCTGATCTCCAACACGATGACGACAATGGTGGCGGAGCAGCGCCGCGAGGTCGCCGTCATGAAGGCGATCGGAGGCCGGCGACGGCAGATCCGGCGCTCGTTCCTGCGGACCGCGTTGTACCTCGGCGTCGCCGGCACCGTGCTCGGCATCGCGCTCGGGATCCCGTTCGCCAACCTCGCCCTCGGGTTCATCGCCGACCGCTTCTTCGGCGCCCGCGTCGAGTGGGGCGTTCCCGTCCCCACCGTCGTGGTCAGCGTGGTGGTCGGGCTCGGCGTCACCGCGCTCGCCGCGCTGCCGGCGCTGCGTCGGGCGGCGCGGACGTCCGTGCGCGCCGGTCTCGAGCCGGGCCTCAGCGGCGGCCGCAACGACGCCGCCGACCGCCTCTTGCGCCGGCTCCCGCTTCCGCACACGACGCGGGTCGGTCTGCGCAACGTGACCCGACGACGCACCCGATCGCTCGCCACCGTCCTGCAGATCACCCTCGCGCTCGGCGTCGCCGTCGGGTTCCTCGGACTCGGCGCCACGGTCGCCGACGTCACCGCCAACGTGTGGGACACGGTGCACTGGGACGTCGTCGTGGCCCAGCGCAGCACGTCCGCCCTCGACGGCACCGCTGCCCGGGTGATCTCGACGACCGATGGCGTGGCCACGGCCGAGCCCGTCCTCGCCAACGACGTCGAGGTGGACGGTACGCAGTACGAGGCGTTCGGGCTGGCGCCGGGCAGCACGATGAGCGAACCGGACCTTGCCACCGGGCGCTGGCTCGAGCCCGCCGATGACGCCGGGCGGCGCAACGTCGTCGTGATCGGCCGTGCCCTCGCCGAGACCGCGCACCTCGAGGTGGGCGACACCATGCGGACCGGCACGGCGACCGGGCCCGTCGATCTCGAGGTCGTCGGCATCGACCGGAGGCTGTTCAACAACGGCACCGGCATCTACCTCCCGCTGGCGACGTTCCAGGCGCACCTCGGGCGCGCCGACACGAACGTCTACTGGGTGACCGCCCGCAGCCAGGACGAGCGCACCATCGAGGAACTGGCGACCTCGCTGGAGGACCGCCTCACCGCCGCCGGGTACCCCGTGCGGACCGAGATCCACCACGTCGAGAAGGCGGCGAACCTCGACGCCAACCGCGTGCTCGTCGCGGTCCTCGCGGTGATGGGGGTGCCGATCGTGCTCATCGGGCTGATCGGCCTCCTGAACGCGATGACGATGAACGTGATCGACCGCACGCGAGATGTCGGCATCCTCCGCTGTGTCGGGGCGTCGTCGCGCCATGTCAGACGCATCTTCCGCGTGGAGGCGCTCACCGTCGCGGTCGTCGCATCCGCGATCGGCGTCCCCGTCGGGTACCTCATCGGCCGGTTCCTGTCGTGGCTGGTCACGGACCTGTTCCACTACGGATCGGTCCCGTTCACGTTCCCGGTAGCGGTCGTCGCGTTCACGATCCTCGCCACGCTCGCGCTCGCATGGCTCGTCGTCATCGGACCGCTGCGCCGAGCCGTCCGGCTGCAACCGGGCCTCGCGCTCCGCTACGAGTGACGCGACGGCACGCCGACCGTGTCAGCGCCGCAGCTCCTCACTGCACGACGCGTGATCGGCCGGGACACCGAGCTCGCCGCGATCGCGCGGTGGGTCGAGACGCTCGGGTCGGGACCGTCGGCGATCGTCATCGACGGCGATCCCGGTATCGGCAAGACGACGCTGTGGCGCGAGGCCGTCGCAGCGGCCCGCCATGCCGGGCATGCCGTGGTCGAGTGCCGCCCGACAGCCACGGAGTTGGAGCTCCCGTACGTCGGGTTGGGCGACCTGTTCGGTGCCGTCCCCGACGACGTGTACCGACAGCTGCCGCCACCGCAGTGCGCCGCACTCGGTGTCGCGCTGCTCCGCGCCGCTGACGAGGGAGCGCCGCTGCAGCGCCGCGCGGTGGCGACGGCTGTGTCGAGCGTGCTGAGCGCGTGGGCGCGGTCGACACCGATCGTCGTGGCGATCGACGACCTCCAGTGGTTGGACGTGCCGTCGTTGCGGGCGTTGCAGTTCGCCGCTCGGCGGCTGGGCCGCGAGCCCGTCGGGTTCGTCACGGCGAGCCGTACCGGGTCGACACCCTCGGATCCCTTGGATCTGCGCGGGGCACTCGACGCCGGCGCGGTGGTGTCGCTGCCTGTCGCGCCGCTCGGCCCCGACGTGTTGGACGCTTTGCTCCGAGCGCGGCTCGGCACGGCGTTTCTCCCCCCGGTGCTCCGCCGCATCGAGGAGACCTCGGGTGGGAACCCGTTCTTCGCGCTCGAGCTCGGTCGGGCCCTGCTCGATCCGGAGACGTCCACCTCGGCGGCGGAACCGCTCGCCGTGCCACCGACGCTCTCGGATCTCCTCGGTGTCCGCATCGGCCGACTGCCTTCGTCGGTGCGACAGGCGCTCCTCGCCGCATCCGCGCTCAGCCAACCGACCGTACAGGTTGTCGCCCAGGCGGTCGGCGACGCAGGCGGTACGCGACTCGAACGGGCGGCTGCCGCCGGAGTCATCACCACGCGCGATGGTGTCGTCCGGTTCACGCATCCGTTGCTGGCGTCCGTCGTCTACTCGGACGCGTCGAGCGAAGAACGCAGTGCGATGCACGCCCGCCTCGTCGAGCTCGTCGTGGAACCGGACGAGCGCGCGCGGCACCTCGCGCTCGGCGCGCACGAGCCCGACGGTGCGGTCGCGGCGGCGATCGACTCGGCGGCGTCACGAGCAGCCCGTCGCGGCGCGACCGAGACGGCGGCGGTGCTCATGGAGCACGCGGCACGGCTGACGCCCCCCGCGCAGATGGCGGCGCTCGCGCGGCGTCGCCTCGACGCCGCCGACCACCACATCGCCGCCGGCGACACACCCCGCGCCCGAGCGTTGTTGGAGCAGGCGCTGGCGAGCGCACCGACGACGGCCTCGCGCGCCCGCGCCCTGCACCGGTCGGGAGCGGTCGCGATGCTCGAGGGGCAGTTCGCTGCCGCGGAAGCGCCGCTTCGAGAGGCCCTCGAGCTCGTACGGGACGATCCCGCGCTGCGCGTCGCGATCGAGCGGGACATCGCGTACGCGCAGTTGCAGGTCGGAAGCCCGTCGAGTGCATTGCGCCACGCCTCAGCGGCGCTCGACGCCGCCGAAGACTCCGGCGACCGTGTCTTGATCGCCGAAGCCCTCGATCACTTGTGCATGGCCACGTTCCTGGCGGGCGAGGGTCTCGACAGCGAGCTCCTCGCACGTGCCGTCGCTCTCGACGACCAGGTCGGCCCGGCGCCCCCTCTCCAGCATCCCGGTCCGGGAACGGGCCGGTTCCCGCTGGCCATGACGTTGAAATGGGCCGACCGCTTCGACGGCGCCCGCGAGCTGTTCCGTTCTCTGCACGAGGAACACGCGGCGCAGGGCGACGAGGCCGCGCTCGCGGTCGTGCTCTTCCACCTCGGCGAGCTCGAGTGCTGGTCCGGCAGCTGGGCGGACGCCGCACGCCTCGCCCGGCAGTGCGACGAGCTCGGCGTGCGGACCGCTCGCGCGGGGAACCGCCGTCGCGCCCTCACGCTCCAGGCAATGGTCGACGCCTACTGCGGCGACGCGGACGCCGCTCGCGGTGAGGCGCTCACGAGCCTCGAGGAGTGCGACGCCACGAACGACGTCCTGGGTGTGATCCGCAGCTTGAAGGCCCTGGGCGTCCTCGAGCTGTCGCTCGAACGACACGAGGCTGCCGTCTCGCACCTGCGCCGCGCCGTCGACCTGGAAGAAACCGCGGGCTACCACCCGAGCGTGCTGCGTGTCCTTCCGGACGCGATCGACGCGATGGTCGCCGTCGGATCGTGCGACGAAGCGGCGGCTGTCGTTCGACGCCTGGAGCGTGCGGCGTCCGCGTCTGACCTGCCGTGGTTGCGGGCGATGGTCGCGCGAGGCCGCGGCGTCGTCGATGCCGCGAACGGCGACCTCGGTGGTGCGCGTGTCTGGCTCCAGCGAGCACTCGCCGAGCACGCCCACCTGGCGCAGCCATTCGAGCGGGGACGGACCCTGCTCGTGCTGGGAACGGTCGAGCGCCGGGCGCGGCAGAAGCGCGCTGCGCGTGACGCACTCGAGGAGGCGCGTCAGCTGTTCGACATGCTCGGCGCGCCGCGGTGGGTGCACCGAGCCCGCAGTGAGCTGGCGCGGATCGGCGGCCGGCCTCCGCGCCCCCTCGCGCTGTCAGCGAGCGAGCGAAAGGTCGCCGAGCTCGCGGCCGAGGGCCACACGAATCGCGAGATCGCGGCCGCGATGTTCCTGAGCGACAAGACGGTGGAGGCGCACCTGACCCACATCTACCGCAAGGCGGGCGTGGCGTCACGACGCCAGCTCGTCGGGTGGCTGCGCGACAACGCTGCCCCGCCCGCGGCGCAATCGCAGGGAAACCCCCCGATTCCGGAGGCCGTCGACCGGCGCACCGTGGAGGCGTGAACGGATCACCGCCAACGACCATGGCGACGTCGAACCGAACGTCTCGCGTCGCCCGGATCATCACCTGCTGCGTGGCCGGTGTCCTTGCCGTCACCCTCGTCGCCGCCGGCGGGTGGGCGCTGTGGGTCGACCGGGTCGAGCGCGACGATGCCGGGTTCGTGTCGACCGGCCCGTTGCGGATGCACACCGAGACGTACGCGATCGTCGGCGACCTTCGCGGCGACGGTCCGGCGTGGCTCTACGGCTCGACCGTCCTCGGTGACGCCCAGGTGCGCGTCCACGCGCGGGGTGAGAGCACCTTGTTCGTCGGGATCGCCCGCAAGGCCGATGTCGACCGCTACCTCGCCGGCGCCGGGTACGCGACGATCGACCACTTCGGCACCAGCGCAGAGACCACGCACCCCGGTCGGGCACCGTCGAACCCACGACAGAGCTCGATCTGGGCCGTGTCGAGGATCGGCGCCGGCGAGATGACCGTGCCGTGGACGCCCCGCTCCGGTGACTGGCGCATCGTGATGATGAACGCCGACGCCGGTGCTGGTGTCTCGGTCCGCGGGACGCTCGCCGCCGAGGTGCCGGCCCTGCCCTGGGTCGCCGGCGGCGCACTGCTGTGCGGCCTCCTCGCCGCGGGAGCTGCCGCGCTGCTCATCCGTCCCGTGATGGGCGGCCGCCGGAGCTCGCCACCGGCGGCGCAGCAGCCGAGCGAACCCCGCACGCCGGTGACCGCCTGAACCGCGACTCGAGACCGAGAGGAACACCATGCCGGAACGCACCGCAACGACGACGGAGACCTTCGACGTGAAGGGCGGCCACCTCGTCGAGAAGGTCAAGGACCTCCTCCACGAAGGCCACGTCCGCCGCGTGATCATCAAGGACGCCGACCACAAGACCGTCATGGAAGTGCCGGTCACCGTCGGTGTCGTCGGCTTCATCGTCGCACCGACGATGGCGGCGATCGCCGCGCTCGCCGCGCTCGCCGCCGACTACTCGATCGAGGTCGAGCGCGACGCCCCCGACGCCAACGCCGCCACCACGTCGGTCGCCGAGAAGGGAGCAGGAGATGACTGACCACGAAGCGCTCCTCGAACGCTACGTCGAGCGCTACAACGCTCGCGACCTCGACGCCTGCATGGACCTCTACGCGGAGGACGCCGTGCAGCTGATGCCCGACGGACTCTTCGAGGGTCGTGAGCTCATCCGGGAGCGACTCACGCGCGAGCTCGCCGCGTTCCCCGACATCGAGTGGGGGCTCCTCAGCTACGTCGAGCAGGGCGACGCGTTCGCCGACGAGTGGACGTTCGCCGGCACCCACACGGGGACGTTGCTGCTCCCGGACGGCACCGAGCTCGCACCGACCGGTGCGCGCGTCGAGGTGCGGGGCATGGAGCTGGTGCGCATGCGCGGCGACGAGATCGTCGTCGACAACCTGTACTACGACAACCTCTCCGTCGCCGTGCAGCTCGGTCTCGTCCCGCAACCCGTCGCTTCCGCGGCGCCGTGAGATCGGAGCGCACCATGACAACCGTCGACGAAGCAGCCAGCGCGTTCCTCGCCAGCAAGCGCATCGCGGTGACCGGCGTGTCCCGCACCGCGAAGGAACACGGCGCGAACACCGTCTACAAGCGGCTGCGCGACCGCGGCTACGACGTGTTCGCCGTCAACCCCAACACCGACCGGGTCGAGAACGACCGCAGCTACCACGACCTGAAGAGCATCCCCGGCGGCGTCGACGCCGTCGTGATCGCCACGGCGCCGTCCCGCGCCGACGACACGATGCGCGAATGCGCCGATCTCGGCATCACCCGGGTCTGGATGCACCGAGGACCCGGCCGGGGAAGCGTCAGTGACACGGCCACCGCGTACGGGCGCGAGCACGGCATCACCGTGATCGACGGCGGCTGCCCGTGCATGTTCGGTCCGACGGCCGACTTCGGCCACAAGGTCATGAAGGTGTTCCTGTCCCGCCACGTCCCGAAGACGGTCTGAGCCCGAGAGGCGGTCCCCATGCCCGACCTGGAAGTGATCGTCCGGATGAAGATCCGTCCCGGGCAGCTCGACGGGTTCACGTCCCAAGTGGACGAGATCGTCCGAGCCACCCGGGAGAACGACACGCACACGCTTCGCTGCGACGTCTTCGTCGACACCGACGGCACCGAATGCGAGGTCCACGAACGGTTCCCCGACGAGCAGGGGCTGCTCGAGCACAAGCTGCACACGATGGACCCGACAGTGGTCCTGCTCCGCGAGTTCGCCTTCGACCATCAGGCGACGATCTTCGGTGAGGTCTCCGACGCGTTCGTCGAGCTCGTCACGCAACGGATGGGACCGCCGTCCGTCTTCGCGTTCGTTCGCGGACTCGACGCCGGGCACGCCGCCGCCGGTGACCGCGACGGCGATCACCTCGAGGTGATCGCCCGCCTGAGGATCCGCCCCGGCCGACTCACCGCCTTCGAACGGCACGCCGAAGAGCTCGTCCGGCTCACCGCCACGCGGGACACCCGCACGCTTCGGTACGACTGGTTCGTCGATTCGGCCGGAACCGAGTGCGAGGTGCACGAGGCGTACCTCGACTCAGACGGCCTCGTCGAACACAACGCGCACGTCATGGATGCGCGAGCCGAGATGTTCCGCGACGTTGCGTTCGACCATCGCATGAGCGCCTATGGCGAGCTCTCGCCGCACCTACGAGCGCTCGGCAGGAAGCACGCGGGCGGCATTCGCGAGTTCAGGTTCCTCCGGGGGCTCCGTCGGGCCCCGGCCGTGTAGCCGGACACGCGATGCCGCCGTTCGATCTGCCGGGCATCGTGCTCGTCCACGGGGCGTGCAGCGACTCGCGGTGTTGGGCGCCGACGGTGGCCGCCCTCGCCGCTCGGGCGCCCGACGTCCCCGTCGTCGCCGTCGACCTGCCGGGCCGCGGGCGATCGCGCGTTCCGCTGGCAGAGGCGACCGTCCGGTCGTGCGTCGACGAGACCGTGCGGCAGGTCGACGAAGCCGGGCTCGATCGCGTCGTGCTCGCCGGTCACTCGCTGGCCGGCGTCGTGCTACCCGCGGTGGCCACGCGGCTCGGTCCCGACCGGGTGCGGCGCATGGTCTTCCTTGCCTGCGCCGTCCCGCCCGAGGGAGGCAGCGTGGTGGACGTGCTGCGGGGCCCCCTGCGCGCGATCGCAGTCGTCGCGGCGCGGCGCCGCTCGCCGACCCGGCTGCCCGCGTTCGTGGCCCTCGCAGCCTTCGCCAACGGGATGGAGCGCGACCAGCGGCGCGTCGTCGCGTCGAGCCTGTGTCCCGAAGCGGGGTGGCTCATCGCCGAGCGCGTGAGCCGCAACGACCTCGATGCGACGATCCCTCGCACGTGGGTGCTCACCCGCAAGGACCGCGGTTTGTCGCCGGCGCAGCAGCGCCGGTCGATCGACAACCTCGGCGGTGTCGACGAGTGCGTCGAGCTCGACGCCCCGCATGACGCCATGGTGAGCCACCCCGACGATCTCGCCGCGATCCTCCTCGCCCGGTCAGAGGGCGTTGACGACGAGGAACCGTTCGATCATGGCGTTCACCTGCTCGGGCACCTCGAGCTGGATGAAGTGCCCGGCGCCGACGGTCTGGCCGATCGTGATCGTGGGGCACGCCGCTCGCAGATCGCCGGGCGCATCGCCGGGCAGGCCTGACCGGACCGACAGGAGCGGGACGCGTACCGCGGCGAACGCGGCGGCGGCGTCGAAGTGGACGAGCCCTCTGATGGCATCCGCCGCGAGCGACGCCGGGGCGCCCCCGGATGCGGCGACGATCTCGTCCCGTCGGACGGTGTCCGTCGGAAGGAACCACCCACCGACGAAGTGACGGCGGTACTCGCCGTCGGTGTCGGTCTCGATCTCACGCAACGCAGATGTGAGGAAGTCCTTCGCCGCCCGGTCGAGGATCGGTGTGCAATCGAGCAGCACGGCGGCGCGAACCGCGCCGGGACGCGCCGCACACGCGAGCGCCACGACCGCGCCGAGGCTGTGACCGATCACGACGGGGTTCTCGCACCCGGCAGCCGTCGCGATCGCGAGTACGTCCCCGGCGAGCTGATCGACGTCGTAGCGGCCGCCGCCCGGGGTCGGCCGGCCGCTGTCGCCGTGCCCCGGCAGGTCCAGCGCGGCCACGGTGTGACGGGTCGCGAAGTGGGCCATCTGGGGCGCGAAGTGCGACCGGTCGCAGAGCCAGCCGTGCACGAACACCAGCGGCGGTTCGCCGGAGCCGGTCATGTCGAACGCGAGGGTCACACCGCCGTGCTCGTGGAACCGCAGCACGGCCGGAATCTACGCCCGGCGTGGCAGCCGTTGACCGTGTGTCGTCGCATCCGTACGGTCGTCGTATCCGCCGGGATGAAGAGGGGGGCGCGGATGTCCTACGGAATCGTTCTCGCGTTCGAGGGAGTCGGCGCCGACCAGTACTGGGCGGTGAACGAGAAGCTCGGCATCGCCCGAGACGGCACCGGCGACTGGCCGAAGGGCCTTCGCAGCCACAGCGGCGGACCGACGACGACGGGCTGGGTCGTCTCCGAGGTGTGGGACAGCAAGGCGGATCAGGAAGCCTTCATGGGCTCGCGCCTCGGTGCCGCGCTGGCCGAGGTCGGCGTGCCCGCCCCCAGCCAGATCATCGAGTCCGATCTCGTCAACTACCAGACGCCCTGAGCACCGGCACCGCGTCAGGCGTGTTGCACGGCTTGCAGCACGTAGCCGTGGTTCCGCACCGTGCGCAGCTCGAGGCCGAGCGGTGCGACGCGGTTGCGCAGGCGCATGATCTGCACGCGCACGCCCGTCGCCGTGAGGTGTGGGTCGACCGCGTGGGCGAGCGTGTCGGTGGTGACGACGTCGCCGAAGCGGGATGCGAGCGCCCGCGCCATCGCCTGTTCTGTCGGCCCGAGCGCTGTCCAGCTCCCGCGGAACACGATCCGGCCATCGCCCTTCACGACGGGGGCGACGAGGTGGCGTCCGGCGCGCGCCGCGAGGTTGTGCATGCGAGCGCGCATGTCGGCGTCACTCGCGGGTAGCCGGATCCAGTCCTCGTCACAGAGCGTCGATTCGGGCGCCGGCTCGTCGCGGGCGACGACGAGCAGCCGGGGTGTCCCGGCTGCTCGCAGTTGCTCGATGTTCCCGGCATCCTCGGGCCAGCGGACGAGAGCGACGACCGCGTCGTGGGTTGCGAACCCGCTCGTGTCCGCGAGCGGCGCGTCGAGCCGGGCCACGTCAGAGGGCGTCGTCGCCGATCTCGCCCGTGCGGATGCGCATCAACCGGTCGAGGTCGTGAGCCCAGATCTTCCCATCGCCGATCTTGCCCGTCTTCGAAGTGGCGGCGATCAGGTCGATGACCTTGTCGACGATCGCGGTGTCGACGACGGCTTCGATCTTGACCTTCGGGACGAACTCGATCTTGTACTCCGAGCCGCGGAACGCCTCGGTCTTGCCGCCTTGGCGGCCGTAGCCCTGCACTTCGTAGACGGTGAGCCCCTCGACGCCGGCGTTGCGCAGCGCCTCGCGGACCTCTTCGAGCTTGAACGGCTTGATGATCGCGGTGACCAGGTGCGGCACGTCGACTCCTTCGTGTCGGGAAGCGGTTGATGGGTCGGCGCCGTCAGACCGGCTCGGGTTCCCGGCCGGCGGCGGTGGTCGCAGACGTGCCGAGGAGCGTGCCGCCGGGCAGCGTGGGCGGGATCGTGTAGCCCATGCCGTGGCCGAACTCCATGTGGTAGGCGGTGATGCCGTGCTCGAAGATGTCGAGCCCCTCGAGCTCGCCGTCGCGCTCGACGCGGAGGCTCCACGCACCGCGGATGGCGTTGATCGCGTACATCACGGACAGCGCCACCGCCGTGACGACGATCACACACGTGAGGCTGCCGATCGCCTGCGCCTTCAGCTGATCGAACCCTCCGCCGTAGAAGAGCCCCTTGACGACGGTCGTCGTGTCGGCGCCGTCGGGCGTCGGGATCCCGAACTGCCCGGTCGCGAACAGCCCGACGCACAGCGTCCCCCAGATGCCGCACATGCCGTGCACGGGGACGGCGCCGATCGGATCGTCGATGCGGATGTGCTCGAGGAGATCGACACCGAGCGGAACGATGATGCCGGCGAGACCGCCGATGAGGAGCGCGCCCGCCGGTGACACCCAGTAGCACGGCGCGGTGATGGCGACGAGCCCGCCGAGGAACCCGTTGAGCGACATGCCGAGGTCCCACTTCTTGGATCGCGGATAGACGAACAGCACCGCGACGAGCCCGCCGGCGCACGCGGCGAGCGTCGTGTTCGCGGCGACGCGGCCGATGCCGACCCAGTCCATGGCCGAGAGTGTCGAACCGGGGTTGAACCCGTACCACCCGAACCAGAGGATGACGGCGCCGATGGCGGCGATGGTGAGGTCGTGCGGCGGCGTGGGCCCGCCGCCGTCGCGCGTGAACTTCCGGCCGAGGCGGGGACCGAGGACGATGGCACCGGCCAGGGCGATGAACCCGCCGACGGTGTGCACGACCGTGGAACCGGCGAAGTCGCGGAAGACCGCACCGCCGGTGAGGCCGTGGAACCAGCCCATGGTGTTGCCGAGCCAGCCGCCGGGGCCCCACACCCAGTGACCGAAGATCGGATAGATGAAGCCGGACACGCAGGTGCTGTAGAGGATGTCGCCCTTGAACGAAGTGCGCCCGACCATGGCGCCCGACGTGATCGTGGAGGCGGTGTCCGCGAACGCGAACTGGAAGAGGAAGAACGCGAGGAAGGCGACGCCGGTCGAGCCGTAGGCGTCGGTCATCCCGTGCAGGAAGAAGAACTGGTGGCCGATGATGCCGTTGCCCTCGCCGAACATGAAGGCGAAGCCGATGGCCCACCACAGGATTCCGCAGAGACACGTGTCGAACACGCACTCGAGCAGGATGTTCACGGCTTCGCGCGACCGCGCGAATCCCGCTTCGAGCGCCATGAAGCCCGCCTGCATGAAGAACACGAGGAACGCGGCGACGAGCACCCACATGGTGTTGATGGGGTTGACGAAGTCGCCGGCCTTGTGCGCGACCTGGCCGAGCGGTGCGGCGCCGACCGGGGCGTCGAAGTACCAGGCGAAGCCCTTCATGAGGCCGAGCAGCGTGACGACCCCGAGCATCTTGCCCCCGAGGATCACGGCGAACAGTCGCCGGGTGTCACGGTCCTCGAGTCGTTGCAGCCGTGTTCGGATCATGACGGGGACCGTAAGGACCGCCTGTTACGTGATCGTTCGCTCGGCGTGAACGTCGGTGGTCGCGTCTGTTTCAGCCGCGTGTCCGAAGGCTGTCGTCACCCGTCGTCGAGGGTGAGGCGGTAGCCCGTCCCCGGCTCGCTCTCGATGCGTGGGGTTGTCCCGCTGTTCCCCAGTTGTCGGCGTAGCTGGGCGATGTGCCGGCGGAGCGAACCGGTCCCGCCGGTCCGGTCTCCCCACACGTGTTCGAGGAGCGCGCCGTGCGTGAGCACGCGTCCGGCGTTGCGGGCGAGCGCGGCGAGCAGGTCGAACTCCTTACGCGTCAGCTCGACCGGTGAGCCGTCGATCGTGACGGTTCGCCCGGCGGTGTCGATGTGGACGTCGCCGACCACGATGACCTCGTCGCGGGCTGCGCCGGCGGCCAGCCGGCGGTGCCGCTCGGCGACCCGCAGGCGGGCGAGCAGCTCCGGCATCGAGAACGGCTTCGTGACGTAGTCGTCCGCCCCCTCGTCGAGTGCGGCGACCTTTCGCTCCTCGGCGCCGTCGGCCGACAGCACGATGATCGGATGCGGCGACCAGGTCCGCAGCTGCCTGCACACGGCGACCCCGTCCATGTCCGGGAGGCCGAGATCGAGCAGGACGACGTCGGGCGTCGCGGCGATGGCGGCGTCGAGCGCGTCGCGACCGGTCGCCGCGGTGCGCACCTGGTAGCCACGCACCGCCAGCGCCGAGGCGACGACCTCCGTGACCGACGGATCGTCCTCGATCAGCAGGACGGTGACGTCACTCGCGGGGGAGGGTGACGGTGAAGACGGCGCCGCCCTCGGGTGTCGCACCGACGGCGATCGTACCGTCGTGCGCGTCGACGACCGCCTTGCAGATGGCGAGGCCGACTCCACCGACACCGGGGATGCGGCCGGTGCGGAACGGCTCGAAGAGCACCGCGGCCTCGTCCGGTGGCACGCCCGGCCCCTGGTCGGCGACGGCTATGACGATGCGTTCACGTTCTCCGGCGGCGGCCACGGTCACCGTCGTGCCCGGCGGGCTGTGGCGGGCCGCGTTCTCGAGGAGGTTCGTGACGAGCTGATCCAGCTGCGTGTGGTCGCCGCGTACCAGCGGCAGTGCCTCGGCGACGTCGAGCCGCACGGTGACCGAGGCGAACAGGGGCGCCAATCGGCGGGCGGCGGCGTCGATGATCTCGGCCAGGTCGACGGCGTCGAGCGCCGGCTGGAATGCACCGGCCTCGATCCGACCGAGGCTCAGCAGGTTGGCCACCAGGCGGTCGAGGCGGTCCGCCTCTTCACCGATGATCTCGGCGAAGCGGGTCGCCGTCGGTGGCGGGAGCGCATCGCCGACGGCGAGATCCGACGCGGCCGCGCGGATCGACGCCAGCGGCGTGCGGAGGTCGTGGGACACGGCGCGGAGCAGCGCGGCGCGCTGGCGCTCGACTTCGGCGAGCGTCTCGATGCGGCGCGAGACGAGCGTCGCCACGACGACGGCGACGAGCCCGAACACCGCGAGCGCCGTCGCATCCTCCGCGACACGGACGCGCACCGAGCCGACCGGCGGCAACACGAGCACGAACGCGAGCGCCGCGGCGACGGCGACGGCGTACGCGGGACGGTGGCCGCCGAGCACGGCGGCGACGACGACGGGGACGACGAGCGCCAGCGCCTGGACCGGTCGCGCCGAGTCACCGAGCGGCCCGACCGACGCGGTGACGACGGCCACGAGCACGATGCCGATGACGGTTGCCCGCCACTGCGTCACGCCGACGGTCAGGACGCGCGATCCGCGCTGGAGGAGCCCGGACGCCGGCGTTCGCATGCCACCACGTTGCCGTGGAACACGAAACAGTGCCGAAACCTTGGCGTCGTACCCTCGCCCCGTGGCGGTCGATCGCACGCGCCTCTTCGCCGACACTCGGCGCGGGTCGGCGTGGTGCCGCGAGCACGCGGCCGTGATCGACGGCTGGCTGCGGTCGCTGTTCACGGACGCGGCGGGTGGCCGGGCGATCCCGGCAGCGCTCGTGGCGATCGGTGGCTACGGCCGCGGCGAGCTGTGCCCGCACAGCGACATCGACGTGCTGCTCGTGCACGATCGCGGCGGCGATGTCGCCGGCGTCGCCGATCGGATCTGGTATCCGATCTGGGACGAGGGCATCCACCTCGGGCACAAGGTCGCGACGATCGGTCAGGCGCTCTCGCTCGCCGAAGACGACCTCGACACCGCAACCGCACTGCTGAGCGTGCGCTGCATCGCCGGTGACGAAGCTCTCGCCGTCGAGCTCCGCGACGCCGCCGCACACCAGTGGCGCGCCCGCAGCAAGAAGTGGTTGACCCAGCTCTCCATTCGTGTCCGCGAGCGCCACGCCGGCGTACACGAGGTTGCGTTCGCGCTCGAGCCGGACCTGAAGGACGGCCGGGGCGGGCTCCGCGACGTGCACGCGCTGTGGTGGGCGCACGCCGCGCGGCCGGTGCTGGACGAGGCCGACTCGGAGCTCTTGACCGCGGCGTACGAGACGCTCCTCGCCGTACGCGTGGAGCTCCACCGCCTGACCGGTCGCCCGAACAACACGCTCCTGCTCGAGGACCGGGACGGGGTCGCGCGCGCGCTCGACCTGCCCGAGACCGACGCGCTGATGTCGAGCGTCGCGGAAGCGGGGCGGCTCATCGCGTGGCACAGCGACGAGGCGTGGCGGCGCATCGCGCTCGCGCTCCGCGGCCCGCTCGGTCGGCGGGCGGCACGTCCGCGACGACTCGCCGACGGCATCGATCTCCTTGACGGTGAGGTGCACGTGTCGGCCGCGGCCGCCGCCGAGCCGGACGCCGTGCTCAGGGTCGCAGTGCACGCCGCCAACGCGAGCGCGGCGCTGTCGCGTGAGGCGCTGCGGGAGCTCGACGCCCGCGCCCACCCTGTCGAGCCGTGGTCACCGGAAGCTCGTGACGCACTCGTCACCCTGCTGCTCTCGGGCCGAAGGGCGATCCCGGTGATCGAGGCGCTCGACCACGCACGGCTGTGGTCGCGCCTCGTGCTCCCCGAGTGGTCCGACGTGCACGCCCGACCGCAGCACAACCCGTTCCACCGTTACACCGTCGACCGCCACACGCTCGAGGCGGTCGCCAACGGCGCCCGGCTCGCGACGACGGTCGAGCGACCCGACCTCCTCGTCCTCGCCGCGCTCCTGCACGACCTGGGCAAAGGGCACCAGGGCGACCACACGGACGTCGGCGTCGGGCTCGCACGGTCCATCGCCTCACGACTCGGCTTCGCGCCGGCCGACGTCGACACGGTCGTCGCACTCGTCGCCAATCACCTGCTGCTCGTCGACGTCGCGACCCGACGGGACCTCGACGACCCTGCGACGATCGCCCGCGTCGCTGACGCGGTTCGCACCCGGGCGCAGCTGCACCTGCTCGCCGCCCTCACCGAGGCCGACGCGCGCGCCACCGGACCTGCCGCGTGGACGCCCTGGCGGGCCGAGCTCGTCGCGCTCCTCGTCGACCGCGTCGACGACCTCCTCGCCGGAGGATCGTCACCCGTCGGACGCGACGGCGCGGCACTCGGCGACGACCCCGCCGTGCGGGCGGCGCTCGCCGTTGCCGAACGCCGCATCGACGCGGGCGGCGACACGATCACCGTCGTCGCCGACGACCGCCCGGGGACCTTCAGCCGCATCGCCGGCGTCCTTGCGCTCCACGGCCTCGAGGTGATCGCCGCCGACGCGCTCTCGACGGACAACGGCGCCGCGGTGTCCCGCTTTCGCGTCACCGATCCGCTCCGCGGCGACCCGCCGTGGCCGAAGGCGATCCGCGACATCGAGCTCGCCCTCGACGGGCGGCTCGCTCTCGCCGCCCGTCTCGACGAGCGCGCCCGTCGCTACACGCGCCCCACGCTGCCGACGCCCCGCGCCGCGTCGCCGACCGTCACGTTCGACGACGACGCGTCCCCCGACGCGACCGTGATCGACGTCCACGCCGCCGACGCCACCGCCGTGCTCTACCGGATCACCCGAGCACTCGCCGACCTCGACCTGGACATCCGCTCGGCCAAGGTCCAGACGATCGGGCACGAGGTCGTCGACGCCTTCTACGTGCGCGACCGGAACGGTCGCAAGCTCACGCAGGACGCGCTCCGTGGCGAGATCACGCGCGCCATCCAGCACGAGCTCACGAGGTAGCCGCGACACTGTCGTCGTCGGCCGCGGTCTCGGGGAGGAGGCCGTGCCGCACGGCGAAGAGGCCGGCTTCGGCGCGGGTGGTCACGCCGAGCTTGGCGTAGATGTGCTCGATGTGGGTGCCGGCGGTCTTCGGGGAGATGACGAGGCGGGTGGCGATGTCCTTGGTGGACGCCCCGCGGGCGAGCAGCCGCAGGACATCGACCTCGCGGCGCGTCAGGCCGCCCGGTCGGTCGACTCGTCGGACGACGGGATGGCCGGCGGCGCCGACGACCGCCTCGACCGCGTCGCCGTCGAGGCGACCGGCGCGGGCTTCGGCGCGGAGCTCGTGGGCTGCCTCGTCGGGCGGTCGCGCCGCGCGATGCGGGCGCGGCTCGAGCATCGCCTGGTAGACGTCGGCCGCGGCCAGGAGACGCGCCGGCCGTGGGATCGAGGCACCCGTGAGTCCTCGCGGGTACCCGGAGCCGTCGAGGCGCTCGCGCAGCAGGCACGCGATGGGGCCGAGCGGACGCAACGCACCCGATCGTTCGAGCATGCGCTCGGTGAGGTACGGGTGCAGCCGGATGCGCTCCCAGTCCGACGCGGACAGTGGGGCCCGCTTGTCCCAGATGCCGTTCGACACGCCGAGGCACCCGTAGCGGCTCACCAGCGCCGAGCGACGCACGAGCGCGACCTCCGCGTCCGGCGCACCCATCGCAGTTGCCGCGCCACCGGCGAGGTCGGCGACTGCCGCGGCATGCCCGAGCGTGTAGGGCGACTTCAGGTCGACGAACCGGCTGATCGCGGCGAGCGCGTCGTCGAGCTGCGCGGGCGACAGTGCGACCGACAGGGCTGGCTCGGCGTCGATGACGGCATCCCACGACTCCGTGCCGTCGAGGTCGTCGAAGATCTTCTCGGCATCGGCGCACACGATCTCGACGAGGCGAGGATCGAACTGCTTGCCGGCGCGGCGCCGGGCGACGTCGAGCGCGCTCTCGATGCCGCCCCGCCGGTGGGCGACCTCGAGGAACTCCGCGAGCTGCGCGATCCGGCTGGCGACGGGGATGTCCGCACCCGAGCGCTCGGCCGGATACCCCTTGCCGTTCCACATCTCGTAGGACGAGCCGACCGCGTCGAGGACGGCGTCGGGCAGTTGCAACTCGGCGCCGAGGCGGCGGGCCATGCGCGCGTGACCGGCGATCATCGCGTCGATGCCCTTGCGCCCGGAGACGGCGAAGTCGAACGCGACCCGGACGCGGTGCGCGGGCGTGCTCCCGGACCCGAGCAGCCGCACCATCGCGGCGATGTCGCCGGCGCTGAACGGCTCGTGGTCGTACTTGGTCGCCTTGAGCGCGATGTCGTCGCCGAACCACCGTGCCTGCTCGTGCGCATCGCTGTGGCAACCCACGTTGACGAGCAGCGCGGCGTAGTACACGGCGACCCGGTCGGCGTCGTCGACCTCGGCGAGATCGGCCAGCCGGAGCGCGATCCGGCACTGCCGGAGGACGTGCTCCATGGGCTGGGAGAAACCGAGGTCGATCCCGAGCGACAGCACCGCGAGCAGCTCGGCGAGACGTACCGGCGCGTCGTCCGCGGACGGGCTCACGCGGTGAGGTTAGGACGCCCGGCGACGAAAGATCGGGTGGACGCCCGATGGAACGGAGGCACCCGATCGTCGATCGTCGACCACGCCGATCCGCATCGAGGAGGAGTCATGCCGACCGTTTCGAAGCACACCACCGAGACCGTCAACGAGTACCCGGTCGCCACCGATCGCTTCAGCGATCTCGGCGGCTACACCGCGAGCTTCGTCGACATCACCGAGACGCATTCGCTCGGCCCGATGCTCGCAAGCCTGCCGGGTTCGCACTGCCGCTGCCCGCACTGGGGCTACCTGTTCCGCGGCCGGATGATCGTCCACTACGACGACCACGACGAGATCATCGAGGAAGGTCAGGCCTTCTACATGCCGCCCGGGCACGTGCCCGACGCCGACGCCGGTACGGAGTTCGTGATCTTCAGCCCGACCGAGGAGCTCCGAGCGACCGAAGAGGCGATGGCCAAGGCGATGCAGCCGCACTGACCGCCGTTCGGTGAGGCACGATTTGCGCCGTGCTCCTCACCGGCAGGCGCCTGTTCACGTCGGCGTCACCCGCCGTGTTGGACGACCACGTCCTCGAGATCGACGAGCACGGCCGGATCGCCGGCGTCCGGGCCCGACGAGAGGTGGGCAGGTCGGCGGAGCTCGTCGACCTCGGTGACGTCACGCTGCTGCCCGGGCTGATCGACATCCACCAGCACCTGTGCTTCGACGCCACGCTCGACCCGGTGGTGCAACTGCAGGCCGACGACGATGCGGCGCTGCTCGCGCGCATGCGCAGCGCGGCGCGGCGGGCGCTGTCGGTCGGCATCACCACCGTCCGGGATCTGGGCGACCGCGACTACCTGTCGCTCTCGCTCCGGGACTCGAGCGGTAGCGGGACCGAGGTGCTGCCGCGCATTCTCGCCGCGGGGCCGCCGATCACGACGCCGAAGGGTCACTGCTGGTTCCTCGGCGGTGAGGTCGAGCCCGGTGACGTCGCCCGCGCGGTGCGCGCACGGGCCGAGCGCGGCGTCGACGTCGTCAAGATCATGGCCAGCGGCGGCAACATGACGCCCACCGTCGGGGCGCACGAGTCGCAGTTCGGCGGGGACGACATCGCCGTCGCCCTCCGGGAGGCGCACGCGGCGGGACTCAAGCTCGCAGTGCACGCGCACGGCGTCGACGCGGTGCGGGACGCGCTGACCGTCGGGGCGGACTCGATCGAGCACTGCACCCTGTTCACCGCCGACGGCGTCGCCGACGAGCCGGACCTGCTCGACGAGCTCGCCTCGTCGCGCTCGGTGCTGTCGATGACGGCGGCCGTGGTGTCGGGCTCGGCGCCGCCGTTCCCCGCCATCCGTCAGCGCATGGCGGCCATTCTCGCGAACCACCAGCAGCTGTACCGGCGCGGTGCTCGCGTCGTGTGCAGCAGCGACGCGGGTGTCGCTCCGACCAAGCCGCACGACGTCCTGCCCGACGGGGTCGTCGACTTCCTCCCGATGCTGGGGATGTCCAACGCCGACGCGATCGTCAACGTCACCGCGGGCGCGGCCGACGCCTGCGGCATCGCCGACCGCACCGGCACGCTCGAACCCGGCAAGGACGCCGACGTCCTCGTCGTCGACGGGAACCCCCTCGACGACCTCTCGGCGCTCCGCGACGTCGTCGCCGTGTACGTGCGAGGGAGGCGCGTGTAGGTGGCGCGCGGCGAGGCGAGCGTCGAGCGCGACGGTGATGGCGGCCAGCCGGCCCCGAGACCGATCTGGGCGACCACGCACGCGGACCTCGAGGCCGCGCTCAAACGCTGCGAGTTCCCGGTTGTCGTGTGGGACCTGCGCCAGGGGGTGGTCCGGCTCGTCAACGACGCGGCGTCGGCGATGTTCGATCGACCGGCGGCGTTGCTCCTGGGCGCCAGGACCACCGACCTCCTCGGCCCCACGGCCGCCGTCGAGCAGACGCTCGCGACCCTCGACGCCGGCGTGTTCGACCGTGTGCGCAGCGAGCGCGTCGTCAAGCGGCGCAACGACGACGGCGTCACGGTCCAGGTCTGGGCTCGCGTCATCGACGTCGACGGGGAACGCGTCGGCGTCTCGATCTTCGTCCCGCTCGACCAGATCGGACGTCTCGGCCGCGACCCGGCTGTCCCGTGGCGTGACCTGGCGCCGGTCGCCGTCGGGAAGGCTGACCCCGACTGGCGCATCCGCGTGGTCAGTGCCGAGATCCGCGACCTGCTCGGCGAGGAACCATCGGACGTCGTCGGTCGCAGCCTCCTCGACGAGGTCCACCCCGACGACGTCGCGCAGTTCGTTGCCAACGCGACGAGCTTCGAGGCACCGCATCCCGATCACGGCGTGCGGTTCCGCTGCCGCGACGGCGGGTGGACGCCGGTGTGCGCGCTGGTCGCGCCGCTGTCGGGCGACGCCCCGGCCGAGCTCGCCTTCGCGCTGATGGGGATACCGCGCCTGCCCGTTCGCGCGAACGACCGCGTCGCCGAGTTGGAGCTCCGGCTCCGTCACATCGCCGCCGAGATCCGCGCCGCCCGCGTGCTCGACGACATCGAGAGCCTGCCGGCGGTGACCGATCGGCCGGAGGTCGGCGAGCTGACGAGCCGTCAGTGGGGATCTACGCCCGGTTCGGCGTCCACTCGCAAGCGGAACTGCTCGCCGAACTGCGAAAGCCCCGACGCTGACGGCGCGTCAGTGTGCGTCGTAGGCGGCGGCCACCTTCTTCGGGACGCACATCCGCCACGCGTCGACGAGCAGCTCACGCAGTTCGTCGACGTCGATGGCGTCGAGGCGGACGTGCACCCACTGGTACCGCATGTCCGAGGGGCGGGGCATGAGGAACTTCCCGGGCGCCGACGCGACCAGCGCGTCGCGCTCCTCCCTCGGGAAGCCGAAGCCCATGATCGTCTCGTCGCGGGAGAACGCGGCGTAGACGATGCGGCCGACGCGGAACTTCACCCGGTCGCGCACGAGCGCCTCGTAGGAACGGGGGAGGGTCGCGGCGATTGCCCTGGCGTCGTCGAGCGTCACGCCGACCATGCCCTTACGACGGCGCGCCCTGCCCGAACTCATCGGCACACGCGTCGATCCACCGGAGCGGTCGTTGCGAACCGCCGGTGATCCGTGATAAGTGAACGAACCGTCATTTATTCGCCATCCCACCGCGGGAGCGTGCTCGTGCCGGACTACGACCCGTTCGACCCGGCGGTCGCCGCTGAACCGTACGGCGTGTACCGCTGGCTGCGGGACGAGGCGCCGCTGTACCACGCGCCGGTCACCGACACGTATGTGCTGTCGCGCTACGACGACGTCACCTGGGCGCTGTCCGACACCGACCTCTTCAGCTCGGACGCGATGCTCGGCGTGCTGATGGGCCAGCCCACCGGCATCGGGACGGAGCGACTGCCGCGCTCGTCGGCGACCGGCAACCTCGTGTCGCTCGACCCGCCGGCCCACAGCGAGCTGCGGCGCATCGTCAACCGTGGCTTCACGCCGCGCCACATCACCGGGTGGCGGCCGCGC
>DASSOZ010000179.1:0-6694 GCA_035700105.1 Acidimicrobiales bacterium
CGTCGCCGGGTCGGGCCGCTCGCGCCGCTGGACGACGCGGTCGACGACGTCGGCACCGGCCGTGTCGACGAGCAGCTCGAGCTCGTCGAGGTGCGCCTCGACGTCGTCCTCGGTGGACGGCGGGGTGACGACGCCGACGAGAACGATCTTCTCGCGGAAGGTCCTCTCGATGAGCGTCACGGCGCGACGCTACCTGCCGCCCACCGGGACACCCCCGGCTATTCGCCGGTCTCGTCGTCGCTGGCGCGACGCGGCAGGTCCCTGCGACGCCCGAGCAGGCGGTCGAGTCGTCGCATCAACCGCCGCGACTCGTCGACCAGCTCCGCGCTCTGGTTCAGGACCTCGGTCGTCTGGTCGTCGAGCTCGTCGTAGCCGTCCGGCATGGTTCCCCCTGCGCGTTCCGCCGCCGCTTCCGGCGATGGTGCCCAGGGCTCCGCCGTCGCATTCCCGGCGCGATCTACACCCGTGCGCTGATCGTCGCGATGTGGGTGGCCGGTCCGGTGAGCAGGATCGTGTCGGGCTTCAGCTCGACGAGCGCGTCGCCGCCGGGTTGGTGGACGGTGACGACGTTGCCCGTGAGGCCCCAGCGGTTGGCGGCCCACGCCGCCGCGCACGCGCCCGTACCGCACGCCTGCGTCTCACCGACGCCGCGTTCGATGACGCGCATCGTGATCGCGTCGGGCTCGGGCCCGGGCCGTACGAACTCCACGTTGCGGGTCGCGTCGTCGTGCCCCGGCGGGAGCGTCGCGACGTCGTCCACGCGCAGGACGGTGTGGGGGTTGCCCATGCTCACCGACGCGGTGTCGCCGCCGGCGTCGATCGTGCCGTCGGCCGCGCCCATGTCGACGGTGACGGTGCGCGTCCCCGGTGACGTCTCGGGCCCGATGCGCAGCCACCGGTTGCCCGCATCGGTCGTGATCGTGATCTCGCCCTCGCCGACGATGCCTGCGTCGACCAGCGCCTGCGCCAGGCAGCGGATGCCGTTGCCGCTCATCTCCGCGCGACTGCCGTCGGCGTTCCACAGCTGCATGACGATGCGATCGGGCGCGCCGGAGGTGTCGGCGGCGATCAGCCCGTCGGCGCCGATACCGGTGCGCCGGTGGCACAGCCGGCGGGCGGTGTCGCCGTCGGCGGCCTGGTCGAGCACGACGAGGAAGTCGTTGGCGAGACCGTGGTGCTTCGTCAGCTGCATTCGACCGACCAGTCTCTCAGCAGCGCCGGCACAACAGCGAGAGGGTTGCCGTCGGTGCCGTACCACGTGATGCGGGGGTCACGCCGGAACCACACGCGCTGACGACGAGCGAACGCGATCGTGCGCCGGACGGTCGTGTCGATCGCCTCGTCGAGCGTGCAGTCACCGGCGAGGTGGCCGAGCAGCTCCCTGTACCCGAGGGCCTGGCGGGCGGTGCGCGACATCGGGTTGCGCGCCAGGGCGCGCACCTCGTCGAGCAGGCCGGCGTCGAGCATCTGTGTCAACCGCGTGCGGATGCGCTCGACGCCCGCGGCGCGCGGGAGCCACACGCCCGCGAGCCGAAAGCGCTCGCTCGGGGGAAACGCCTGGATCCCGGGGCCGAACGACGAGAACGGCGTGCCGCTGCCCAGCGTCACCTCGAGCGCGCGCACGACGCGGCGGCGGTTCGTCGGGACGATCCGCTCGGCGGCGACGGGATCGGCCTGCTGCAGCCGGCGCCAGAGCGCGACCGTGTCCGGCTCGCGCTCGACGTCAGCGCGCACCTCGGGCCACCGCCCGGGCACGTCGAGCCGGTCGACGACGGCCTGCACGTAGAGGCCGGTGCCGCCGACGAGGAGCGCCCGCCGGCCCCGCGCCTCGACGTCGTCGAGCACCTCGTCGGCGGCGCGCTGGTAGCGGGCGACGCTGAAGTCGTCGGCCGGCTCCGTCACGTCGAGCAGGTGGTGGGGAACGTCGGCCCGCTCCACCGCCGTCGGCTTCGCCGTGCCGATGTCCATCCCGCGGTACACCTGCATCGAGTCGGCGGTGACGATCTCGACGGGCGGGCCCGGCAGGGTGCGGGCGACCTCGAGCGCGACGGCGGACTTGCCGCTCGCCGTCGGGCCGACGAGGGCGAGGTGCAGCGGCTTCGTCAGAGCGCGGCCACCGGGATGCGGGTCTTGTGCCGCGGCCGCGCCGTGACCTCGACGAGCTCGCCGCGGAGGTAGTGCGGGCCGGCCGACGTGATGCGGGCGTCGGCGAACGTGCCCGCCGGCAGCGTGACGCCGGCCAGGTGGACGAGCTTGTTCTGCCGGGTGCGGGCGCTCGTGACGGTGTCGTCGCGTTTGCTCGGACCCTCGACGAGGACCTCCTCGATGCGCCCGACGCGCGCCTCGTGCTTCGCCAGCGCGCTGCGCTCGACGACGACCTTCAGCCGGTCGAAGCGCTCGGCGATGACGGCCGGGTCGACGAACTCGTCGACGTGCTGCGCCGCCTCGGTGCCCGGGCGGGGCGAGAACACGAACGTGTACGCACTGTCGTACTCGGCGGTGGCGACCACCTCGAGCGTGCGCTCGAAGTCGTCGTCGGTCTCGCCCGGGAACCCGACGATGAGGTCGGTGGTCACCGCCAGGTCGGGGATCGCCGCTCGGGCCGCGGCGAGCTTCCCGAGGTACCGCTCGGCCGTGTAGCCGCGGTGCATGCGGGCGAGCACGCGGTCGCTGCCGGCCTGCAACGGCAGGTGCAGGTGCGGCATCACCGAGGGGACGTCGGCCATCGCCGCGATCGTCTCCGGCCGAAGGTCCTTCGGGTGCGGGCTCGTGAAGCGCACCCGGCGGATGCCGTCCAGGCTGCCGACGGCCCGCAGCAGCTCGGCGAACAGCGGGCGACGCCTCGTCAGGTCGCGGCCGTAGCTGTTGACGTTCTGGCCGAGCAGCGTGACCTCGACGACGCCGGCGGCGGCGAGCCGGGCGACCTCCGCCACGATGTCGTCGAGCGGGCGGCTGATCTCGCGACCGCGGACGCTGGGGACGATGCAGAACGCGCAGCTGTTGTCGCACCCGATCTGGATCGTGACCCACGCCGCCCAGTCGGTGTCTCGCCGTACCGGCAGCGCGCTCGGGAACTCGTTCGACTCCTCGAGGATCTCCGTGATCGGCCCCTCGAGCGCCGCGTGCCGCAACAACTGCGCGGCGCGCTCCACGTTGTGCGTACCGAACACGACGTCGACGTGCGGCGCCCGCTGGCGGATGAGATCGCGGTCCTTCTGAGCGAGGCAGCCGGCGACCGCGATCTGCAGGTCGGGGCGCTCGTCCTTCAGCGCCTTGAGGTGACCGAGGTTGCCGTAGAGCTTGTTGTCGGCGTTCTCCCGGATGCAGCACGTGTTGAGCAGCACGACGTCCGCGTCGGCGACGTCGTCCGTCGCGACCATGCCGTCGGCCTCGAGCAGACCGGCGATGCGCTCGCTGTCGTGCTCGTTCATCTGGCAGCCGAACGTGCGGATGACGTACTTCTTCGCCACAGGCGGTCCAGGCTACCGGGCTACCCTCGTGGCGCTTCGAGGCGGCTCGCGGCCTTGCCGAGCAGCGTCCGCAGCGTCTTGAGCTCGGTGGCGGTGAGCGTCATGAGTACCGACGGCGGGTCCGAGAGGCGCTCGACGATGCGGGCACGGACCGCAGCGCCGTCCCCGGTGAGCGCGACGAGCTTCACGCGACGATCCGTCGGCGACGGGTCGCGACGGGCGAGCCCACGTTCCTCGAGCCCGTCGACGATCGACGTGACGTTCGACGCGTCGCAGTACCACTGCTGCGCGAGCTGCTTCATCGAGATCGGCTCGTCCGGGTCGATGTCGAGGATGGCGTGCATCAACCGGACGGTGACGTTCTCCTGCTCCGCGATGTCCGGGAAGCGGCGCTGGTTGTCGTCGCTGATGAACAGCTGGGTCAGCGAGTGCCACACCGCACGGGCGTCGTCGTCTCGCGACACGTCCGAATGTTAACTCAGATAAATAGTTGACACCACTCAAGCATCGGCGCGAACGTGGCTCGCATGCCTGACGACCCCGCCATCGTCGCAGACGGGCTGACGAAGCGTTTCGGTGACGTGCTCGCCCTCGACGACGTGTCGCTGTCGGTTCCCGCCGGCACCGTCCTCGGCCTGCTCGGCCCGAACGGCGCCGGCAAGACGACCGCCGTGCGCATCCTCACCACGATCCTGCGTCCCGACGCCGGCCACGCGACGGTGCTCGGCCACGACGTCGTGCGGTCGGCCGACACCGTCCGCACGCTGATCGGGCTCGCCGGTCAGTACGCCGCCGTCGACGAGAACCTCACGGCGCGGGAGAACCTCCGCCTCGTCGGGCGGCTCACGCATCTTCCGGCCGCGGTGATCCGGCAGCGGACGGACGAGCTGCTCGCGCGCTTCGCGCTCGTCGACGCCGCCGACCGGCCGGTGAAGACGTACTCGGGTGGCATGCGGCGGCGCGTCGACCTCGCCGCCGCGCTGGTGCACCGACCGCCCGTGCTGTTCCTGGACGAACCCACGACCGGACTCGACCCCCAGGGCCGCAACGACCTGTGGTCCGTCATCGAGGAGCTCGTGTCGGATGGCGCGACGTTGCTGCTCACGACGCAGTACCTCGAGGAGGCCGACCGCCTCGCCCACCACATCGCCGTCGTCGACCACGGGAAGGTGATCGCCGAGGGCACGCCTGCCGACCTCAAGGCCTCGCTCGGGGCGACCGTGCTCGAGTTCACACTGCACGACGAGGCCGAGGCCGGGCGAGCGGCGGACGCACTCGCCGCATCCCCGTCAGCGGCCGCGTCCGGGAAGGCGCCGTCGCGTGACGGCGTGAAGGTCGAGCTGAGCGTCGAGGCCGGCGCCCGCGTCGTGATCGACGCGCTGCGCACGCTCGACGCCGCCGGGGTCGAACCGGCATCCCTCGCCGTGCGCGAGCCGAGCCTCGACGACGTGTTCCTCTCGCTCACCGGCCACCGGGCCGAGGCCGACGCCACCGAAGGAGACGCCGCCTGATGGGTACCGCCGCCAGCGCCGCCACGGTGCCGTCCGACGGCACGTCGCTCGCCCACACCGGCGGGAACCGCATGGCGATCGCGGTCGCCGACGGGCTCACCGTCACGTGGCGCAACCTCATCGGCTACATCCGGATCCCGGAGGCGATGTTCTTCTCGTCGATCCAGCCGATCATGTTCGTGCTGCTGTTCCGGTACGTCTTCGGCGGCGCGATCCACATCCCCGGGTTCGACTACGTCGACTTCCTGCTGCCCGGGATCTTCGTCCAGACGGTGATGTTCGGGGCGATCGGGACGGCGATCGGCCTGGCCGAGGACCTGCAGAAGGGGCTCATCGAGCGGTTCCGCTCGCTACCGATGGCGCACTCGGCCGTGCTCGCAGGACGCACCACCGCCGACCTCGTCCGCAACGTGTTCGTCGTGCTGCTGATGACCGCGGTCGGCTACCTCGTCGGGTTCAACGTGCACACGAACGTCCTGCTGTTCCTGGCCGGGTTCGCGCTGTTGCTGGCGTTCGGCTACGCCCTGTGCTGGGGCTTCACGATCGTCGGCCTCACGGCGCCGAACAGCGAGACCGCGCAGCTCATGTCGTTCCCGATCCTGTTCCCGTTCACGTTCGCGTCGTCGGCGTTCGTGCGGGTCGAGACGATGCCCGGCTGGCTGCAGGCGTTCGCCCGGAACCAGCCCGTGACGGCGCTGGTCGACGCCACCCGGGCGCTCATGCTGGGCGGCCCGACGACCGAGCCGCTCGCGAAGGCGATCCTGTGGACGGGCGGGTTGCTGCTCGCGCTCGTACCGCTCGCCGTCCACCGCTACCGCAAGGTCGCCTGAGCGCCCGTCAGAACGTGGACGGCTGCGGGCGGGGCGGGTCGAACGTCGTGAGGTCGACGGTCGAGCCGACGAGCGCCGCGGTGATGTCGTCCGACGCGGCCGACGACGACGCCGCCGGCGCCTGCGACTGCGGGTGCGGCTGACGGTGATCGCGGTCCTCGATCGCCAACCGGATCGCGGTGCGGCCCTCGCCCTCGATCTCGATGTCGTGGAACGTCGGCACGCACACCAGGTCGATGCCGGATGGCGCGACGTACCCGCGCGCGATCGCGATGGCCTTGATCGCCTGGTTCAGCGCACCGGCGCCGATCACCTGGACCTCGACGGCCCCCGACTGCCGCACGACCCCAGCCATCGCCCCAGCGACACTGTTCGGGTTCGACCGGCTCGAGACTTTGAGCACTTCCACGTGGAGCCCCCGCACAGTTCAGGTCCGCCAGCGAGAACGAGGTTCGACGCCGCCGCGCGCCCTTCCTGCCGTCTCGATGCCGAGGTTGTCCGATTTGTGCGGGGGCGTGACGCGAACGGGACGGGACGACCGCGCTCCGCGATCAGTCGAGCGTGATGGGCGCGTCGTCGGGGTCGAGCGCGTCGTCCGCATCCGCGGACGCGTCGGTGTCACCCGGGTCGCCGAGACCGGACTGGGCGCGGATGGCCTCCACCATCTCGACCATGATCTCGGGGTTCTCGGCGAGGAACTGCTTGGCGTTCTCGCGACCCTGGCCGAGCTGCTCGCCCTCGTACGTGTACCAGGCGCCCGACTTCTTGGCGATGCCGAGGTCGACGGCGATGTCGAGCACCGAGCCCTCGCGGCTGATGCCCTTGCCGTACATGATGTCGAACTCCGCCTGCTTGAACGGGGACGACACCTTGTTCTTGACGA
>DASSOZ010000180.1:0-2104 GCA_035700105.1 Acidimicrobiales bacterium
GGCCGGCACATGCACGGCCAATCACCCAATCTCGAGCGGACGTCGTGCTCGTCCCGCACCTCTGTCGTGAGGGCGACCCGGAGCGCGTGCTGCGTGAGGCGGTCGCGCTCGCGAAGCCGGGCGGCGTGATCGTGATCGCCGACTACTTCCTCGACGCACCCGACCCCGACCGCGCCCGGCGCGCCGCGGTGCTCGGGCTCACGATGGTCGCCAACTCGCGCAAGGGCACGACGTACCCCGAGTCCGCGTACCGCGCCTGGCTCGCGGGCTGCGCGGTCGAACGGTTCGACGGCGCACCCGCGCCCCACGACGTCCTCATCGCCCGCACGCCGTCCGAACAACAGGAGACCCCATGACGACCGTCGACGCGCCGCCCGTCTCGCTGCTGACGCACATCGCGCTGCCGGTGCGCAGCCTCGCCGACATGCTCGCGTTCTACGAGCGCTACACGACGATGAAGGTGATCCACCAGCGCGTCGACCCCGAGACCGACCTCCGCACCGCGTGGCTCGCCAACGAGCGCGACATCACCGAGCACGGTGCCCGCTTCGTCATCGTCCTCATCGAGGGTCAGGTGCCGCGCAACGTCGTGGGCGACGCGATCGAGGAGCACTACGGCTTCCTCACGTCGTTCAGCCACCTCGGCATCTCGCTGGACACGAGAGCGGATGTCGATCGCGTCGCCGAGATGGCGAAGGAGGAGGGCTGCCTCGTCCTCGGGCCGATGTACCGCAACGAGGTCGTCGGTTACATCTGCCTCATCCGCGACCCCGACGGCAACAACGTCGAGTTCTCCGTCGAGCAGGTCCTGGGGTAGCGGGCGGGCGCCATGGCCGAACAGGTCGACACCCTCATCGAGCATGCGATCGTCGTCACGATGGACGGCGGGCGCCGCGTCCTGCGGGACGGGGCCGTCGCCGTCAGGGGCACCGACATCGTCGACGTCGGCCCGGCGAGCGACGTCAGCCCGCGCTACGACCCACGCGACCGCATCGACGGCCGGCGGTTCGTCGTCACGCCCGGGATGGTGAACACCCACATCCACATCACCGGCGAGCCGCTGACGCGGGGCTACGTCCCGGACGACACGCCGTTCGAGGAGAACGTCTTCGCGTGGCTGTGCCCGCTCTACGCCACGTATACCGAGGACGACGAACGGCTGTCGGCGCAGCTGGCCGCCGCCGAGATGTTGAAGTCGGGAACGACGTCGTTCCTCGAAGCCGGGACCGTCCGGTTCGTCGACGCCGTCGTCGACGGGCTCGTCGAGATCGGCATCCGCGGCCGCATCGGGCGATGGATCTGGGACCTTCCACCGGAGCCGGCCGTCTATCAACAGACGACCGACCAGGCGATCGCCAACCTCCGCAAGGTCCTCGAGGACCATCGCGAGGTCGCCGGCGGCCGCATCCAGGCGTGGTCGATGGTCGTGGGCCACACGACGTGCAGCGACGAGCTGTGGCGGGCGGCACGCAAGGCGGCCGACGAGTGGGAGACGGGTCTCAACTACCACATGTCGCCGGCGGCGATGGACCCCGACGGGTTCCTCGCCCAGTTCGGCGAGCGGCCGATCGAGCACCTCGCCAACCTCGACGTGCTCGGCCGCAACAACGTGCTCGTCCACTGCGTCCACGTCGACGACCACGAGATCTCGTTGCTCGCGCAGCACCAGTGCAGCGTCGCCCACTGCCCGACGACGTGCCTCAAGGTCGCGTACGGCGTCACGCAGATCGGCCGCATTCCCGAGATGGTCGCGGCCGGGGTCAACGTCGCCATCGGCATCGACGGCAACAACGCCGCCAACTACGCCGACATGATGCGGGCGACGTACCTCGTCGCCGGACTGTTCAAGGACGCCCGCCGCGACGCCAACCTCTTCCCCGCCGAGCAGGCGTACGAGATGGCGACGCTCGGCGGCGCGAGGGCCATCCTGAGCGAGCACGAACTCGGCTCGATCGAGGTCGGCAAGAAGGCCGACCTCGTCCTGCATGACCGCGAGCGACCGGAGTGGACGCCGCTGCTCAACGTCGCCAACCAGCTCGTGTGGTCTGCCGACGGACGGGGCGTGCACACGGTGTTCGTCGACGGGCGCAAGGTCGTCGACGAC
>DASSOZ010000181.1:0-20912 GCA_035700105.1 Acidimicrobiales bacterium
CGGCGACCCGGTCGAGCCGCGCGACCTGGGGACCGACGTGCACTCGAACGGCGCACGCGAGATCGACCACGTCGTGCTGATGACGCCCGACATCGACGCCACGACGGACAACCTCGCGCAGCAGGGTTTCGAGCTGCGGCGGACGAGGGACGTCGGGAACGGGACGACGCAGGCGTTCTACCGGTTCGCCAACGGACCGATCCTCGAGGTCGTCGGCCCGATCCCGGCGGTCGCCCACCCGCACCTCTGGGGGATCGTGTTCAACACGACCGACCTCGACGCGCTGCCGTGGCCGGCGAAGGACGCGGTCCAGCCCGGGCGGCGCATCGCCACCGCGAAGGGCGCGCGCCTCGGGACCGCTGTCGCGTTCATGTCGTACGGTCCGGCCCGATGACCACGACTGACCTCGTCCTCGTCGACGTCGCCGACCGCGTCGCCACCGTCACGCTGAACCGCCCCGAGGCCCGGAACGCGCTCAACAGCGCGCTCATGCGGGCGCTCCCCGAGGCGATGCGCAACGTCGGCGAGGCCGACGAGGTCGACGTCGTGATCCTCACCGGCGCCGACCCGGCGTTTTGCGCCGGGCTCGACCTCAAGGAGCTCGGGAGCACCGGCGGCAACCTCGACAGCCAGGGCGACGAGCGCAGCCGGGACTGGAACCGCACGTTCTGGCGGCCGATCGACAAGCCCGTCATCGGCGCGGTGAACGGCGCCGCGATCACCGGCGGGCTCGAGGTCGCGCTGCAGTGCGACTTCCTGGTCGCGTCCGAGCGGGCGGTGCTCGGCGACACGCACGCCAAGGTCGGCGTCATCCCCGGCGGTGGCATGTCCGTCCTTCTACCGCAGCGGATCGGCTTCCCGAAGGCGATCCAGATGAGCCTCACCGGCCGCTTCCTCGACGCGAACGAGGCGTTGCAGTGGGGGCTCGTCACCCACGTCGTCCCGCACGACGAACTGCTGCCGTTCGCACGGCGACTCGCCGCCGACATCGTCGGCGCGCAGCGCCACGCGGTGCGCACGATCCTCGAGGAGTACCGCGCCCACGCGCTCACCACCGCCGGCGACGCGTGGGACGACGAGACCACGCGGTTCCTCGACTTCCGCAGGAAGGCGTTCGACCCCGCCAACGTGCGCGATCCGCGCGCAGGTCACTAGAGGAAGGAGCGCACCTCGTCGGCGGCGGCGGTGCCGTACGCCTCGTCGACGCGAGCGCAGAACGCCGCCGGGTCGACGCTGTACTCCTGCGTGCCGACGCCCTCGAGCACGATCGACGCCAGCACCGACCCGACCTGCGCCGACCGCTCGAGCGAGACGCCCCACGCCTGCCCTGCGAGGAACCCGGCCCGGAACGCGTCACCGACGCCGGTCGGGTCGGCGATCGTCCCGACCGGCGCCGCCGGCACCTTCATCGGCGCGTCGCCGTCGACTTCGATCACGCAGCCCGCGGCGCCATGGGTGGTGACGCAGATGTCGGCCTTGGTGATGAGCTCCTCGTGCGTCCACCCGGTCTTCGACTGGATGAGCGCCCACTCGTAGTCGTTCGTCACGAGGTACCGCGCGCCCGTGACGAGGGCCTCGATCTCGTCGGCGTCGATTCGGGCGAGCTGCTGCGACGGATCGGCGACGAACGGGATGCCGCGCTGGCGGCACTCGTCGGTGTGGCGGCGCATGGCTTCGGGGTCGTTCGGCGACACGATCACCAGGTCGAGCCCGCCGACCCGCGAGGCCACCGGCTCGAGCTCGATGTTGCGGGCGTCGGCCATCGCGCCCGTGTAGAACGACGCGATCTGGCACTGCTCCTCGTCGGTCGTGCAGAAGAAGCGCGCCGTGTAGTGCACCTCGCTCACGTGCACCGACTCGCAGTCGACGCCGTGGCGCTCGAGCCACGACCGGTACTCGTCGAAGTCGGGTCCGACGGCGCCGACGAGGATCGGGTGCTCGCCGAGCTGCGCCATCCCGAACGCGATGTTCCCGGCGACACCGCCCCGCCGCACGACGAGCTCGTCGACGAGGAAGCTGAGCGACAGGCGGTGCAACTGCTCGGGCACGAGCTGCTCTCCGAAGCGGCCGGCGAACGTCATGAGGTAGTCGTTGGCGATGGAGCCCGTCACTGCGAGGCGCATGAGGCATCGAGACTACGGTCGATCCCACATTCGCGGCCAAGGGAGGACACATGCCGGTACGGAGCGCGGACGCTCGCTGGGAAGGGACGCTGCAGGACGGCAAGGGCACGATGAAGATGGGCGGCGGCGCCTGGGAGGGGCCGTACTCGTTCGCGTCGCGCTTCGAGAACGGGACGGGGACGAACCCCGAGGAGCTCATCGCCGCCGCCCACGCCGGGTGCTATTCGATGGCGCTCAGCGGGGCGCTCGGGAAGGCCGGGCACAACCCCGAGTCCGTGGCGACGACGGCCAAGGTGCACATCGACCGAACCGACGCCGGCTTCCGCATCCAGAAGATCGAGCTGCACACCGAGGCGAGCGTGCCCGGGATCAGCCAGTCGGACTTCGACGAGATCGCCGAGACGGCGAAGAAGACCTGCCCGGTCTCGGTGGCACTCGGTGGCGTCGGCGAGATCGTGCTCGACGCGACGCTGAAGAACTGAGGTACCGGTCGCAGGCTGATGCCGTAGACCACCGCTGACGTGGGTCTACGGCATCACCCTGCGTCATCTGACCCGGAAGCCGCGCTCGCCCTGCGCCGGCTCGTCACACACGGACACCGACGTGACGACGGCGCGGGGCGGACCGTGGCGGCACCACGCAACGAGCCGCTCGACGGCGTCGGCGTCGCCCTCGAAGACGGCCTCGACGCAACCGTCGTCGCGGTTGCGGACCCACCCGGCGACGCCCGCGGCGGCGGCCTCGCGCCGGCACGAGTCGCGAAAGAACACGCCTTGCACCCGCCCGTCGACCACGGCCCGCCGGCGGACGACGTCGCCCACTCAGTTCAGCCGCGACCGCAGCCGGACGGCCTCGCGCGCCAGCTCCTCGGCGCGATCGCCGTCCACCGCCGACACCGAGGACGCCACCGCGAGCAGCTCGTCGGCCGCCTCACCCGGCCGCCCGGCGGCGGCGAGGACACGCGAGAGCTCCAACCGGTCGTCGTCGGCGCCCCCGGGCAGCGCGAGCCGCAGCCGGAGCACCCACGCCAGGTTCACGACGTCGCGCGTCGACGCGTAGATCGAGCGCAGGTTGGCGAGGATGCGCGACAGGATCGTGCGCGTCGACACCGGCTCGAGGAACGCCGGGTCGAACGCGGCCGACGTCCCCGCGACCCGCACGAACAACCGGCGGCACCCGTCGACGTCGAGGGCGACGCCGTCGAACGGGTCGACGAAGTACGCCGGGTCGTCGACGGCGCGGACGAGGAAGTGCGCGGGCATGCCGACACCGACGAGCGCGACGTCGCATCGGCGCGCGACCTCGATCAGCACGACGGCGAGGGTGATCGGGATGCCGGTGCGGCGGGTGAGGACGTCGTCGAGGAACGAGTTGCGCGGGTCGTAGTAGTCGACGGCGTTGCCGGCGAACCCGCGCTCGACGTAGAGGTACCGGCGCACCGCCTCGACGTCGCCGGCAGCCGCCGCACGACCCGGCACGCCGGCCGCCAGCGCGTCGAGCCGGGCGAGCTCGTGTTCGACGGACAAACCCTCGTGGGCGCAGGCCGCGATCAGCAGCGCCGCCTCGTCGAGGGGCACGGACGGCCGGGACGCGTCGACCAGGTCGGCGAAGCGCGCAGCCGGGTCCACCCGGCCACGGTATCCCGTGACCGGTGGAACCCTGACGGCTGGCTCGTCGCCCCGCTTCGAGAGACGTCACGCCGTCGAACTCGGTCGGGCCCGGCGCTCCTGCGAGGAGCGCCGGCCACGAACCGTGTTCCCCCCACGGACGAGTGTGCGCACGCGGCTTCGCGGCTGCATCCGCCGACCGGCCGATCCGGCGTCCGCCATCTGGCCGTTTCTGGCGGTCACGACTTGCGCGCCGTGCGAGACCTGCTACAGCCCGCGAACGGACGACCGCGCTACCGACCGGTAACCGCCCGCAACGCTGCTAGTACGCCCGGGCGAAGACGATCCGCCGTCCGTACGCGGCGGGCTGATCGCAGCGGATGCAGCACCCGTCCGCGGCCTCCCCCGTCGTCGGGATGCACCGGGGGGTTGCCGTCGTCTCGGCCTTGATGTCGTCCTCGCACTCGGGTCGGCCGCAGTGGAGGGCGAGCGCGAACCCGGCGTCGACCTGCGCGGCGAACGCGTCCCAGTCGTCGACCGACGCCGTGCGCTCGTCGCGGAACGCGGTCGCCCGCGCCAGCAGCCGGTCGTGGTACGCGGCCAGCCGCGACGGCAGCGACGCCGCCAGCCCGTCGAGCGCGACCGTCTCCTTCGCGTCGCCGTCGTCGGCGATCCGCCACGCAAGTACCGCCTGCCCCGCCTCGAGGTCACGGGGCCCGAGCTCGACGCGCAGCGGCACGCCCCGCAGCTCCCAGTCGTTGAACTTGAACCCGGGCGACTGATCCCGCGTGTCGACGTGGGCGCGAACGCCCAGCGCCTGGGCGTCGCGCGCCACCGCGTGCGCGGCGTCGTCGACCGCGGCGCGCGCGTCGCCCTTGCCGATCGGCACGACGACGACCTGGTGCGGTGCGAGGCCGGGCGGCAGCACGAGGCCCTTGTCGTCGCCGTGGCCCATGATCACCGCGCCGAGCATCCGCGTCGACAGCCCCCACGACGTCGTGTGGCACAGCTGCAGCTGGTTCGACTCGTCGGTGAACGTGATGTCGAACGCGTTGGCGAAGTTGGTGCCGAGGTAGTGCGACGTGCCCGACTGCAGCGCTTTGCCGTCGCGCATCATCGCCTCGATGGTGTAGGTGTGCTCGGCGCCGGGGAAGCGCTCGCCCGGCGTCTTCTCGCCGTCGACCACCGGCAGCGCGGCGACCTCGTACGCGAACGTCCGGTACACGCCCAGCATCCGCAGCGTCTCCGCCATGGCGTCGTCGGCGTCGGCGTGCGCGGTGTGCCCCTCCTGCCAGAGGAACTCGGTCGTGCGCAGGAAGAGGCGGGGGCGCAGCTCCCACCGCACGACGTTCGCCCACTGGTTGATCAGGAGCGGGAGGTCGCGGTACGAGCCGATCCACTTGGCGAACATCTCGCCGATGACGGTCTCGCTCGTCGGCCGGACCACGAGGGGCTCGTCGAGCTCCTTGCCACCTGCGTGGGTGACGACGGCGACCTCGGGCGCGAAGCCCTCGACGTGCTCGGCCTCGCGACGGAGGTAGCTCTCGGGGATGAACAGCGGGAAGTACGCGTTCTCGTGCCCGGTGTCCTTGAACATCTGGTCGAGCGACGACTGCAGCAGCTCCCACATGCGGTAGCCGTACGGCCGGATGACCATCGTCCCCTTGACCGGGCCGCGGTCGGCGAGCTCGGCCTTGAGGACGAGCTCGTTGTACCAGGCGGAGAAGTCCTCGCTCTGCGGGGTGACACCCAAATTGGCGTCGCGGTCTCTGGCCATACGGCCGGCGAGGCTACCGGGCCACGTCGATCAGCAATTCCGCCGTTTCGCGAGGCATCGACGCGAACGGCGAGTGCGCCGAGTCCCACTCGACCGCGCTGCCACAGCGCTTCGCGAAGATCCGCTGCAGATCGGGATGCACGGCGCGGTCCCTCGTGCACACGACGTACGTCGACGGTCGGTCGCGCCACGCGACACGCCGCGGCGACTGCCCGAACGTCGCCGCCGGCTGCGGCCGCACGTGTGACGCGGCCCACGCCACCGTGTCGTCGTCACAGTCGCCGTACAGGAACGGACCGACGTGCTCCGCTGGCAGCGTGATCGTCGCGTCGTCGTTCGCGACGATCACATCGCCGAGGTTGGGCGACTCGTGCACGATCGCCGTCGCCTCCTCACCGCCGGCCGACGTCAGCGTCTCGCCCGCGTCGAGGGCGAGCGCGGCGAGGAACACCACGTGCGCGACCGACGGGTGATCCCCGGCGTCGGTGACGACCGCGCCGCCGTACGAGTGACCCACGAGCACCACGTCGGTGTCCGAAGCCATCGCGTCGAGCGCCCGCCGCACGGTGTCGGCGTCGGCGTGCAGGTCGGGGCCGCGCAGTTCCGGGGCGACCCACGCGACGCCGGCATCGTCGAGCACCGGCGTCACCCGGTCCCAGCACCACGGCCCGTGGAACGCGCCGTGGACGAGCACCACCGCCTTGCTCACGCCGGACCTCCTTCGACGGCCTCGAACGTCCGCCGGGCGGCGACGAGCACCGGGTCCCACACGGGCGAGAACGGCGGTGCGTACGACAGGTCGGTGCCCAACAGGTCCTCCACGGTCATCTCGTTCCACAGCGCGAGAGCGATGACGTCGATGCGCTTCGCCGCCCCTTCGCGCCCGACGATCTGCGCGCCCAGCAGCCGGCCGGTCCGGCGCTCGGCGAGCATCTTTATGCGGATCGGCATGGTGCCGGGGAAGTACCCGGCGCGTGTCGTCCCTTCGAACTCGGCGGTGACGTACTGGAACCCGGCGGCCGCCGCCTCGCGCTCGTTCAGCCCGGTGCGGGCGACCTCGTACTCGCAGATCTTCGACACCGCGGTGCCGACGACGCCGTGGAAGGCGGCGTACCCGCCGCCGATGTTGATGCCGGCGACGCGTCCCTGCTTGTTCGCGTGCGTGCCGAGCGCGACGACGACGGGCGCGCGGGACACGCGGTGGAAGGACTCGACACAGTCGCCGGCGGCCCACACCGCCGCGATCTGTGTCTGCATCCGCCGGTCGACGGCGACGCCGCCCGACGTGCCGAGCGGGATGCCGGCGTCGCGCGCCAGCGCGACGTTCGGCCGGCTCCCCAGGCCCAGCAGCACGATGTCGGCGGGAACCTCGCGCTCGGCCGTCGCCACCGACGTGACGTGCCCGCCGCCGCGCCCGCCGTCGGTGCCGAAGCCGGTCACGCGCTCGCCCTCGTACAGCGTGACGCCGACGCCGCGGATCGCGTCGGCGATCAGCGCGCCGACGTCGGGGTCGAGCGTCGACATCGGATGGGCGGCCGCCTCGATGAGCGTGACGTCGAGTCCGTGCTTGACCAGGGCCTCGGCCATCTCGAGGCCGATGTAGCCGCCGCCCACCACGACGGCGCGTCGCGGCGGCGGCCGATCCGCCCCGTCCGACTCGAGGACGCGACGGATCAGCGCGCCGTCGTCGAGCGTCTGCACGCCGAAGATGCCGTCGGCGTCGCTGCCGGGCAGGTCGGGGCGCATCGGCACCGATCCGGTGGCGTAGACGAGCGAGTCGAACGGCTCCCACCGCTCGGTGCCGCCGTCGAGGTCGGCGACCTGCACGGCGCGCCGCGCCAGGTCGATGGCGACGACCTCGTGACGCAGGTGGACGTCGATGTCGCGAGCGCGGTGCTCGGCCGGCGTGCGGGCGACGAGGTCGTCGAGCGCGCCGACGTCGCCGGCGATGAAGTACGGGATGCCACATGCGCTGTAGGACGTGTGCTCGCCCCGCTCGAACGCGACGATCTCGAGCTCGTCCGCGTCGCGCCGGCGGCGCGCCTGTGACGCCGCGGTCATCCCGCCGGCGTCTCCGCCGATGACGACCAGCCGCTCTCGACTCAGTCCGAAACCCCGCTTCTCGTCACCGCTGAGGCGACACTGTCGCCGCGACGGTGACAAGAACGCCAGATGTCACTGCAACGCGGGCGTCCGGTCGGCGACGATGTGGGTCACCGGCACGGTGCACATCCGCTCGAGACGATGGACCAGGTCCTGGCGCAGCCACCGCGACGGGCCGGCAGGGAACGTCGACAGGATGATCTCGTCGAACACGTGGTGGCGCAGGACGTCGGCGACCGCCTGCGCGGGACGGGCGTCACCGACGGAACCGTCGACCTCGGCCCCGAGCTGGCGGAACGCGGCGACGGCCTCCTCCATCCGCCGTTCGGCCGCAGTCCGCGCCTGACCCTCCGTCGCCGTCAGGTGGTCGTGCGGCGGCGACGCCGGGACGAGCACGTGGAAGTGGCTCGGTCCGGCGGCCACGCACTCGCGCACCTTGTCCAGCAGGTGCTCACCCCCGAGCGTCTGGTTCGCCACCACGAGGTACCGGCGCATCGCAACCTCCCCTGGTCCCGGGATGTCGAGGTTGATGCCGAAAACCACCGTAGAGGTGGGTCCACGGCATCAACCTCGATGGCGGTCGCGACGTTACGCCGTTTCCCAGACGAGGAGCTCGGCGCCGACGGCGGGGTCGGCGACGATCGCCGGCGAGCCGGCGCCGACGAGGCGGGCGGCGTCACCGGTGTCGAGGCGACCGGCGCCGTCGAGTTCGACCGCGCCCCCGGCGACGTAGACGTGCGCGAACGCGGCGTCGGGAACGAGGACCCGCTCGCCCGGCGACAACCGTCCCGCCCACAGCACCGCCCCGCGCTGGCGGATCGAGATCGCCGCGTCGTGACCGCGGCCCGACGCGACCGGCACGAGCCCGCCCTTGGACAGCTCGGACGAGATGTCGAGCTGCTCGTACGAGGGGTCGATGCGCTCGGTGTCGGGCAGCACCCACATCTGGATGAAGTGCACGTCGGCGCTGCGGCTCGGGTTCTTCTCCGAGTGCCATATGCCGCGCCCCGCGGACATCCGCTGCGCGAGCCCCGGATAGATGATCCCGGTGTTGCCGACGGAGTCCTTGTGCTCGAGCTCGCCGTCGAGCACCCACGTCACGATCTCCATGTCGCGGTGGGGATGGGTCTCGAACCCGGTGCCGGCGCGCACACGGTCGTCGTTGCTGACGAGCAGCAGGCCGTGGTGCGTGTTCGCGGGGTCGTAGTGGCCGCCGAAGCTGAACGAGTGGTGCGAGTCGAGCCAGCCGACCTTCGTGTGGAAACGGTCGTCGGCGCGCTGGATGGTGATGGGAGCGGCAGACATTTGACTCGTCAACAATCCCGGGGCGGCGTCATTCCCGGGCGTGATCGACGTCTTTCCGGTATGTCGATCACGCACGAACACGAGCTGGCGGCCGAGGTCCAGGCGTGGGCCGACCTCCACGGCCTGCCGTTGTACGCACCGGTGGCCATGGCCGAGCAGATCGCGGTTGACGCCGTCGCCCGTGGCGCTTCGCCCGACGAGGCCCGCGACCGCGCCGCCGCCTACCTGCGGTCGTGGTACCTGCATCCCGCCAACAACTGACTCCGCCCCGCCATACCCTTCGGGGTGATGGAGCGGCTGACCGGGCTCGACGCCGGGTTCCTCTACATGGAGACGCCGACGCTCCACATGCACACGCTGAAGATCAGCGTGCTCGACCCGTCGACGATCCCGGGGGGCTACACGTTCGACCGGGTCAAGGAGGTGTTCGCCGAGCGGTTGCACCTGCTGCCGCCGTTCCGCCGCCGCCTCGTCGACGTGCCGTTCCGGCTCCACCACCCGGTGTGGATCGAGGATCCGGACTTCGACCTCGACCTGCACGTCCGCCGCGTCGGCGCGCCGGCACCTGGCGGGACGCGTGAGTTCGCCGAGCTGATCTCCGACATCGCCTCGCACCAGCTCGACCGTCGCCGGCCGCTGTGGGAGGTGTGGGTCGTCGAGGGGCTCGAGGGCGGTCGGGTCGGCTTCGTCGCCAAGATGCACCACTCGATCGCCGACGGGGTCGCCGCCGCCGACCTGTTGATCAACGTCCTCGACGACGCGCCCGACGCGGTCGTCGACCCGCCGGCGCGGGAGTGGCGACCCGAGTCCGTCCCGTCGCGATGGCGGCTGTTCCGAGACGCGATCGCCGCCATCGTGTTCAACCTGCGCATGCTGCCGTCGCTCGTCCGGCGGACGTTCTCGGGCGTGCGCGCTGCCCGCCGCTTCCGCGGCTCGTCGGAGGTCGCGCCGGCGCTCCCGTTCGCCGGACCGAACCTCCCGTTCAATGCCGCCCTGACCGCGCAGCGCACGTTCGCGATGACGACGCTGCCGCTGTCCGACGTGCGGGCCGTGAAGGACGCGTGCGGCACGACGCTCAACGACGTCGTCCTCGCAGTGTGCGCCGGCGCGCTGCGCGAGTGGCTGCTCGCCCGTGGGCTGCCGACGGATCGCCCGCTCGTCGCCGGCGTCCCCGTCTCGACGCGCGAGAAGAAGGGTCTCGTGCTGCAGGGAAACGTCGTGTCGAACATGTTCACCGCGCTGCGGGTCGATCTCGCCGACCCGATCGAGCGGCTGCGGGAGACCTCGCGCGCCGCGAAGGCGGCGAAGGGTGTGCACGCGGCGATGGGCCCGCAGCTCCTCGCCAACTGGTCGGAGGTCACGCCGCCCCGCCCGTTCTCGTGGTTCATGCGCACCTACTCGCGCCTGCACCTCGCCGACCGCCACCGGCCGCCGATCAACCTCGTCGTCTCGAACGTGCCGGGACCGCGGGACCCGCTCTACGTCGCCGGCGCCCGCCTCGGCGGCATCTGGTCGGTCGGGCCGATCCTCGAGGGCATCGGCCTCAACATCACGATGTGGAGCTACCTCGACGACCTCAACGTCGGCATGGTCGCCTGCCCCGACGCGATGCCCGACCTCTGGACGCTCGCCGACCTGCTGCCCGCGGCGCTCGACGAGCTCGTCACCGCTGCGGGCGTTCGAGTCGCTCGCAGCTGACGGTCACCTCGTCGAGCATCTCGGGGATCGGGTCGACCGGGGACGTCGGCACCGCGATCGTGCCGTCGGCCGGGTCGAGCACGAACGGCGGCGTGAGGTCGCGCTCGTACCAGCGATCCGACGCGCTCACGTCGCCGGGAAGCGTGAAGCCGGGAAGCGATGCCAGCGCCAGGATCGTGGCCCGGCCGACGCCGGTCTCGAGCATCCCGCCCACCCACGCGTCCGCGCCGCGCTCGACACACACGTCGTGGACCCGCTTCGCCTCGGCGAGACCACCGACGCGCCCCGGCTTCACGTTGACGACGCGGCACGCGCCGGCGTCGATCGCATGCGCCGCGACCATCGCCGACGTGATCGACTCGTCGAGGCAGATCGGCGTGCGCAGCCGGGTGGCGAGCGTGGCGTGGCCGTCGAGGTCGTCGTCGGTCAGCGGCTGCTCGATGAGGAGCAGCCCGAAGTCGTCGAGCGCGCGCAGCGCGCTCGTGTCCTCGCCGGCGTAGGAACCGTTGGCGTCGACCTGCAGCAGCAGCTCGTCGCCGAACTCACGACGCACCGCGGCCACCGGCTCGACGTCCCAACCCGGCATCACCTTCAGCTTCACCCGGCGGTAGCCCTCGTCGACGCGCCGGTGGACCTCGCCGACGAGCGCGCCCACGTCGTGCGCGGCGCCGATCGCCACGCCGGCGACGACGCGGTCGCGCGTCCCGCCGAGGTGCTCGCGCAACGCCGTGCCGGTCGCTCGCAACTCGGCGTCGAGCACCGCGGCCTCGACCGCCGCCTTCGCCATCGGATGCCCCTTCACCGTGTCGAGCGCCCACGCGTACTCGCGCAGGAGCGCGTGGGCGCCGTCGACGTACTCGGACGTGTACGTCGGTTCCGCCGGCGCCGCGCACTCACCCCACCCCTCGACGCCATCGTCGCGAATGGCGCGCACGAGCAGCACGTCCCGCTCGGTCGTCACGCCGTGCGCGGTGGCGAACGGCGCGACGAGCGGCAGCGAGACGCGCCGGAGCTCCAGCACCCTCACCGAACTCGGCGTAGATCCGTACCGCACAGGTACTTATCTACGCCGAGTTCGGGGAGACGGGGGTCAGCTCTGCGCCGCCGTCAGCGGGGCGGGGAGGGCCGACTCGCCCATGAGGTGGCGGTCGACGGAGGCGGCGCACGAGCGGCCCTCGGCGATCGCCCACACGATGAGCGACTGGCCGCGGCCCATGTCACCGCAGGCGAAGACACCGTCGACGGTCGACATCCAGTTGTCGTCGCGCTTGACGTTGCCGCGCGGCGTGTACTCGACGCCGAGCCCGTCGAGGAGCCCGGCCCGTTCCGGCCCGACGAAGCCCATCGCCAGCAGGACCAGCTCGCACGGCAGCTCGAAGTCCGTCCCCTCGAGCTTCTCGAAGCGGCCGTCGACCATCTTCACCTCGTGCGCCCGCAGCGCACGCACGCGCCCGTCGTCGTCGCCGAGGAAGCACTCGGTGTTGACGGAGAAGACGCGCTCGCCGCCCTCCTCGTGGGCCGACGACGTGCGGAACATGAGCGGCCACGTCGGCCACGGCGTCGACGGGTCACGCGAGTCCGGGGGCCTCGGCATGATCTCGAACTGGTGGATCGACGCCGCGCCCTGGCGGTGCGCGGTGCCGAGGCAGTCGGCGCCGGTGTCGCCGCCGCCGATGATCACGACGTTCTTGCCGTGCGCGGTGATCGGCACCTCCTCGACGGCGAGGTCGCCGAGCTGCGCGCGGTTGCCCCACGGCAGGTACTCCATCGCCTGGTGGATGCCGTCGAGCTCGCGGCCGGGGATCGGCAGGTCGCGCCACGCCGTCGCGCCGCCGGCGAGCACGACGGCGTCGAACGACGCACGGAGCTCGTCCACGGTCACGTCGACACCGACGTTCGTCGACGCCTTGAAGACGACGCCCTCGTCGGACATCTGCTGCAGACGCCGGTCGAGGAACCGCTTCTCCATCTTGAACTCGGGGATGCCGTAGCGCATGAGCCCACCGATGCGGTCGGCCCGCTCGAACACGGTGACGGAGTGACCGGCGCGCCGCAGCTGCTGCGCGGCGGCCAGGCCCGACGGCCCCGACCCGACGACGGCAACGCGCCGGCCGGTCTCGACTGCGGGCGGTAGCGGCACGACCCAGCCCTCGTCCCACGCCCGCTCGATGATCTCGTACTCGACCTGCTTGATCGTGACCGGGTCCTGGTTGATGCCGAGCACGCACGCCGCCTCGCACGGCGCCGGGCACAGCCGCCCCGTGAACTCCGGGAAGTTGTTGGTCGCGTGCAGCCGCTCGATCGCGTCCCGCCAGTGGTCGCGGTAGACGAGGTCGTTCCAGTCGGGGATCAGGTTCCCGAGCGGGCAGCCGTTGTTGCAGAACGGGATGCCGCAGTCCATGCAGCGACTCGCCTGCACGCGCAGCTTGTCGGTCGGGAAGTCCTCGTAGACCTCCTGCCAGTCGTGCACGCGCACCGGCACCGGACGCCGCGTCGGCGTCTCCCGCACACGGTGCTTCAGGAAGCCGGTCGGATCAGCCATGCGCGGCCGCCATGATCGCCTCGTCCACCGAGATGCCCTTCTCCTCTGCTTCGCGGGCAGCGTCGAGCACCCGCTTGTAGTCCTTCGGCATGACCTTCACGAACGCGCGGACCTCCTCGTGCCAGCGCTCGAGGATCCGCCCGGCGACCGCCGAGCCCGTCTCGGCCTGGTGGCGCCGGACGACGTCGCGCACGAACTCGACGTCCTCCTCCTCCATCGGGTCGAGGTCGACCATCTCGGTGTTGACCAGCCCGCCGAAGCGGTCGTGCGGGTCGTACACGTACGCCACGCCGCCCGACATGCCCGCGCCGAAGTTGCGGCCCGTCGGACCGAGCACGACGACGCGCCCGCCGGTCATGTACTCGCACGCGTGGTCACCGACGCCTTCGACGACGGCGGTCGCACCGCTGTTGCGGACGCAGAAGCGCTCACCGACGACGCCGCGCAAGTACGCCTCGCCGCCCGTCGCCCCGTAGAGGATGACGTTGCCGGCGACGATGTTCTCCTCGGCGACGAAGCCCGCGGGCGCGGCATGCGGCGGGAACAGGACGAGCCGCCCGCCCGAGAGGCCCTTGCCGAAGTAGTCGTTGGCGTCGCCCTCGAGACGCAGCGTGACACCGCGCGGGACGAACGCACCGAAGCTCTGCCCCGCCGAACCGGTGAAGTGGACGGTGATCGTGTCGTCGGGGAGACCCTCGCCGCCGTAGCGCTTCGTCACCTCGTGGCCGAGCATCGTGCCGACCGTGCGGTTGACGTTGCGGATCGGCAGTTCGAGCGTCACCGGCTGCGCGTCCTCGAGGGCCGCGTCGCACAGCTGGATGAGCGTCTGGTCGAGCGCCCGGTCGAGCCCGTGGTCCTGCGACTTCGTGCAGTGGAAGTCCTGGTCGAACGGGATGTCGGTCGGCACGTGGAGGATCGGACTCAGGTCGAGCCCTGCCGCCTTCCAGTGGTCCACCGCCGCGGTCGTGTCGAGCACCTCGGCGTGACCGATCGCCTCGGCCAGCGTGCGGAACCCGAGCCGGGCGAGGTGCTCGCGCACCTCCTCGGCGATGAACTCGAAGAAGTTGACGACGAACTCCGGCTTGCCGTTGAACCGCTTGCGCAGCTCGGGGTTCTGCGTGGCGACACCGACGGGGCACGTGTCGAGGTGGCAGACGCGCATCATGATGCAGCCGCTCACGACGAGCGGCGCGGTGGCGAAACCGAACTCCTCGGCGCCGAGCAGCGCGGCGATCATCACGTCGCGACCGGTCTTGAGCTGCCCGTCGCACTGCACGACGATGCGGTCGCGGAGACCGTTGAGCAGCAGCGTCTGCTGCGTCTCTGCCAGGCCGAGCTCCCACGGTCCGCCGGCGTGCTTGATGGACGTGAGCGGTGCCGCCCCCGTCCCGCCGTCGTGCCCGCTGATGAGCACGACGTCGGCGTGCGCCTTCGACACGCCCGCGGCGACCGTGCCGACACCGACCTCGGCGACGAGCTTCACGTGCACGCGCGCCGACGGGTTGGAGTTCTTGAGGTCGTGGATGAGCTGGGCGAGATCCTCGATCGAGTAGATGTCGTGGTGCGGCGGCGGTGAGATCAGCCCCACGCCCGGCGTGGAGTGCCGCGTCTTCGCGATCCACGGGTACACCTTGTGGCCCGGCAGCTGGCCGCCCTCGCCGGGCTTGGCGCCCTGGGCCATCTTGATCTGCAGGTCGTCGGCGTTCGTGAGGTACTCCGACGTCACCCCGAACCGGCCTGACGCGACCTGCTTGATCGCGCTGCGACGCAGGTCGCCGTTGGGATCACGCACGAAGCGGTCGGGGTCCTCGCCGCCCTCGCCGGTGTTCGACTTCCCGCCGAGGCGGTTCATCGCGATCGCCAGCGTCTCGTGCGCTTCCTTCGAGATCGACCCGTACGACATCGCGCCGGTGGAGAACCGCTTCACGATCTCGCTGACCGGCTCGACCTCGTCGATCGGGATCGGCTCCCGGTCGCCGGCGAACTCGAACAGCCCGCGCAGCGTCGCCAGCTTGCGCGCCTGGTCGTCGACGAGGGTCGTGTACTCCTTGAAGATCTCGTAGCGCTTCGTGCGGGTCGAGTGCTGGAGCTTGAACACCGTCTCCGGGTTGAACAGGTGGTACTCGCCCTCACGGCGCCACTGGTACTCGCCGCCGACCTCGAGGTCGCGATGTGCCCGCTCCTCAGGGCGGTCGAGGTGGGCGAACGTGTGGCGGGCCTCGACCTCGTCGGCGATCACGTCGAGACCGACACCGCCGATGCGGCTCACCGTGCCGGTGAAGTACTCGTCGACCAGCTCCTCGCTCAGGCCGATGGCCTCGAAGACCTGCGCACCGGTGTAGCTGGCGACAGTGGAGATGCCCATCTTCGACATCACCTTCAGCACGCCCTTGGTGCACGCCTTGATGTAGTTGCGCTTCGCCTTGCGCGCCGGCACGCCGGGGAGGAAGCCGTCGTTGGCGAGGTGGTCGATGGTCTCGAACGCGAGGTACGGGTTGACGGCACCGGCCCCGTACCCGATGAGCAGTGCCATGTGGTGCACCTCGCGCGCCTCGCCGGTCTCCACGACGAGGCCGACCTGCGTGCGCGTCTTCTCGCGGATGAGGTGGTGATGCACCGCGCTGGTGAGCAACAGCGACGGGATGGGCGCGAGCTCGGCGTTCGAGTGGCGGTCGCTGAGGATGATGATGCGCGCACCGTCGGCGATCGCCTCGCTCACCTTCTGGCGGATGTCGTCGAGCGCTCGCCGCAACCCCTCACCGCCCTCGGCCACCGGGTACAGCCCGTCGATGGCGAAGGCCTGGAAGCCCTGGTGGTTGCCGTCGTCGTTGACGTAGAGCAGCTTGGCGAGTTCGTCGTTGTCGAGGATCGGCCGCGGCAGGACGATCTGGCGGCACGACGCCGGGCTCGGGTCGAGCAGGTTGCCCTCGGGGCCGATCGACGTCTGCGTCGACGTGACGACCTCTTCGCGGATGGCGTCGAGCGGCGGGTTCGTGACCTGCGCGAACAGCTGCTGGAAGTAGTCGAAGAGAAGACGCGGCCGGTCGCTCAGTGCCGCGATCGGCGCGTCGGTGCCCATGCTGCCGATGGCCTCGGCGCCGGTGCGCGCCATCGGGCCGACGATCAGCTTGAGCTCCTCGGTCGTGTAGCCGAACGTGCGCTGGTGGCGGACGACCGTGCTGTGCTGCGGGAGCAGGTAGTCGCGGTCGGGCAGGTCGTCGAGGTGGACGAGCCCGGCATGCAGCCACTCGTCGTACGGGTGCTGGCCGGCGAGGTCGCGCTTGATCTCGTCGTCGTCGACGATGCGCCCCTGCGACGTGTCGACCAGGAACATGCGTCCGGGCTGCAGGCGACCCTTCTTGATCACCGTCGCGGGGTCGACGTCGAGCACGCCGACCTCGCTGGCCATGATGACGAGGCCGTCCTCGGTCACCCAGTAGCGGCTGGGGCGGAGGCCGTTGCGGTCGAGGACCGCGCCGATGACCGTGCCGTCGGTGAACGCGATGGAGGCGGGGCCGTCCCACGGCTCCATGACCGTCGAGTGGAACTGGTAGAACGCCCGCTTCTCGGGCGACATCGTCTCGTGGTTCTCCCACGCCTCCGGGATCATCATGAGCACGGCGTGCGGGAGGCTGCGCCCGCCGAGGTGCAGCAGCTCGAGGCACTCGTCGAAGCTCGCGCTGTCACTCGCCTTCGGCGTGATGATCGGGAACGCCCGGTCGAGGCTGCCGTCGCCGGGAAAGAGGTCGCTGTGCAACAGCGCTTCCCTCGCGCGCATCCAGTTGCGGTTTCCCTGGAGCGTGTTGATCTCGCCGTTGTGGGCGAGGTAGCGGTACGGGTGGGCGAGCGGCCACGACGGGAAGGTGTTCGTGGAGAACCGTGAGTGGACGAGGGCGAGCGCGCTCTCGACGCGTGGATCGTTCAGGTCCGGGAAGAAGTCGGGCAGCTGCGGCGTCGTGAGCATGCCCTTGTAGACGACGGTTCGGCAGCTGAGGCTGGCGAAGTACACGTTGTCGAGCTCGTGCTCGACCCGCTTGCGGAGGATGAACGCGCGCCGCTCGAGGTCGAGCTGCGCCGATCCGTCCTTGCTCACGACGAACGGCTGGACGAACGACGGCATGGCGTCTCTCGACATCTCGCCGAGCATGTGGTCGTCGAACGGCACGTCACGCCACGCGATCGTCGTGAGCCCCTCGCTGTCGGCGATCTTCTCGAAGGCCTGCTTCGTGCGCAGGGCGTCGGCGCCGTCCCTCGGGAAGAAGCCGATGCCGGTGAGGTAGCTGCCGGCGGCCGGCAGCTCGGCGTCGACCACCGACCGGTAGAACCCGTCCGGAACCTGGATGAGGATGCCGGCGCCGTCGCCGGTGTTGACCTCGGCACCCGATGCGCCACGGTGGTTGAGGTTCAGCAGGGCCTGCAGACCCTTCTGCACGATGTCGTGGCTGCGCCGACCCTTCATGTCGACGACGAAGCCGACGCCGCACGCGTCGTGCTCGAACGCGGGGTCGTAGAGACCCTGCTTGTCAGGGAGGTTGTACACGCTCGTCCTCGCGGGCTTGGTGGCTACGGCTCTACGGCTGCCTGCCCGGGACGACGCTGGCCCTGCCTGCAGTTGCTGGGACGATCGTACACGACCGTCCGAATGAGCCTTGCGACCCATTTCACCATCCACCCTTGGAGCGCTCTCATGGGGTATGGCGCGTTGTTACAAGCACTCGTTCGATGAAGCCGTCACGATCTGTCGCGACTGCCGCCAGGAGCTGTGCGACGACTGCGCCCTCGAAGTGCCCCGCATCGGGCAGCTGTGCGTGCCGTGCGCGCTGGTGCGCTCGGGTGTCCGGCGCCGCACGGTCGTCGCCGGCCGGGTCTGACCGCCTGACCCTCAGGTCAGCCCGGATGGGTCCTCCGTGAGGTGGACGGCCTGCTCCTCGGCGCTGTAGCCGCCGTCGTCGTACCCGGCGGTGGTGGCGATCTCCTGCTTCTCGACGTCGCCGTCGACCCCGCCCTCGCCGCCACCGGGTTCGACGAGACGCCCGGCGTGGATGTTCGGGCGCTCCCGCTCCGGCGTCTCGCGCGCCGCCCGCTGCTCGACCGAGTCGCCCCTGCGTTGCTCGGCCGCCGTCGTGCCGTACTCCTCGGCACCGAGGGGGAACGTGCGGGGCGGGACGACGCCGTCGTGGGTGTCACCGGCGAACACCTTGCCGGGGATCTGCCCCTCGACCTGCGGGATGCCCTCGTCGGCGAGCTCCTCGCCCGGATCCTGGACGCTGTCGTGGTCGGCCATGCGTCGGGGCCTACCCGACGGCGCCGTGCGCCGTACCGAGCAGGTCCCGGATGATCGCCGGGAGCTGGGTGAGCGCCGTCTTCTCCATCGTCGCCGCGGCGCCGAGGGCGGCGGCGTCGATGAGCTCGCGCGCGCCCGGGTAGGCGGTGAGCATCACGACGGTGCTGTGGGGGGCGACGTGGACGATCTGTGGCAGCGCGTCGATGCCGGACATCACCGGCAGCATCAGGTCGAGGACGACCACGTGCGGCTGCAGCTCCTCGGCGAGGTGGATCGCCTCGCGTCCGTCCGTCGCCTCCCCGACGAGCCGCCACCCCGGCTCGACGTCGATCACGTCCCGGATCGTGTCCCGGATGGCCGGGTCGTCGTCCACCACGAGGACGTCGATCGTCGTCTCACTCACGGGTGCCCCCTCACGGCCGCCTGCGGTACCCGCCCTGCGGGGGACCGTATCCGCTCGGTGACGACGAGGGGGAGATCGGGCGATTTGTGGAGGTGAGCGGACTCGAACCGCCGACCCCTACGTTGCGAACGTAGTGCTCTACCAGCTGAGCTACACCCCCGGGGTCAGCGGGCCAGGATAGCGGACCCCACTCTCGATCTTTTCGGCGGAAGCGGACCTGAGAGGGCGGATTCCGCGAAAAAGTCGGAGGGGGAGGGCGCCGGCGTCGCTCGAAATCAGCCGGCGCCGGGCGGGAAGGCCCGCTCGATCGACGACTGCAAGCGCCGCTGCAGGACCGTCACCGTCAGGTCGCCGCGGGTGCGTTCGAGCACGGCCCGGAACGCGTCGGTGGTGCGGCGGAGGCCGCCGGTGATCGCGTCGGGGAAGTCGACGGTGACGAGCAGCGTGTAGACGTCGTCCATCACGTCGAGCAGGGACTCGGCCCGGTCGTACTCGCCGGCGCGCAGCCGGTCGAGCAGGTGGCGGCGCAGCTCGGACGCCGCCTCGGCGAGGCCGTTGAGCCACGCCGCCGGCTGGACCGACAGCGACGACGCCGACGGCAACCCGCCGCCGGTCACGAGCGCGGCGGTGACGCGGGCCTCGGCGTACTCCTTCTCGGCGTCGTGCAGGAAGCCGGCGAACGCGATCGCCGGGAACGAGGCGACGGCGGACTGCGCCTCGCGCAGCGCGCCCTCGGCCTCGTCGGCCAGCGCCGCGGCGGTGTCGAACTCGAGCCGGTGCACGGCGCGGATGGACAACCCGCACGCCCGGATGCACCGGCGGCACGCGGGCAGCGCGGCCTCACGCGCCGCGTGCGACGCGGCCAGCGACGCGACGACAGGTGCCGCGAGCGCCGAGAGCTCGTCGGCGCGGCCCATCGACGGCGAGGCGCTAGTTGCCGGTGCGGCGCAGCAGGAGCGGCGAGTCGTAGCCGCCGCCGGACGCCGCGGTCGGCAGGAACCGCAGCTTCATCTCGCGCTCGGCGCGGATGTTGCGCTGGCGGATGAGCAGGCCGAGATACGCCACGCACAACGCGTCGACGAAGAAGTGGAACAGGCGAAGGACGGCGAGGCCGGGGACGAAGCTCAGCACCAGCGACCCGCCCATCACCGCGAGCAGGCCGAAGAGGATGTCGCGGCGCCGCTTCGCCGGCGATGACGACGATGTGCGCCGAGCGGCCACGACCGGACGGGCGACCGCGGGACGGGCGACGGCCGGCCGACGGACGGGCGTCAGCTCGGTCGTGGGACCGGTCCGCTCCAGCACCGAGAGCTGGTGGCGGAAGCTGCCGATCGAGTCGGCGGGCCGGGTGTCGGCCAACCGATCTCGGAACCAGCCGTAGAGGACGACGCCCCAGATTCCGGCGAGGAACAGCAGCACCACGATGGTCAACGCTCCCTCGACCTACCTTCTCTGACTCGGCGACCGTAACCCGCGCTCGTGCCGGGGAGGGGGATCCCCCGGCGGCGCACCAGCCGACCTGTGTACTAGAGGACGACCGATCCTGTCATCTTCGATGCTAGCAGGATAGACCCAAAGTGCTAGCTGTAGCTAGCGCGCCGGAAGGTCCCCGACCGGCCACCGGTCTTCTCCCACAGCTGCACATCGGAGATCGTCATGTGCTTGTCGACGGACTTGCACATGTCGTAGATCGTCAGCGCCGCGACCGTGCACGCCGTCATCGCCTCCATCTCGACGCCGGTGCGATCGACGGTGTCGACCTGCGCCTCGACCTCGATGTGGGCGTCCTCGATCGTGAAGTTGATGAGCACGGCACCGACGAGCAGCGGGTGGCACAGCGGGATGAGGTGCGGGGTCTGCTTGGCCGCCTGGATGCCCGCCACCCGGGCGACGGCGAAGACGTCGCCCTTGGAGATGGCGCCGCTCGCCACGAGCGACGTCGTCTCCGGCGCCATCAGCACCTTGCACCGGGCGACGGCACGCCGGTGCGTCGCCTCCTTCGGCGTGACGTCGACCATCCGGGCACGGCCCAGCGGGTCGAGGTGCGAGAGGCGTTCGGGCATGAGCGGG
>DASSOZ010000182.1:0-29839 GCA_035700105.1 Acidimicrobiales bacterium
ATCCGCTCGCAGACGCTGTCGATGGACTTCGTGGGCGTCGGCGAGGACGGCGGCGAGATCGTCGGCTTCGAAGGCGGCGTGTACAAGGGCATGGGCGCCTCGCCAGGCTCGGTGTGGCTTGCGCCCGACGCCCGCAAGGTCCAGTACCGCGTCTACTGCGAGGCGGGCGGATGCGTCTACAGCGACGGGCTCCTCCGCCAGCACGACCTGCCCGCCGACAGTGAGCTGAGCGGCGCGGCCGAGCCGCCGTCGCGCCGGAAGCGGTCGACCAAGGCGGCGGTCCCTGCTGCCGGCGCTGGCTAGGGGAGCGGTCTCGTGAGACCGCTCCCCTAGACGCCACGCCGCCCGGGGTTAGGCCAGGTTCTTCTTCTCCAGGGCCGCGCACACGGTGGCCGTGATGGCCTTGGTGACCAGGTAGGGGTCGCAGTTGGCGTTGGGCCGGCGGTCCTCGATGTAGCCCTTCTTGTCGACCTCGACCTGCCACGGGATCCGCACCGAGGCGCCGCGGTTGGACACGCCGTAGCTGAACTCGTTCCACGGGGCCGTCTCGTGCAGGCCGGTGAGCCGGTGCTCGATGCCGAAGCCGTAGTTGTGGACGTGCTCCTCGAGGTTCTTCCCGAGCGCCTCGCAGGCGGCGATGATCGCGTCGTAGTCCTCGCGCATCTTGTTCGTCGAGAAGTTCGTGTGGGCACCGGCGCCGTTCCAGTCGCCCCGCACGGGCTTCGGGTCGAGCGTCACCGAGATGTCGTGGTCCTCACCGATGCGGTTGAGGAGCCAGCGGGCGATCCAGAGCTGGTCGCTCACCTCGAGCGGCGACAGCGGCCCGACCTGGAACTCCCACTGACCGGGCATGACCTCGGCGTTGATGCCGGAGATCGCGAGTCCGGCACGGAGGCAGGCGTCGAGGTGCTCCTCGACGAGCGGGCGGCCGTAGATCTCGTCCTGGCCGACACCGCAGTAGTACGGGCCCTGCGGCCCGGGGTAGCCGCCGCTGTCGGGGAAGCCGAGCGGGCGGGTGCCCTTGAAGAACGTGTACTCCTGCTCGATGCCGAAGATCGGCTCCTGGCCGGCGAACCGCTCGGCGACGGGCCGCAGCAGCGCTCGCGTGTTCGACGGGTGCGGGTTGCCGTCGACGTTGTACACCTCGCACATGACGAGCTTGTGCTCACCGCCGCGGATCGGGTCCGGGCAGGAGAACACCGGCTGGAGCACGCAGTCGGACTTGTGGCCCTCGGCCTGGTTCGTGCTCGAACCGTCGAACCCCCAGATCGGGAGGTCGGCGCCGTCGGGGAGGATCTTCGTCTTGGACCGGAGCAGCGGCGTCGGCTCGGTGCCGTCGATCCAGATGTATTCGGCCTTGTAGCTCATTGGCGGCGAGGCTGCCAGCAGGGCATTTCTCGGCCGTTGCTCTTGTGTGAACGCTGTGTGAACGAGGTGGACGGGGCGTAACGCGCTGCGAAGATAGGTGGATGGAACGCCAGCAGGACTACGTGCTCCGCAGTGTCGAGGAGCGTGGCGTGCGCTTCGTGTACCTGTGGTTCACCGACGTCCTCGGCCAGCTCAAGTCGATCGCGATCCCGCCGTCGGAGCTCGAGCAGGCGTTCGAGGAGGGCATGGGCTTCGACGGCTCGGCCATCGACGGGTACACCCGCGTGCAGGAGTCGGACGTGCTCGCCCGGCCGGACCCGAACACCTTCGAGATCCTCCCATGGCGGGGGGACACCGAGCCGGTCGCCCGCATGTTCTGCGACATCACGTCGATGGACGGCCAGCCGTTCGCCGGCGATCCCCGCTACGTCCTGCGCCGCAACCTCGATCGCGCCCGCGAGAAGGGCTACTCGTTCTACGCCGGGCCGGACATCGAGTACTTCTACTTCGCGTCCGGCGACGCCACCGGCAACGGCGCGCCCGTCCCCCTCGACCACGGCAGCTACTTCGACCTGACGACGGCCGACGTCGCCGGCGACCTGCGCAAGAAGACGGTCGGCTACCTCGAGCAGGTGGGCATCCCCGTGCGCTACAGCCACCACGAGGACGCGCCGAGTCAGCACGAGATCGACCTTCGCTACACCGACGCGCTGACCATGGCCGACACCGTGATGACGTTCAAGCTCGTGGTGCGTGAGGTCGCGCTCGAGCGCGGCGTCTACGCGACGTTCATGCCGAAGCCGCTCGAAGGCGTCCAGGGGTCGGGCATGCACACGCACTTCTCGCTGTTCGAGGGCGACACGAACGCGTTCCACGACCCCGGCGACGAGTACCGGCTGTCGAAGGTCGCGAAGTCGTTCATCGCCGGCATCCTCACCCACGCCCGCGAGATCACGGCGGTCACGAACCAGTGGGTCAACTCCTACAAGCGTCTCGTCGTGGGGTTCGAGGCGCCGGTCTACGTGGCGTGGGCGCGCTACAACCGCTCGGCACTCGTCGGCGTGCCGGTCGCGAAGCGCGGCAAGGAGTCGTCGACGCGCATCGAGTTCCGCGCTCCCGATCCGGCGTGCAACCCGTACCTCGCGTTCTCCGTGATCCTCGCCGCCGGCCTGAAGGGTGTCGAGGAGGGCTACGCGCTCCCCGACGAGCTCACCGCCAACCTCTACGAGATGACCGACGAGGAGCGCCTCGCCGAGGGCGTGCCCACGCTGCCCGGATCGCTGACCGACGCGCTCACGGAGATGGAGCGGTCCGAGCTCGTCGCCGAGGCGCTCGGCGAGCACGTCTTCGAGTGGTTCCTGCGAAACAAGCGGGCCGAGTGGGCCGACTACAAGCGCCACGTGTCGACGTTCGAGCTGCAGCGGTACCTGCCCGTCCTGTGATGGTGATGGAACCGCTGCTGCTGTTCCCCGACCCGCCGCCGCCGGCGCTGGCGCAGGCGCTCGACCTCAGCGGCTACGCGTGGAAGAGCGCGGCGACGCCGGACGCGGCGGCGCGCGTCGAGCCCGACGACGGCTGGGCGGGCGCGATCGTGTGCGCCGACACCGACCCCGAAGGCGCGTTCGCGCTCGCACGCGCGCTGCGCAAGCGCGACGTCCCGCTCGAGCCGCTGCTGCTGCTCATCTCCGGCGCGCAGCTCGGCGACCTCGAGATGCGCGAGGACCTTTTCGACGACTTCTGCCTCTCGCCGTTCCACCCGCGCGAGCTCGAGGCCCGCATCAAGCACCTCTTCTGGCGGACAGGGCGCGGCGCGGCGCCCGAGCTCGTCGAGTACGGCCCGCTGCTGCTCAACCTCGAGACGTACCAGGCGGCGATCGACAGCCGGCCGCTCGACCTCACGTACATGGAGTACGAGCTGCTGAAGTTCCTCGCCACCCACCCCGGCAAGGTGTTCACGCGCGAGATGCTGCTGTCACGGGTGTGGGGCTACGAGTACTACGGCGGGGCGCGCACGGTCGACGTCCACGTCCGGCGGCTGCGGGCCAAGCTCGGCGAGGAGCACGCCGGTCTCATCCAGACCGTGCGCTCGGTCGGCTACCGCTTCGGCCAGTCGCGATGGAGCTTCTGACCCGATTCGTTCCTGACTAGCCCGAACAGGCGATTGTCGACAACAGCTCGCCCGTTCAGGATGCCGAAATCGTGGCTCAGTCCGGGCGCCAGCATGCCGAAGTTCTCGATGGGATGACGGGGTCGCAAACCACGGCGCGCGCGCAACCCGTGTCGATCGACGCGGAACGGGTGACCGAACACGCCCCGACGGGACTCCTGATCGAGGCACGCGACGGCTGTACCTACGCCAACGCGGTCGCGCTCGACGTCCTCGGCCTCGCGCCGCACGACGCGTCGGGCGCCGGATGGCGCGCGGTCTTCCACGAGGACAGCCGCCATGCCGTGAACGCCACGATCGACCGCAGCCGCGCCGCTGCCCGTCCGTTCTCCACGCGAGTGCGCATCGTGCGTCCCGACGGTGCGGCCCGGTGGGTGCACCTGCGCGGCGCGCCGCTCGAGCACGGCGTCCTCGTGATCGCCGTCGACGACGTCACCGCTGAGCTCGAGGCCGAGCAGTCGCTCGCCCGGCGGGCGCAGGAGTACCGCAACCTCGTCGAGCTCTCGGACGGCATCGTCGTGCGGCTGTCGCCGGCGGGCATCGTCCTCTACACGTCGCCGTCGTCGGAGACGATCCTCGGCTGGCGACCGTCGGACGTCGCCGGGCGGTCGGCGCTGCAGTTCGTGCACCCCGACGACCACGACCTCGTCGTCGAGCGACTGACGCTCGCGACCCAGGAGGACCCTGCCGGCCAGACCGAGTTCCGCCTGCTCACGTCGAGCGGTGAGGCCGTGTGGTTCGAGGCCGCAGCGCGCGTGCGACGAGCGCGCGACGGCAGCGTCGCCGACCTCGTCGTCAACTGCCGCGACATCCGCGACCGGCGGGAGGCGGCCGCCGCGCTCCAGGCGAGCGAGGAGCGGTACCGCACGCTGGTCGACAGCGTTCGGGAGATCATCTTCCAGACCGACGCCGAGGGGCGGTGGAGCTTCCTCAACGCCCGTTGGGAGCACGTGACCGGATGGTCGGTCGACGGTGTGCTCGGGCGTCACTGGCTCGACTTCGTCCACCCCGAAGACCGGCCACACCAGCGCCAGCTCGTGCGCGACCTGTACGCCGGGCGCCTCGAGTACGTCCGCCAGGAGGTACGCGGGCTCACACGCGCCGGTGAGGTCCGCTGGCTCGAAGCCTCCGTCCGGCTGCTTCGCGACGCCGCCGGTGAGCCGATCGGGACGACGGGCACACTCGACGACGTCACCGACCGCAAGCTCGCCGAGGAGGAGCTGCGCCGGAGCGAGGCACGGTTCCGCGCGCTCGCCGCGAACGCGACCGACATGGTGATCCTCATCGACGCCGCGTGGCGCATCCGGTACGCCAGCCCGTCGGTCGAGCGCCTCCTCGGCCACCGCCCGGTCGACCTGTTCGGCGGCAACGCGATCGACGCGGTGCACCCGGACGACAGCGTCGCGCTGCGACAGGCGATCGACGCGACGGCGTCGTCTCGCGGCGCCGCCGACCCGGTCGAGGTGCGCGTCCGTCACCGCGACGGTTCGTGGCGCTGGGTCGAGCTCACCGCGACCGACCGGCTCGCCGATCCCGCGGTCAACGGGATCATCGTCAACGCCCACGACGTCACCGCCCGGCGCGTCGCCGAGGACGCGTTGCGCTACCGCGAGGCCCGCTGGCGCGCGCTGGTCCAGAACGCGTCGGACAGCATCACCGTCGTCGCACGCGACGGCACGCTGCTGTACTCGAGTCCCGCCGCCGAGCGACTGCTCGGGATGGACGACGACACCGTCGTCGGGCGCAGCGCGACCGAGCTCGTGCACCCCGACGACATCGAACGCGTGAGCGCGGTCTTCGAGGCGCTCGAGCAGACGGGCGGCGTGTCGTCGCCGTTCGAGTACCGCCTGCTCACACCCGACGGGTCGACGCGGTTCGTCGAGTCGATCGCCACGAACCTCCTCGACGATCCCGAGGTGCTCGGCTTCGTGGTGAACACGCGCGACGTGAGCGAGCGCCGCAACGCCGAGTCGCTCGTGCGGGCGCAGACGTCGATCCTCGGCATGGTCGCCGAGGGCCTCCCGCTGCACGAGACCCTCGACGCGCTGACGGGACTCATCGAGGTGCACCTTCCGGGGACCACCGGGCGCGTCGTCCTCGCCGGCAGCCACGAGCCCGACGCCGACGTGACGGCGGGCGACGTCGTCGCGATCCCGATCCTCGACAGCGACCGCACGGTGCTCGGCACGATCGAAGTGAAGGCGGCGGGACTCGACGAGCGCGACGTGGCGTCGTCGCCGGTGCTCGCCCTCGCCGCCCACCTCGCCAAGGTCGCCATCGAGCGGCAGGCGGCCGAGGACCAGCTGTCGCACCAGGCGCTGCACGACCCGCTCACCGGCCTCCCGAACCGGTCGCTGTTCCTCGACCGGCTGGCGAGTGCGCTCACGCGCGCCAAGCGGCGCCAGGCGCAGGTCGCGGTGCTGTTCCTCGACGTCGACCGGTTCAAGGTCGTCAACGACAGCCTCGGCCACGACCGCGGCGACCAGCTGCTCGTCGAAGTCGCCGGTCGTCTCCGTCGCGTCCTCCGACCCGAGGACACCGCGGCGCGCTTCGGCGGTGACGAGTTCACGATCCTGTGCGAGGACGTCTCGTCCGAGTGCGACGCGCGGGCGATCGCGTCGCGCATCGCCGACGAGCTGTCGGCGCCGTTCGCGCTCGACGACCGCGAGGTGTTCGTCACCGCGTCGATCGGTATCGCCATGGCGTCACCGGGCATGCGACCCGAGTACGTGGTGCGCGACGCCGACGCGGCGATGTACCGCGCCAAGGAGCTGGGCAAGGCGCGCCACGAGGTGTTCGACCAGGCCATGCGGGCCCGTGCGATCGAGCGCCTGCAGACGGAGAACGCGCTCTACCGAGCGCTCGAGCGCCAAGAGCTGCGACTGCTGTACCAGCCCGAGGTCGACCTGGCGACGAACGAGCTCGTCGGCGTCGAGGCCCTCATCCGGTGGGAGCACCCCGAGCGCGGCCTCGTGCCGCCCGCCGAGTTCGTGCCGCTCGCCGAGGAGACCGGGCTGATCGTGCCGATCGGGACGTGGGCGATCCGCGAGGCATGCCGGCAGGCGGCGCGCTGGCAGGACGCCCCGGGCCGCGACATCCCCCTGACGGTGTGGGTCAACCTGTCGGCCCGGCAGCTCGGCCAGTCCGACCTGCCGGCCGTGATCGCCGACGCGCTCGCCGAGTCGGGCGCCCGGCCCGAGTCGCTCTGCCTGGAGATCACCGAGAGCGTCCTCATGGCCGACGTGGAAGCGGCGCTCGCGGCGCTGAACGCGCTGCACGACCTCGGCATCCGTCTGGGCATCGACGACTTCGGGACCGGCTACTCGTCGCTGTCGTACCTGCAGCGGTTCCCGGTCGACTTCCTGAAGGTCGACCAGTCGTTCGTGCAGGGCCTCGGGCGCACGAACGAGGACCGGGCCATCGTCGCCGGTGTCGTGAACCTCGGCCACGCGCTCGGCCTCGGCGTCATCGCCGAGGGCGTCGAGACGACGACGCAGCTCGCCGAGCTGCAGGTCCTCGGCTGCGACATCGCCCAGGGCTTTCTGCTCGGCCGGCCGGGGCAACCCGACCTGATCGACGACCTGCTGCTGCTGCGCGAGGTCTATCCCGCCGTCGTGCGCTGACGCCTGTACGCCGTTCTGCCAGCAGCAGCGCTACCGAAACGGGTGCGCCGGTGCTGGCAAAAGGGTGGAGGTCAGCGGTTGAGGTCGATCAGCTCGCTGCCCGGATGCGACGCCTCGCCCTCGACCTTGAGCGCCCAGCCGAGGATGCCGGCGAGTGCGTTCCCGCCGAGGAACACCAGCGGGAAGAAGATCAGCATGGCGACGATGAGGGCGATCGCTCCTACCACGGCGTGATCATTACCCGACGTACGCCCACGCTTCTATTTCGACGAGCGCGCCGATCGGCAGGGCGGCGACGGCGAACGCCGAGCGGGCCGGGCGGGAGTCGCCCATCACCTCGACGTACGCCTCGTTCATCGCCGGCCAGTCGTCGATGTCCTGCAGGAACACCGTCGTCTTGACGACGTCGGCGAGCGACGCGCCCTCCTGGCGCAGCAGCGCCTCCACGTTGCGCAGCGCCTGTCGGGTCTGGGGCTGGATGCCGCCGTCGACGAGCCCGCCGTCGCCGACCACGCCGACCTGCCCGGCGGTCACGAGCCAGTCGCCCGCGCGCACGATCGGTGAGTACGGACCCTTCGCTGGTGCCATCATGAACCTCCGCGTCTCGTCGGCCAGTCCTGCGGCCGTCCCTCGTGGACCCACACCGCGGCGGCGACCGCGGCGAACACCGCGTCGGAGCCGTTCACGGGTTCGCCGGTCGCCGACGAGTCGACGTCGACGTCGACCGGCGGCATCTCCGTCGGCTTCACGATGCCGAACGACCGGATCGTCAGGTCGTGGGGCACGCCGTCCTCGTCGACCCGGATCGCCTCGCTCGTCACCCACCCGAGCGCCATGTGGGCGGCGCCGATGCAGTACGACCGCAGGACGACCTCGTCGAGCACCTTGCCGCAGCTGACCGACACGCGCATGCGCTCGCCGTCGTACGACGCCGTGGCGGTCGCACCCTCGGGCGATGTCACGGTGACCGGCTGATCCTTGCCGAGCGACGCGAGCAGCACCGCTGCCTCCGCCCACCCCGCGGCCCGCGCGGCAACGGACGTCGGCGGCCCGGCGACGTCGACCTCCTCGACGACGAGCCCCGGCGCGACGCGCGCGATGGCGTCAGCGACCCCGGGCGTGCGCACGACGCGCACGACGCCCGTGCCGTCGGAACGGACGCCCGCTGCGATCGGCGGGCGCTTCACGCCGAGCCGCACCGCGTCCTCGCGCGAGTAGAGGACACGCGCCGCGCACCCGTGCTCGTCGGCGAGCGCGCGGGCGTCGTCGGCGACTGCCGTCGACGTCTTGGCGCCGAACGCACCGCCGTTGGCGAGCGGGGTGGCCGGCTCGTCACCGGGCGCGCACCACGAGGCGTCGGTCTCGAGGTACGCGGGCTCGACCCAGGTCGTTCGGAGCGTGAGGTCCCAGTCTCCCGGGGGGACGTCGAGCGGGTGCGTCAGGCCGATCGTGGTCCGCCGGCCCTGCACCTTCGCCGCCGCGGCACGCGCGTCTCGCAGCGTCGGGCCGACGCCACCCGGTACGGCGACGAGCGCGGCGCGCGGCGCGGTGTCGTCGGCGAACCCGCCTCGCCCCAGCGCGACGTGCGACCCGACCTCCTGGTGGGTGCGCCCTTCGATCGTGGCTCGCCGGGTCGCGGCGGCGAGGTCGCGCGCGGGATGCGACGCACCGAACGCGTCGTACGCCTCGAGGACGGTCCGCCACCCGGTGCAGCGGCAGAGGTGGGCGAGCAACGCCCGCTGCACGGCGGCGGTGTCGCCACCCTTGGCCCGGACCGCCGACAACCGCATCACGATGCCGGGTGTGCAGAACCCGCACTGCGACGCGCCCGTCGCGCAGAACGCGTCCGCCCACGCGTCGCGCTCGTCGGCCGGCAGACCGTCGACCGTCGTGACCTCGCGACCCGCCACCCGGCGCGCCGGCGTCACGCAGGCGACCCGTGGCTGGCCGTCGACGAGCACCGTGCAGCAACCGCACTGGCCCTGCGGGCTGCACCCGTCCTTCGGCGCCGTGACGCCGAGCCGGTCGCGCACCGCCTCGAGCAGCGAGACGTCCTCGTCGTCGAGCTCGACGTCGCGACCGTCGAGGCGAAACCGCAATCCCACACGACCACACTACGGTCGAGGTCCGTGCCTTCCCTCCCGCTCTCGGCCGTTCGGGCCGGCCATCTCGACCGACGCAGCTTCCTCGCCGCGGGTGCGGCCCTCGTCGTCGCCGCCGCGTGCAGCAGCGGCGACGACGACACGACCTCCAGCGGGGCGACGGCGACGACGTCGGGCGCCGAGCCCGATCAGCTCGAGGTGCTGCTGGCGTCGGCCCAGCTCGTCGCCGGCAGCGACCAGCGGGTGACCGCCGGCGTGCTGAAGGACGCCGAGCCGCTGCGCCAGGCCGACGGCGTGCGCATCGCGTTCGGGCGTGACTTCAAGAACCTCGGCCCGTGGCAGCCGGCGACGTTCCACCACGAGGGCATCGACGACCGCCCGTACTACAAGACGTCGTATCGGTTCGACACCGCCGGGCAGTGGGTGATGGCCGTCGAGGCCGGCGGCAAGACCGGTGCGTCACCGCTCAACGTCATCACCGCCGACTCGACGAAGGTGCCGCTCGTGGGCGGGGCGATGATCCCGGTGAAGACACCGACGGTCGCCGACCACGCCGGCGTCGACCCGATCTGCACGCGCGACCCGCAGTGCCCGTTCCACGACGTCAGCCTCGACGCCGCGCTGGGCGAGAAGCGTCCGGTGGCGGCGATCTTCTCGACGCCGGCGCTGTGTCAGTCGCGCGTGTGCGGGCCGGTGCTCGACGTCCTCGTGAAGGAGGCGGACGCGTTCAAGGACCACATCCGGTTCGTGCACGTCGAGGTGTACCGGTCGATGCAGGTCGACTTCAACGACCCGAACGCGCTGGCGCCCGGGATGCAGGCGTACCACCTGACGTTCGAGCCGGTGCTGTTCCTCTCGGGCGCCGACGGCGTCGTGCGAGAGCGGCTCGACGGGCCCTACGACGCCCTCGAGTGCCGTGACGCCCTGGGGCGCCTCGCCGCCTGAGGGGCTAGGAGAACGACTGGCCGCACCCGCAGCTGCGGGTGGCGTTCGGGTTGTTGATGGCGAACCCGGCGCCCTGGAGGCCGTCGTTGTAGTCGAGCGACGCGCCCTCGAGCCACTGGCCACTGGCCGGGTCCACGACGACCTTCACGCCGGCGAACTCGGTCTCGACGTCGCCCTCGGCGCGCTCGGTGTCGAAGAACATCTCGTAACTGAAGCCGGAGCACCCGCCGGGGCGGACAGCGACACGGAGGAACAACTCGGGGTTGCCCTCGGCCTCGATCAGCTCCTTGACCTTCGTGGAGGCCTTGTCGGTCAGCGTGATCATGATGACGGATTCTACCTCCGGGAGAGAACAACCTGGCAGGGCTCGCGGTCGGCGAGCGTGTGGAACGACTCGACGGTCACGGCGTCGTCGCCGTCACCGCTCTCCAGTACCCCCTCGACGATGCCACGGTGCAGGTGGCACACGACCTCGGGGTGCGACTCGGCGAGTTCGCGGAACGGGCAGTGCGTGAACGCGATCGTCGTGCCGTCGGCGTCGGTCTCCGACGCGGGGTCGAATCCGAGCGACTCGAGCGCCCGGTCGAGCACGGCGACGCAGCCGTCGTCCCGCCCCCGCACGTGGCGCGCGGCGCGAACGGTGCGTGCCATCGCCCGGCCCTGCTCGCGACCGGCCCCGACGACGTCGTCGCCGCCGATGCCGAGCGCCCCGGCGACCGACACGAGCATGCGGGCGAGGACGGGGAACGCCGGCGGCTCGAGCCCGAGCGAGGGCGCGTCGGCGGCGACGAAGTAGCGGTGCGTCGGCCGGCCGACCATGCCCTTGGAGTCGACCTCGACGTCGAGCAGGCCGACCTCGCGCATGCGCTCGAGGTGCGGGCGGACGGTGTTGGGGTGCAGGCCGAGCGTCTCGGCGACCTCCCCGGTGGACCGCGGCGAGGGTGCCCGCACGACCTCGAGGTAGATCGCGTAGCGGGTGTTGTCACCGAGCGCCTTCAGGATCGACAGGCGGTCCACTTGTTCGATATTACTCCGGCGGGGACCGGTAAAATGTCGCCGTGACCGCCACCGAGCGCTCGGAGACCGCCGAGGTCCTGGAAGCGCTGCGTCACGTCTGGGATCCCGAGCTCCACGACAACGTCGTCGACCTCGGCATGGTGCGCGGCGTCGACATCGACGCCGACGGCGTGGCGACGGTCCACCTCGCGCTCACGATCGCCGGCTGCCCGATGCGCACGCAGCTCCGGACGGAGACGGAGTCGAAGGTGCGCGCCGTGCCCGGTGTGACCGACGTGCGCGTCGTGATGGGTGAGATGACGAAGGACGAGCGGTCGGCGCTGATGGCGCGGGCGCGCAAGAAGGCGGCGGAGCGGGCGCCCGACACCGAGGTCCCCGGGACGACGCGTGTCCTGGCGATCGCGTCGGGCAAGGGCGGCGTCGGCAAGTCGTCGGTGACGGTGAACCTCGCCGTCGCGCTGGCGGCGCGTGGGCTCACGGTCGGTGTGCTCGACGCCGACATCTGGGGCTTCTCCGTGCCGCGCATGCTCGGCCTGGGCGGCCGGCTCGGGGGCGCCGACGGGAAGATCCACCCGATCGAGCAGAAGGTCGGCGACGAGGGCGGGCTGCTCAAGGTCGTGTCGATGGGGAGCCTCGTCGACGACGAGTCGCAGGCGCTCATGTGGCGCGGTCTGATCCTGACGAAGGCGCTCGAGCAGTTCCTCACCGACGTGCGATGGGGCGACATGGACTACCTCCTCGTCGACATGCCGCCCGGCACCGGCGACATCCAGATGGGCCTCGCCCGGCTCCTCCCCCGCGCGGAGATGGTGATCGTGACGACGCCGTCCGTGGCCGCGCAGAAGGTCGCGGTCCGCGCCGCCGACATGGCCAAGCGCGGCTACCTGCGCGTGGCCGGCGTGATCGAGAACATGTCGTCGTTCACGTGCGACGACGGCGACTCGTACGCACTGTTCGGATCCGGTGGCGGCCAGGCGCTCGCCGACGACATCCGCGTCCCGCTGCTCGCGCAGATCCCGATCGAGCCGTCGGTCGCCGAGGGCGGCGACACCGGCGCGCCGGCGGCCCTGGGCGAGGGTCCGGCCGCGGTCGTGTTCCGTGCGCTGGCCGAGCGCGTCGTCACCGAGGTGCTACCGCCACTCGAGATGGCGGGCTGCACCGTCCGCATGCTCGCCGCCGCCAACGGCGCGTTGCGCTGAACCCCGACAACCCCCATTTCCGTTTCATGAAACGAACGTGGGGCCCCGGCCCCCCACTTTCGTTTCTTGCAACGGAAATGGGGGTGGGTCAAGTGGGTGGTCCGCTCAGCGGCGGCGCGGGCGGGGGACCGTCAGGCGGAAGCGGGCGCCGCCCCCGGCTGCTGCCGGCACGCGCTCGTACGTCACGCGGCCGCCCATCGCCTCGACGAGCCCACGCACGAGGGAGAGGCCCAGGCCGGTCCCCCGGGAGCGGTCGCGGTCGCGGCGCACGATGGTGCGGACCGACGAGAACAGCGTCGGGACGAGCGCGTCGGCGACACCGGCGCCGTGGTCGGTCACGGTGATCTCGGCCATCTCGGTCCCGGCCTCGATGACCAGTCCGGCCTCGACGACGACCGGCGGCACGCCGTGCACGAGGCCGTTCTCGACCAGGTTGGCGACGACCTGCTCGAGACGGCGCCGGTCGGCGAGCACCTCGAGCTTCTCCGGCACGCGCACCTCGACCTCGCCGGCGTCGTGGTCGACCGACGCCAGCGCGACGTCGACCGTCGACAACAGGTCGCACGGCCGGACGCTCAGCACGAGCGAGCGCGACTCGAGCTGGCTCACGTCGTACAGGTCGTCGGCGAGCCTCGAGATGCGCTCGGACTGGCGGCGGATCGACGAACCCATGCGCTGCAGCCGGTCGCCGGGCAGCTCCGACGCGTACGTCTCGAGCGTCACGCCGAGCCCGAGGATCGTCGTGAGCGGGTTGCGCAGGTCGTGGGTGATCAGCGCGAGGAACTCGTTCTTCGCCCGCTCGAGCTCGTGCGGCGCGGTGATGTCGCTGACGATGCCGGCGTAGCCGACGACCGTCCCCTCCTCGCGGCGCAGCAGCGTGCGGATCTCGAGCAGCCGGTGGACACCGTCCTGGCGGACGACGCTGAGCTCGACGCGGCCGCCGTCGGACGCGTCCTCCGACGTCAGCACATCGAGGACGTCGGTGCCGTCGGCGGGGACGAACGCGTCGGTGATGCGGCCACCCGAGAGGACGTCGAGGTCCATGCCGAGGATCACCGCGAGCGACGGGTTGGCGTACTGGACGAAGCCGTCGAGGTCGATCTCGTAGATGCCGTCGGACGAGTGCTCGACGACGTTCTCGTAGCGCGCCCGGTTCTCCTCCTCACGGCCGACGACCGCGGCCCAGTAGCCCTGGGCGATGGCGTCGGTGAGCCGGTCCATCGCCGGCAGGACGCGCGTGAGCAGCAGCGACAGCGAGAGACCCCAGTGCCGGCCCCGCTCCTCGGCCAGCTCGATCGCGGTCTGCACGACGAGGTCGCGCGAGATGCGCAGCACGACGAGCAGCTGCGGCAGCGGCGAGCCCGACCACGCCGCGCTGGCGCCGACGTCCTGGAGGTCGCCGACGAGCGCGTCGTCGACCTCCTCGCCCTGGCCGGTGACCGCCAGGATCGCCTCGAACCGCTTGCGCGCCTGTTCGATGAACCGGGCCTGCTCGGTGATCGTCCACGTCGACGCCTCGGGGAAGACCGTCGTGAAGATGTCGTACGCCCGCCGCGCCATCTCGTCGCTGTGACCGTCGAGCGCGTCGAGCAGCGACTGCGGGTCGATGGCGAGGTCGTCCTCGAACGGATCGGTGGGCGCGTCGCCGCTGTTGCGGGCGAGGAACGCCTTGAGATCACCGAGCGCAAAGGACGGACCACCCTCTGTACGGGCGCGCGTCGTGGGATGGAGGTAGCCGGCCTGGACGAGCGCCTCGATGCTCTCGACGGGAAGTCCGAGCATCGCGGCCGCCGCCGGCAGGTCGTAGGTGTTGCCGGACCGTTCCGTCATTCGTGGGGGTTCGATTCGACGCGCCGCCGGAGCTGACCTACCGCGCCGGCGCCCACTCGCCGTCGACCTGCGCGCCGGCGACGCGGCCGTCGGCGCGCAGCTTCAGGAGGTGCGCGTGAACGGTGCGCGCGGCCACGGGACGGAGCTCCTCCTTCACGTCGGCGTACAGCCGGGCGACGACGGCGTCGATCGTGCGGTCACCGTCGAGTAACGCACGCTCGACCTGCACCTCGCGGTCGCGCCGGTGGGAGATGTACTCGTCGATCGCGGCGATCGGGTCGTCGATCAGGGTGCCGTGCCCGGGTGCGATCGCTCGCAGCGCCATGCCGCGGACCCGTGCGAGGGAGTCGAGGTAGACGGCCATGTCGCCGTCGGGCGGCGAGATGACGACCGTGGAGCCCTGCATCACGTGGTCGCCACTGAAGAGCGCGCCTTCCTCGACGAGGAGGTAGCAGAGGTGGTTCGACGCGTGGCCGGGCGTGTGGACGGCCTCGAGCGTCGTCGTGACGCCGTCGTCCGCCGCGAACCTGACGCGGTCGCCGTCGGCGAGCCGGCGGTCCGGCTCGAAGCCGTCGCGCGCGTCGAACGCGAACGTCTCGGCACCGGTCCGCTCGGCGAGGCGCGTCGCCGCCGGCCAGTGGTCGGGGTGGGTGTGGGTGACGAGGATGGCCCGGACGCGCCCGTCGCCGGCGGCGACGACGGCGTCGAGGTGGGCGTCGTCGTCGGGACCGGGGTCGATGACGGCGAGGTCGGCGGCGCCGACGAGGTAGGTGTTCGTGCCCGGGCCGGTCATCATCCCGGGGTTCGGCGCGGTGAGGCGGACGACGCGCGTGCTGAGGCGCACGGGCTCGCCGACGGCGATCGGCGCGGCGGGTGCGGTCCGTCCCATGTCGCAGGGATCGTACGGGCGACGCCGAACCTCCCGGCATGCGGGGTCGTCGTGTCGTTGTTGCCGCCGCGCTCGTGTGTGCGGTCGCCGCCGCCGTTCCCGCCGCGCTCGCGGCGGACGACCTGCCGCCGATCGTCGACCGGTCCGTCACCGCGCTGCAACGGGGCGCGGCCGCGGAGTGCCGTCGCGTCGCGCCCGACGACGAGCAGTGCGGTCCGATCGACGGCCGCCCGGTGTCGTCCTCGCGCGTCGATGCGTACCAGAGGTCGTGGGTGCACCGGGCGCTCGCGCTGCAGGCGACGCTGGACGACGCTGCACCGCTGACCGAGGCGCTGCTCCCCCACACCCACAACACCTTCAACTCGTCGGCGTACGACCCGACGCTGACGAACCAGGACCCCAACCAGCCGTACTCGATCACGGACCAGCTCGACATGGACATCCGGGCGATCGAGCTCGACGTCCACTGGGTGCCGAGCCCATACGGCACGCCCGGGACGGGCGGCTACTGGCCGACGCTCTGCCACGGGAACACGCAGGGCCCCGTCCACGTCGGGTGCAGCGTCGACCGGCCGCTGCAGGACGGCCTCGCGGAGGTGGCGGGGTGGATGACGGCGCACCCGTCGGAGTTCGTGCTCCTCTACCTCGAGAACCAGCTCGGCGACTCGGCCCAGGCACACGAGGTCGCGGGGTCGCTCGTCGAGTCGGCGCTCGGCAGGTTCGCGCTGCGCACGCCGACGGCGGCGCCCTGCGAGGCGATGGACTGGACGCAGTCGACCACGGCGATCGAGGCGACCGGCGCGCGGCTCGTGATCGTCGGCGACTGCTCCACGTCCGTCGCCGGCGGGACCGGGTGGGGCGCGCTCGTGCACCAGCGAGGACCACACTGGGACGAGAGCGGCGACCCGACGACGTACTCGTCCCCGCAGTGCAGCCGCGATCTCGACGCACGGTCGAAGGCAGGTGGCAACGTCTTTCGGCGCTACTTCGAGGACAGCACGTGGGTCGCCGCCGCCGCCGGCAGCAACCCGGTGACGTCGTCGTTGGGCGGCACGTCGACGATCTCGCCGGCCGCGACGGCACTCATGGTGCGTTGTGGAGTGAACATCATCGGCTTCGACCAGCTCACGCCCGAGGACCCGCGGCTGGCGGCGCTGGTGTGGAGCTGGGCGACGAACGAGCCGGCAACAGGCGCGCACGGCTGCGCGTACCAGGGCGGCGACACGCACTGGCGTCTGGACAACAGCTGCGGCACGAAGCGCCCGGTGGCGTGCGTGTCGGCGTCCGGCGTGTGGTCGGTCACCTCGAGGGCCGTCCCGTGGCCTCGAGCCGCCGACGCGTGCGCGTCGTCGTTCCCCGGATCGGCGTTCGCGGCGCCGCCCAACGGCCTGCGCAACGCGCAGCTCGCCGCCGCCGCGCGCTCAGCCGAGGTGTGGGTGAACGTCCGCTTGTAGCAGGGACGCGATGACGTCGGTGGCGGCATCGTGCTCGGCGAGCGTCCGGAGGCTCATCAGCGTCGGCAGGATCAGCTCGTAGTCGCCGCGGGCGTTGCGCACGAGCGCGTCGGCCGGGCGGATCCACAGGTGATCGATGGCCTCGCGGTCGTCGTGCATCGGCGTCTGCTCGGACGGCGCGAGGACGACGAAGAACCGCGTGTCATAGCGGCGGGGTGCGCCCTCGGGCGTGACCCAGCGGCTCAGCGGGTGCAGCTCGTCCACCGCCAGCGTCAGGCCTTCGGACGCGCACACGCGTTGGATGGACTCGCGTCCCGCCGCGACCGCGGCGCGATGCGCGGCGAACCGAGCGTCGGTCGTGTCGGGATGCGCGCCGCTGGCGTCGCGGGCGAGCAGCAGGCCGGCCTCCTCGAAGCACTCGCGGATGGCGGCGACGCGAAACGGGTCGTGCCCACCGTCCGCGTCCGCGGCGTCGACGGCGCCACCGGGGAAGAGGTACGCGCCCGGCACGAACCCCGACTCCAGGTTGCGGCGCAGCATGAGCACCTCGACGCCGGCGTCGCCGTCGCGAACCGCCAGCACCGTGGCTGCGTCCAGGATCGGGACGCTCACGCGTCGTAGTCGTACGGCCGGCCCGGCCGGCCGCGCCCGCCGGGGTCGTCGAAGCCGTCGAAGCCGTCGAAGCCGTGGACGTCCACCCGGCGGACGAGCCGGCGCCGGGCGTAGCCGCGCAGCGCGAACCGCACCGGCGGGAGCAGGAGCAGGATGCCGAGGACGTCGCTGACGAACCCCGGCGTGAGCAGCAGCGCGCCGGCGAACAGGACGAGCACGCCGTCGACGAGCTCGTTGCCGGGCACGCCGCCGCGCCCGATCTGGCGCTGGGCGCGCCGCCAGACACCGAGTCCCTCGCGCTTGACCAGCCACGCCCCGACCGCCGAGACGATGATCAGAAGCGCGATCGTGTCGAGCGCGCCGATGACGTGCGCGACCTGGATGATCACGTAGAGCTCGACGAACGGCACCACGAGGAACACGAGGAGCAGCACACCGAACACGCCGACGAGCGTACGGGTTCGGGTGCGCTGTGGTGGGCGGTCGGCCCCCTGTACGGTTACCGGCGCGATGGCGACGACGGCCGAGGACCGCACGCAGGCCCAGCCGCTCGTCCGGCCGAGGGGACGGGTGCGCGACCGCATCATCCCCCGGTCGGTGCTCGGGCTGTCGGCGCTGATCCTGTTCACCGCGCTCGGCGCGGCGTTCAGCGGTGCGGTGCTCTACACGTACTACCAGTACAAGCTCGACCAGAACGAGAAGAAGGTCACCGCGCTCGCCGGCCAGACGAAGCAGGTGCTCGACAAGTCGAAGGACATCATCGACGCCGAGACCGACAACGCCAAGAAGGAGATCCAGGAGGCGATGGGGCCGCTCAAGCAGCTGGCCGCCTCCGAGGAGACGCTGAACCGGCTGATCGACGGCGTGAAGGACTCGGTGTGGTTCGTGCACACGCAGGACGAGGCCGGACAGGCGTCGGCCGGCACCGCGTTCGTGGTCGCGTCGGACGGCGACCAGAGCTTCCTCGTCACCTCGTACGCGGCGGTGCGGGCGGCGACGCGCTCACCGGGCCCGGGGGTGTTCGTCCGCAAGGGCGGCGACGACCTCAAGGCGACGGTCTGGACGTGGCAGCCCGAGCGCGACCTCGCGCTGCTCATCGTCGACCGGCCGAACCTCCCGAAGGTGAAGGTCAACGCCGACCGCGGCGCGGTGAAGCTCGGCGAGCGGGTGTTCGCGGTGTCCGGCCTCGGCGGGTCGGGCGCGTCGATCGTGCAGGGCCAGGTCGCCGACGTCTTCGCCGAGGGCATACAGCACACCGCGCCCGTGGGGCAGGCGTTCCGGGGCGGGCCGCTCATCGACTCGAACGGCGCGGTCGTCGGCGTGACGTCCGCCGACTACGGCCCGCTCGGCTTCTTCCCGGGCGACGTGACGTGGGCCGTCCCGATCAACCGGACGTGCGAGCGCATCCTGCGCTGCCCGAACGGCCAGATCGGCGGCGCCGCCGGCAACCGCGGCGGCTGAGAGGCCCGCCCGCTCACCGAACTCGGCGTAGATCTGTACCGCAGAGGTACAGATCTACGCCGAGTTCGTTCAGGGCGTCGGTTGCTGGCCCGGCGGCGCGGGTGCGACCGTCGTCGGCGGGACGATGCGGATCGGCTGGGACGAGCGCTGCTCGCACGGGCCGCCGCAGTCGGTCGGGGTGCCGACCGGGTTGCGCCGGGGACCGGGGTCGATGCCCTGGCGGGCCTGGCGCTTGAGCTGGTCCTGCACCGGCTTGATCGGCGCCGGCTCGTCGAAGTCGGTGACCGGCACGTCCTTCAACGCGTCGAGCATGAAGTCGTGCCACGTCTGCGCGGGGAGCGTCCCCCCGAAGACGCGGCTGACGCCCTTGATGCGCAGCAGCGGCGTCTTCTGGTTGTCCGAGTAGCCCATCCACACCGACGTCGACAGCGTCGGCGTGTACCCCACGAACCACGCGTTCGTGTAGTTCTGGCCGGTACCCGTCTTGCCGGCGGCGGGACGGCCGATGTTCGCCCGGGTCGCGGTTCCGTGGTCGATGACACCGCGCAGCAGGTCGGTCACGTTGTTGGCGACGTTGGCGTCGATGACCTGTTCGCCCTGCGGCTTCGTGTGGTCCTCGAGCACGTGGTTCTGCGCGTCGACGACCTTCAACACCGGCGTCGGCGGCACCCGCTTGCCACTGTTGGCGAACACGCCGTACGCCGACGCCATGTCGAGCGGCGACACGTCGATCACGCCGAGCGTGTAGCTGATGCCGTGCACCCGGGGGCTGAACCACGCAGACGTGATGCCGAGCTTCTTCGCCATCTCGGCGACGTTCTTGACGCCGACGTCCTCGATGACCTGCGCGTACACGGTGTTGACCGACAGTGCCGTCGCCTGGCGCAGCGTCTCCGATCCGCCGCCCTCGCCCTCGCTGTTGCCGATCGGCTTGCACGACGCCGACACCCGGCCCTTGCACGCCTTGGGGAGGTACGTGCGGGGCGCCGAGTACACCTTCTCCGGCGACATGCCCTGCGTCAGCGCCGTCGCCAGCGTGAACGGCTTGAACGACGACCCCGGCTGGCGGCCGGTGCCGCCGCCGCCGACCGTGTCCTCCGGGTGGTCCCAGCAGTCCGCCCGCACCTCGATCGGGACGTCGGCGCGCTGGACCGGACACCCCCCGAGCGCGAGGTTCACCTGTGACTGGGCGAAGTCGCGACCGCCGACGAGCGCCTTGACGTACCCGGTCGGCGGCTCGACCGCGACGAGCGACATCTCGAGCGGTGGCTTCGTCCCGTTCAGCTGCTTGGCCACGGACGCCTCGGCGGCGCGCTGGAGGTCGGGGTCGAGCGTCGTCTGGATCTTCAGCCCGCCGGTGTAGAGCCGGTCGCCGTAGCGGTCGTAGAGGTACTTCTCGACGTAGTCGACGAAGTACGGGAACTGGTTCTCGGCCTTCTGCGGCGCGTAGACGAGCGTCGCCGGCCCGGGCGGCGGGCCGCTCGCCGCGTACCAGAGACCCTGCGAGTAGTACGTCTGGAAGTCGGCGTCGTTCAGGTAGCCCTGCTCGTGCATCTTCGTGAGCACGATCCGCCGCTTCTCCTCGGCGAGGTTCGGGTTGCCGAGCGGTTCGTAGCGCGACGGTGCCGGGATCAGCCCGGCGAGCATCGCCGCCTCCGACGGGTTGAGGTCCTTGACGTTCTTGCGGAAGTAGAGGTTGCTCGCCGCCTGCACGCCGTAGGCGCCGTTCCCGAGGAACAGGATCGACAGGTAGTTGTAGAGGATGTCGTCCTTCTCGAACTGACGGTCGAGCTGGCTGGCGAGGACCGCCTCGCGCACCTTGCGGCTGAGCGTCCGCTCCTCACCGACGTACGCCTTCTTCACGTACTGCTGCGTGATCGTCGACCCGCCCTGCACGACCTCCTTGTTCTGGTAGTCGCGCCAGAACGCGCGCACGGTGCCGCGGATGTCGACGCCGCCGTGCCTGTAGAAGTTCTTGTCCTCGGCGGAGATCACCGCGTGCTTGAGCACGTCGGGGACGTCGTCCTTGGTGAACGGGATGTTCGTGTCGAACTTCCGGAACTGGCCGATGGGCTGGCCGTTGATGTCGAGGATCGTGCTCGGCCGGGACTCGTTGAGCGCCTTCTTCTCCGGCAGCGTCGCCGGCAGCGGCATGAAGAGGAACACGCCGAGCACGGTCGCGCCGACCGCCGCCGGGACGACGAGCGCGCTCAACACGAAGACCGCGATGGCCTTGATGGTCGTCCGCAGCACGGTCGTTCCAGTCTCTCAGGTGGGGACGTCGACGAGCACGTCACCCCGCTCGTCGATCCACGCCCGGTACGTGCGCACGCCGACGTCGGGGTTGAGCGGGCTGCGGCCGTCGACGAGCCGGTAGCGCCACCCGTGCCACGGGCACACGGCGCAGCCGTCCTCGACGTCGGCCTCCCCCAGCGGGCCGCCGTTGTGGATGCACACGTTGTCGAGCGCGTAGACGTCGTCGCCCTGCCGGAACACGGCGAGCTCCCGGTCGCCGGCGCGCACGACGCGGCCCCGCCAGTCGCGGAGGTCCTCGACGCGGGCGACGACGTGGACCGGCACGCTCGTAATGTCGCGCGGCATGAGACCGCCGTCGGTCGATCGCCTGGCGCGTTCGCTGGCCGACGTCGACCTCCCGCCCCCGCTGCTCGTCGACGCGGCACGGGCGGCCATCGCCGCCGGGGACCCCGCCTCGGCCCGCGGGCGAGCCGAGGCCGTGCGCCGCGCGCTGCTCCGGCCGGTGGTGAACGCGACGGGGGTGCTGTTGCACACGAACCTCGGACGGGCACCGCTCGGGGTCACCGAGCAGCCGGCGTCGTACACGAACCTCGAGCTGGACCTGGCGACCGGCCGGCGCGGCGACCGGTCGGCACACGCGGCATCGTTGCTGGCCCGGTTGTGCGGCGCGGAGGACGCGCTCGTCGTCAACAACGGCGCCGCCGCGGTGTTGCTCGTGTGCGCCGCGCTGGCGGCGCGGCGACCGGTCGTCGTCTCGAGGGGGGAACTGGTCGAGATCGGCGGCGCGTTCCGCGTCCCCGACGTGCTCCGCCAGAGCGGGGCGAAGCTCGTCGAGGTCGGCACGACGAACCGCACGCGCATCGCCGACTACGCGACGGCGCTCGTCGAGCACCCGACCACCGCGCTCGTCCTGAAGGTCCACCAGTCGAACTACCGCATCGTCGGCTTCACCGAGGACGTGCCGGTTGGTTCGCTCACGCAGTTGCGCGACGCGCCGCCGGTCGTCGTCGACCTCGGGTCGGGACTGCTCGACGCGTCGACGCCGTGGCTCGCCGGTGGCCCGCCGGCGTGGCTCCGGGACGAACCCGCCGCGGTGCAGACGCTCGCCGCCGGCGCCGCGCTCGTCACGTTCAGCGGGGACAAGCTCCTCGGCGGTCCGCAGGCCGGGGTCATCGCCGGGCGCGCCGAGCTCGTCCGCCGGTGCGCCCGCCACCCGCTGGCGCGGGCGTTGCGTCCGGGCAGGCTCGTGCTCGGCGCCCTGCAGGACGTCGCCCTGTCCTACCTCGACCGCACCGCCGGTTCGACGGTGCCGCTGTGGCGGATGGCGACGGTCCCCGTCGAGGACCTGCGGGCGCGGGCAGTCTCCGTCGCCGGCGGCGCGGTCGCCGTCGTCGACTGCGAGTCCGTGCCCGGCGGCGGGTCGTTGCCGGGGTTGACGATCCCGTCGGCGGGACTGGCCGTCGACGGCGACGTCGCCGTCGCGCTCCGCCGCGCCGATCCGCCGGTGATCGCGCGCGTGCACGACGGACGCACGGTCTGCGATCTGCGCACGGTCGACCCCGCGGACGACACCCACGTCGCCAAGTCGCTGCGTTGATGGCCTCGCTCTGCGTCGCTCCGCTCCTTGCCGCTCGGCTGGCGCTCGTCGCTGGCGCTTCCCTCGCGCCCACGTCGCGAGCGGCCTCGCCGCCCACGTCGTGCGGGTAGTCGCCACCGCGGGCCACGTCGACCACGGCAAGTCGACGCTCGTCCTCGCGCTGACGGGCACCGATCCCGACCGGTTCGCCGAGGAGAAGGCGCGCGGGCTCACCATCGACCTCGGGTTCGCGTGGTGCGCGCTCCCGTCGGGTGAGGAGGTCGCGTTCGTCGACGTCCCCGGACACGTCCGGTTCATCAAGAACATGCTCGCCGGTGTCGGCGCCGTCGACGCCTGCCTCTTCGTCGTCGCCGCGACCGAAGGATGGAAGCCCCAGTCGGAGGAGCACCTCCGCATCCTCGAGCTGCTCGGCGTCCGCCACGGCGTCGTCGCGCTGACCAAGGTCGGCCTCGTCGACGACGAGTGGCACGAGCTCGCCCACCTCGAGCTCGCGGAGCACCTGGCGGGGACGTTCCTCGCGGACGCGGACGTCGTCGACGTCGACGCCCTCGACGCGGGTCGCGGGATCGACGACCTGCGGGCCGCGCTCGACCGGCTCGTCGCGTCGACGCCGGCGGCGGTCGATCGTGCACGGCCGCGCCTGTGGGTCGACCGTGCGTTCGCCGCGCGCGGCTCGGGAACCGTCGTGACCGGCACGCTGGCCGGCGGCGCGCTGCACGTCGGGCACGAGCTGACGATCGTCCCGGGCGACCACGCGGTCCGGGTGCGGGCGCTGCAGTCGCTCCAGCGGACACACGACGTCGTGGCCCCGGGGAGCCGCGTCGCCGTGAACCTGACCGGCGTCGCCCACGGGGACGTCCGCCGCGGCGACGCGCTCGTCGAGGCGCGGCGGTGGCGGCCGACGCGCACGGTCGACGCGTCGCTGCGCGTGCTGGCGTCGCTCGACCACGACGTGACGCGCCGGGGCGCGTACGCCGCCTACCTCGGCGCGGGCGAGTACCCGGTCGCCGTTCGCCTGCTCGGCGACATCTCGTCCGTCGCGCCCGGCGACGAAGCGTTCGTCCGCTTGCACCTACCGGTCGCGCTGCCGCTGCTGCCGGGCGATCGCTACGTGCTGCGCGAGCACGGTCGCGGCGAGACCGTCGGTGGCGGCGAGGTCCTCGACGTCGCGCCGGTCCTGTCGGCGGCCAGGGCCCGCCCGTCGCGTGACGTCGACCGGGTCGTCGCCGAACGGGGGTGGGTCGACGCCGCCGAGCTCGAGGCGATCACCGGCGAGCGCCGGCATCCGACCGTCGGCCGGTGGGTCACCTCACCCGAGTCACTGGCGTCCACCGTCGACGACGTCCGCACGATGGTCGACGGCGCCGGCGCGCTGGGCCTCGACGTCGCCGCCCTCGACGACCGTCAGCGGGCGGTGCTGGCGACGCTCGACGACGTCGCCGTCGATGCCGGCCGCGCCCGTCGCCGCGACGCCGCCGCCGAGGCGCTCGCCGGCCACCCGTTCCTCGCCGAGCTCGAGGCGTCGCCGTTCGCGCCCCCCGACCCGGTCGCCGCCGGTGTCGACCGGGGCGAGCTGCGTGAGCTCGTCCGCCGGGGCCTCGTCGTCGAGCGCGACGGCATCTGGTTCGCTCCCGCGGCGATCGACGACGCCGCCCGGGTCGTGGCGCGGCTGCTGCGTCAGACGCCCGAGGGGGTGACGGCGTCAGCCGTCCGCGAGGCGCTCGGCACGACGCGCAAGTACGCCCTGCCCCTCCTCGCCGTCCTCGACACCACCGGCGTCACCCGCCGCCGCGGCGACGTGCGCATCGGCGGCCCGCGCCTTCCGCCCGTCGATCGCCTCGACTGACTCGAACGACCGGGCGGCATCGGCGACGGCGACGACGTTCGTCATGACCTCGCCGAACGCGTCGGGGTCGGCGAGCAGCCACGAGTGGTTGCCCTCGAGGACCTCGCCCTCCTGCCCGAGTGCGACGCACAGGGCGTCGAAGCTCGCCTTCGGCACGATCTCGTCCTTGCCGCCCCACAGCACGGTGACCGGCATGCGGCGGTCCTTGAGGTCCTCGAGCTCGCGCACGAGGTTGGCGCGGCGGGCGAGGCCGGCGACCCGCCACATCGCCCGGGGGTTGCGGACGAGGTTGGGAACAGCGTCCTCGAGGATCACCGGCAGGACGTTGCGGATCTGGCGCAGCGGCAGGATGTCGGCCGGGAAGTGGATGCCCCAGTCCCACAGCGGGCGTTCGGCCATCGACTTCACGAGCGATCCGTCGGCGCGCCAGGCCGATCCACCGATCGAGTTGACCAGGACGAGGCTGCGGACCCTGTCGGGGTAGTCGTGCGCCGTCTGGATGGCGACGCCGCCGCCGAAGCTGTGCCCGACCAGGAAGACCGGCTCGTCGATCTTGACGGCGGTCATGAAGCCGTCGACCCACTCGGCGTAGCCGGCCATCGAGAACTGCCGGGCGGGGAGCTCGGCCGTCCCGCCGAAGCCGGGGAGCGCCGGCGCCCAGACCCGGCACCCGAGCTTCACGAGGCGCTTGAGGGCCCGCTTGTAGGCGTGCTGGCCGAGCCCCCACCCATGGAGGAAGACGACGGGGATCCCGCCCGGCTCACCGGCGACGCCGTACAGCGCCGTGCGACGCTCGACCGTCGCGCGCTTCCACACCAGGTGGTCGTGGTGCGAACCGGTGCTCGCCATCGCGAGCACCACGGTACCCCTGTCTCGCACCCTCAACGTGGGACGGATGTCACCCCGCGCGGCGAGAGAGGACCTGCTTGCGCTCCTGCTCGTTGAGGCCACCCCAGATGCCGTGGGGCTCCCGGATCCGGAGCGCGTATTCGAGGCACGGCGCCTTCACGGTGCACGTGGCGCAGATCGCCTTGGCCGCCGTCTCGCGCTCTTCCCGCTCGTCCTTGCGCTCGAAGTGCGAGGGCGGGAAGAAGACCGCCGAGTGCGGACCGCGACACGCGGCACGGTGCTGCCAGTCCTGGTCGATCGGCTGGGCCACTCGACGTCCCCCCTTTCTGCACCAAACGCTAGAGGCGGACCTCGGGCGCCGACAAGGGGTCAAGTTGTCGAGTTCGCGGAGTTCGAGGAGATCGGCTCGACTTCGAGCAGCAACCCGTCGATGGCGGCGACCCGAACGGTGTCGCCGCCCGCGATCGGCGTCGCCCGATTCGTGCGGGCCCGCCAGAGGCCGCCGCGGACCCGGACGGTGCCCTCGGGGTTGACGGCCCCGACCGCGACGCCCTGCTCGCCGATCATCGATGCCCGCCCGATCGTCGGCGTCGAGAACCGAGACCGCACCATCCCGGCCATGCCCCCGATCATGAACAGCGGCGTCCCGACCGTCACCACGACCCACGGCAGGATCCCCGGGAAGAGCCCGCCGCCGTAGAAGAACCACCCGCCGACCGCGAGCGACACGCCGCCGATGACCGTCCAGGCGCGAGGCACGCCGGTCTGGACGTCCACGGCGAAGCCGAACACACCGAGTGCGACGAGCAGCAGCCCGAGCGGACGGGTCGGCAGCACGGTCAGGCCGTATGCCGACAGCACGAGCGCACCCGCGCCGACGACGCCGGCGACGCCGACCCCGGCGGTGAAGAACTCGAACACCAGCAGCAGCAACCCGATGACGAGCAGCAGGTACCCCACCGCGGGGCTCGACACGGTGTGCAGGAGCCGGGCGGTCAGGCCGGGCTTCGAGAAGCTGACCACGGCGTTGACCTGCTGGCGCGGGCCGTCAGCGGTCCGGACCACCTTCGCGGTCTCGAGCGTCGTCGTGCCGACCTTGCGCCCGTCGAGGCCGACGATGAAGTCGCCGAGCGTCGGCGCGACCACGTCGACGACGTCACGGGACTTCGCCTCGGTCGCGCCGAGCCGGCCGCCGCGGTCGCCGATGCGACTCCCCTGCGCCATCCCGAGGACGCCGGCCGCGCGCACGAGGACGTACGCCCCGCCGTACGCCCTGGCGCCGCTGGGCCCGACCCACACCGCGACCGGCACCTTCGACGCCTCGACGTCGCGCGCCAGCGAACGCAGCGCGTCGTCGCTGACGAGCGCGCCCGGCGAGTTGACCTGGAGCACCAGCAGCTCGACCTGTTCGGCGGCGGCGTCGTCCACCGCGTGGCGCACGAAGTCGGCGAGGACAGGATCGATGCGGCCCGACACCTCGACGACGGACACCCGCCGCGCGGGGTCGCCGGACTGCGCCGCGGTGGCCGCCGACGCCGGGGATCCGGTCGCCACCGATGCGATCAGGGCAAGTACGAGGGTGGCTAGTGTCCGGATTGGACGTCTCCGAGGGGGATGCTTGGATCCTGCGCGGTTCTGCACGCAGTCGCGCGTCGTCATCGTGGCCGGGAAGGGCGGTGTCGGCAAAACCACCGTCACGGCCGCGATGGCGCGGATGGCGTCACGGGCCGGGTTGTCGACGCTCATCGTCGAGATCGAGGGCAAGAGCGGTCTGTCGGCGGCGTTCGGCGCGCCCGCGCTCGACTACGAGGAGATCGACCTCGTGCCCGCCGGTCCGGGCGAGGGCGGCGTGCGGGCCCGGACACTGACGCCCGACGAGGCGCTGATCGAATACCTCCACGACCGCGGCCTGAAACGCATCTCGAAGCGGCTGGCGAACAGCGGGGCGATCGACGTCGTCGCCACGGCCGCGCCCGGCATCCGCGACATCCTCGTGCTCGGCAAGGTCAAGCAGCTGGAGCGGTCGAACGCCGCCGAGCTGCTGATCATCGACGCACCCGCCGCCGGGCACGCGGTCACGTTCCTGATGAGCGCGCGGGGCCTGCTCGACGCGGTACGGGTCGGACCCATCCGCTCGCAGGCCGAGGACGTGCTCGAGCTGCTCACCGATGCGTCGCGGTGCCAGGTCGTGCTCGTCACGCTGCCGGAGGAGACGCCGGTGAACGAGGTGGTCGAGACGGCGTTCGCGCTCGAGGACCGGGTCGGCGTCAACCTCGGCCCGGTCGTCGTCAACGGGTTGTACCCGGTGCTCGACGGCCTCGACGTCGACCCGTCGTCGCTGGCAAGTGACGCCGGGTCCTCGTTGCCGCCGGGCGAGGCCGATGCGCTGCGCGCCGCCGCCGACTTCCGGCTGCACCGGCAGGCGCTCCAGCAGGAGCAGGTCGAGCGGCTGCGCGCCGACCTGCCGCTGCCGCAGCTGCACCTGCCGTTCGTGTTCACCGGCGACCTGGGCCCGACCGAGCTCGACTTCCTCGCCGACGCGCTGACGAAGGGCGTCGACGCGCTGTGAACGAGCGAAGCGAGTGCACGCCGGACGAGCGAGCGCCAGCGAGCCGGCCGGCGATGGGGCCCGGGGGCGCAGCCTCCGAACGAGCATGAACGATCTCAGGGTGCTCGCACGCGAGCGGCACATCGTCGTGTGCGCGGGGAGCGGCGGCGTCGGCAAGACGACGACGGCTGCCGCCATCGCCATCGAGGGCGCGCGCGCCGGTCGCAGGGCGTGCGTCGTCACGATCGACCCGGCGAAGCGGCTGGCGAACGCGCTCGGTCTGGCGTCGCTGTCGAACACGCCGGGGCGCATCGACGGTCCGTGGAGCGGCGAGCTGTCGGCGCTGATGCTCGACACGAAGTCGACGTTCGACGCGCTCGTGACCAGGCACGCCGGCGACGCCGCGCAGGCCGAGCGCATCCTCGACAACCGCTTCTACCGCAACATCTCCGGCGCGCTGTCGGGCACCCAGGAGTACATGGCGATGGAGAAGCTGTACGAGCTCCACGCCGAGTCCGAGTTCGACCTCATCGTCGTCGACACGCCGCCGACGAGGAACGCGCTCGACTTCCTCGACGCGCCACGGCGGCTGACACGGTTCCTCGACAACCGCATCTTCCGGTGGCTGATGATGCCGACGAAGGCGTACCTGAAGGCGGTCAACGTCGCCACCCAGGCGTTCCTGCGGACGGTGTCGAAGGTCGTCGGCACCGAGGTCATCCAGGACGCGGTCCAGTTCTTCACCAACTTCGAGGGCATGGAGCAGGGCTTCCGCGACCGGGCGCAGCGGGTGCTCGAGCTGCTGTCCGACGAAGGCACCGCATTCGTGCTGGTCGCGTCGCCGCGGCGCGACGCGATCGAGGAGGCGCTGTTCTTCGCCGAGAAGCTCGGCGAGTCCGACATCCCCGTGGACGCGCTCGTCGTGAACCGCCTGCACCCCATGTTCGACGGTGCCGGCACGCTCGACCCCGCGGGCGACCTGGCGCGCGCCGAGTCACTGGCGGGTACGCCGCTGGGCGCGCTCTACCGCAACCTCGCCGAGTTCCGCGCCGTCGCCTCCCGAGAGCGCGAGCACCTCGCCGGCCTGGAGCGCCGGGTCGCGCCCGCGCCGGTGGCCGAGATCCCGTTCCTACCGTCGGACGTCCACGACCTCGACGGCCTGACGGAGCTGGGGCGTTACCTCTTCGCCTGATCCCGCCCGATCTTTTCGCGCCAACCCGCCCCCAGAGGGCAGATGTCGCGAAAAAGTCGGTGGAGGCGTCGCTGGAGGCGTCGCTGGAGGCGTCGGTGGAGCCGTCGCTGGAGGGGGTCGTTACCTGTTCGCCGCCGGCTGATTGAGCGCCGCGGCCGCGTCCTCGATCGTCTCGGCGACCGTGACGATGCGGTCGAAACCGGTCGTGTGGAGCAGCCGGACGAGCGTCGGCCGGTTGCAGCACACCGCGACCTCGCCGCCGGCCTCGCGCGTGCGACGGATGCCGCCGATGAGCGCGCCGAGGCCGGCCGAGTCGACGAACGGCACCTCCGACATGTCGATGAGGAGCTTGGGTGACGACGAGAGCCGCCCGAGCGCGTCACGGAAGCTGGAGACGGTATAGGCGTCGAGCTCGCCCACCGGACGGCAGACGGTGTACCCGTCCGCGTCCTCGACCTGGATTTCGAGCACCTCTCCTCCTGGATCGGGGCGGAGCAGATGGTACCCGGGCGGCGACGGCCGATAGCCTCGCCGCGTGCCCGACGTGCTGATCGCCAGCGACGCCGCGTGGGTCCGCGACGACGTCGAGGTCGTGCTGTCGGGGCCCGACGTCACCGTGCGCCACGTCACCGCCGGCACCGCCGTCCTGCCGGCCGTCGAGGAGCGGATCCCCGATCTCGTCGTCCTCGACCTTCAGATCGGCAACATGGGCGGGATGGCCACCGGGCTCGACCTCCGGCTGGAGGAGGGCGCCGGCCGGCTGCCCCACATCCCGATCCTGATGCTGCTCGACCGGCGCCCCGACGTGTTCCTCGCCCGCCGGTCCGAGGCCGACGGGTGGCTCGTCAAGCCGCTCGACCCGATCCGGCTGCGGCGGGCCATCA
>DASSOZ010000183.1:0-16615 GCA_035700105.1 Acidimicrobiales bacterium
GATGTAGTCGCCCTCGTGGACCACGTAGTCGCCGGCGACGAAGCGCTTGTCGCGGATCTTCACCGACTCGGCGCCGACGACGGCCGGCGTGCCCCACCCGCGGGCGACGACGGCGGCGTGGCTGACGAGGCCGCCGCGCGAGGTGAGGATGCCCTGAGCGACGATCATGCCGTGGACGTCCTCGGGCGACGTCTCGCTGCGCACGAGGATGACGCGCTCGCCGCGGTTGGCGGCGGTCTCGGCGTCGTCCGCCGAGAAGTAGACGCGCCCGACGGCGGCGCCCGGTGACGCGCCGAGGCCCTTGGCGATGACCGTCACGTCCTTCGTGTCGAACTGCGGGTGCAGGACCTGGTCGAGGTGCTCGGCGGTGATGCGCTGGACCGCCTCTTCACGCGTGATCTTCCACTTCCGACCCTTGGTCATCTCGACGGCCATGCGCAGCGCGGCGACGCCGGTGCGCTTGCCGACGCGGGTCTGGAGCATCCAGAGCTTGCCCTGGTCGATCGTGAACTCGGTGTCGCACATGTCGCGGTAGTGCGCCTCGAGCTTGTCGAAGATGCCGACGAGCTCTTTGTGGATCTTCGGGAACTGCACCGCGAGGTCGTCGAGCGTCTCGGTGTTGCGGATGCCGGCCACCACGTCCTCGCCCTGCGCGTTGACGAGGAAGTCGCCGTAGGCCTTGTTCTCACCCGTCGCCGGGTCGCGCGTGAAGCCGACGCCGGTCCCGCTGTTGTCGTCGCGGTTGCCGAACACCATCGCCTGGACATTGACCGCGGTGCCGAGGTCGTGGCTGATGCGTTCGCGCACGCGGTAGGCGACGGCGCGGGGGCCGTTCCAGCTGCGGAAGACGGCCTCGATGGCGCCGTTGAGCTGGTCACGGGGGTCCTGCGGGAAGGGCTTGCCCGTGTGGCGCTCGACGATCGTCTTGAAGCTCTTCACGACCATCGCCAGCAGCTCGGCCGGCACCTCGGCGTCGCTGTCGACACCGGCGAGCTCCTTCGCCGACTCGAAACGGTGGTCGAACTCCTCACCGTCGATGCCGAGCACGATGCGCCCGTACATCTGGATGAAGCGGCGGTAGGAGTCGTACGCGAAGCGATCGTCGCTCGTCTGCTTGGCGAGCCCCTCGACGGACTCGTCGTTGAGGCCGAGGTTGAGGACGGTGTCCATCATCCCCGGCATCGAGAACTTCGCACCGGAACGCACGCTGACGAGGAGCGGGTCGGCCGGGTCGCCGATCTTCTTGCCCATCGCCTTCTCGAGGTTCTTGACGTGCTTGGTGACCTCGTCGTCGAGCCCCTTCGGCCAGCCCCCGGCCATGTAGTCACGACATGCGTCGGTGCTGATCGTGAAGCCCGCGGGTACCGGCAGACCGAGCACCGACGTCATCTCTGCGAGGTTCGCCCCCTTGCCGCCGAGGAGGTCCTTGAGCGACATGGGAGGCTTCCGGTGCTTGTGGTCGAAGGCGTAGACGTACGTCACGTGTTCGAGCCTACCGGCACACCCCCGAACCGCTGTCAGCGAACGCGCCGGTCGCGGCGATGAATCGCCAGTCGTAGCCCGACTCGTGCAGGCGCAGCTCGAGGACGCCGAACGACGTGTCGTCGCGCACGTCGGTCTGGGCGAGCGGCGCCTTCGCGAACCGGTAGTGGCTGCGCCCGCCGGTGCCGACGACGAAGCTGCGGATGCCGTCGATCGGGGCGAACCGCTCGTAGTCGTGATCGTGGCCGGAGAGGACGACGTCGGCGTGCGCGGCAGCGAGCGCGTCCCACAGCGCGGCGACGTCCGCGTCGGACCCGTGCGTACCGGACGACCAGCGGGGGTGGTGCCAGTACGCCAGCGTGCATGTCGCCGACGCGTGCGCGGCGAGGTCGTCGCGCAGCCACTGCAGCTGCGCTGCGTCCGCCGGCGCGTTGCTGTCGAGCGCGACCAGGTGCCATCCGGCGAGGTCCCAGCTGTACCAGCGGGCGACGCCGCCGAAGTACGCGGTGTAGGGCGCGCCACCGTTCGTGTACGTGTCGTGGTTGCCGCGGGTCGGGTGCGTGCGGCCGCGGTGGCGACCCCAGGTCGGGCCGTAGCAGTTCGCGAACTCGCTGGCGGTGCCGCGCTCGTACGCGTGGTCGCCCAGCGTCACGATCTGACCGTCGAGGTGGTCGAGCAGGCGCGCGGTGGCGTCGTCGCCGGTCGAGCTGCAGGACGCGATGTCGCCGGCGGCGAGCACGACGGGCGCGGGCGGACCGGCGGGCGGCGGCGGGGTCGTCGCCGTGGTCGGCGGCGGCACCGACGACGCCGACGTCGTCCTGGACCTGTAGAGGGTTGGCCCCCTCGGAGGTGTCGAAACCTCTACAGGTGGCGTCGTCGACGGGGCCGCTGCGGTGGTGGCCGGCGGCGTCGTTGCCGGCGGCGGCGCGGCGGTCGTCGTCGACGTGTAGAGGTTCGGACCCCTGGGAGGTGTCGAACCGTCTACAGGTGCGGCGGTGCGGCGGTCGTGGCCCCCGCTGGCGCACGCTGCCAGGAGCGCGGCGGCGAGCAGCGGGACGGCGGCGCGACGCACGCCGCCACAGTTACACGGCCGTGGCCACGCTGCGGTTGCCGGCGTCGTCGACGGCCTGCACGGCGATGCCCACCGACGACACGCCGAGCGGCACCGTGAGGCGCGTCGACGTCGCCGGCAGCGTCAGCGCCGGCAGTCCCGGGATCGACACGACGTACGCCGACGCCCTGCCGCACACGCCGTCGTCGCCCGCGGCCGACCACGACAGCACGCCGTTCACGACCCGTACGCCCGACACCGCGGCCGGCGGCGTCGCGTCCGTTCCGTAGGTCGACGTGTTGCGCAGGTCGTGGCCGTACTTCGGCCACTCGGTCGTGCCCGCGCCGCACGCCGACGACGCCGTCCGCCAGACGAAGAGGTTGCCCTCGCGCGTGGCCAGCGCGACGTCCAGCCGGCCGTCGCCGTCGAGGTCGCCGGCGGCCGGTGTCGACACCGACCACCCCGCCGTGAACTTCGGCCACGTCGCCGGCGCCAGGCCGCCGAGCGAGTACGCGCGCAGGTCGTACATCGCCGACGACTGCAGCACCTCGGCGGCGCCGTCGCCGTCGACATCGACGATCGCCGGTGTGTTGAAGAACTGGAGGTCGTTCATCTGCGCGGGGAAGCCGGGCGCGTACGTCCCCGTGCGCGCGTCCCACACACCGACGTGGTCCTCGGCGGCGAGCTGTTGCTCGGGCAGGACGACGTCGAGCAGGCGGCGCAGGCCCGTCGACCCCATCGCCCACGACAGTCCGGTCGAGAGCGGCCCGCCGACGCGGCCGAACACCCCACCGCCGAGCGACGCGACCGACGGCCCGTCCGTCGCCGTCGGGTTCTTGAACTCGGCCGGCAGCGAGGCCATCGTCAGGTACTTCCCGTCCGGGCCGTTGCCGTAGTAGCTCGACCCGTCGAGCTTCAGCAGGTATGGCGGCGAGGCGATCGACGCGGTCGCGATCTCGAGCTTGCCGTCGCCGTCGACGTCGGCGAACGTGGGCGGCCCGTCGGAGCCGGAGCCGACGTCGGGCAGCAGCTCGGTCTCGAGCATGCCGATCTTCACCGGCCAGCCCTTCGCGTACGTCCCGTTCGGGCGCAGCAGGTAGATGCGGGTGTTGCCCGGCGAGGCGACCTGCCCGGCCAAGGTGAGGGACGGGTCACGCAGCGACCAGTTCGGATCCTCGTCGTACTCCTCGTCGACGTTGGCGGCGACCTCGTCGAGCCCGTCGCCGTCGACGTCGGCGACCGCCGGCGAGGCGATGACCTGCCGACCGTAGAACGGCTTGGCGTCGGGCTTGAACGTGATGCGGTGGCTGACCGGGTCGATCGACGCCACCTTGGCCGGGTCACGCAGGAGCACCGGCCAACCGGGCACCGGCGTCCCGTCGGCCCGGAACGCGTAGACGTGGCCGTCATTCGACCCGGCGACGATCGCGTATCCCGCGCTCTTCTCGAGGCGCGCCGCGACCGGCGCCGAGGTGAACGCCTTGTCGACGGTGTTGACGTGGTCGCGCACGGGGTGCGGTGAGAACTCGTCGCACATCGGGCCGATGCCCGTCTGGCAGCCGGGCACCTCGGAGTACGCGGGGTTCCCGCGCACCGGGAAGCCGCTGCGGACGCTGCCGTCGCTCTCCCACACGTGCAGCCAGCCCTCGACGTCGGCGACGCTGACCTCGGGTCTCCCGTCCCCGTCGAGGTCGGCGACGAGCGGCGCACCGAGGAGCACGGGCGCGTACACCGCGGCCCGGAACTGCTTGGGCAGCGGCAGAGCCGACGTGTGGACCGGCCAGCCCGGCAGCTCGGAGCCGTCGGCGCGCCACGCGTGGACGAGCCCGTTGCCGTCGGCGAGGACGAGCTCGGCGCGGCCGTCGCCGTCGAGATCGGCGAACGCGGGCGAGCCGGCGCCGTCGGCGTCGAGCGCGCGCGGGAAGCCGGCGAGTAGCTGCGGGTCATCGTGGACGAAGTACTGGCGCTGCTCGATCGCCGTCTTCTCCGGCGCGTCGCTGCCGTCGGCGTGGACGACGACGCGCACGCGAAACGCGTCCTTCTCGGGCAGGTCCCGCGACGTCGGGTCGTCGAGCGGCGTGTAGGCCGGTGGCGCGGCGTCGACGAGCGCGCGCACCTTCGCCAGGTCGAGCCGCGCCAGCGCGCCCTCGCGGGGCTGCGTGCCGCGACCGAACGCGACCTGCGTCCACGTCTCGGACAGTGGCCAGCGCGGCGGCTGCACGCCGGGCGCAACCTCGACGCTGTAGGTGTACGTGCCCGACGACGCCCGCGGCGCGGCGACGCGCCCGACGACGTCGACGGTCCCGCTCGCCGGCAGCGGCTGCCACCAGCGCGGCGACGTGATGTCCGCCTGCGGCGGGATCTTCCCGTCGTGCACGAGGCGCACGACCCGGTTCGCCGACAGGCGGCCCCACCCGCTGATCTGGTCCCACCCCGCGGTCGTGACGAACCGCGTCGACGCCGGGAGCGTCGTCGCGAAGTTGTTCGGCGGGCCGGCCGGCGGCTTCGGCGTCGAGAAGTCGATGTCGTCGGCGGCGAGCCGGAACAGCTGCTTGGCCTCTTCGGCCGTCAGCGTGACGCCGGCGTTGCGCGCCGCGGAGTACAGCAGCCCGGCGATGCCTGACGCCTGCCCGGTCGCGTCCGACGAGCACGAGTTCGACGAGATCGACACCCACGTGTACCCGCCGAAGTTCGTGCACCCGTTGAACGCCAGGTACGTCTTGGGCGCCTGAAGGGCCACGCCCCCTTCCTCGGCGAAGTGCGTCACCGAGTTCACGACCATCGTGTGGTTCAGCGCGGCGGGGTAGTTGTGGTGCCCGGCCGACTCGTCCGCCTCCGACGCGACGACGAGCACGCCGTGCGCGTACGCGTAGTCGGCAGCGGCCTGACCGAACGCCGTGTGGTCGATCGTGCCGAGCGCCTCCTGCACGACGCTCACACCGTTGTCGACCGCGTAGAAGACACCTTCGGCCCAGTGGTTGATGTCGGCGATGAACGAGTCGCCGACCCGCAGCGGCTCGAACGTGCAGTTCGGGCACTGCGTGATCGTCGTGCCGATCTCGGCGGACGAGTCCTTCGCCTCGCCCGTCCCGTGCCCGTACGTGACGTCGTCGCTCGGGTCGTTGTCGCGCTGGTAGAAGTCCCAGCCGGCGATGTCGTCGGTGTAGCCGTTCCTGTCGTCGTCGTGGGCGTCGGAGAACGCGCGGATGAGGTCCTGCGCCGTCAGGTACTTGCCGTTCTCGGGATGCAGGCGCGCGTCGCCCGCGTAGTCCTTCACGTTGACGACGCCGTCGTGGTTGGCGTCGTAGTCCTTCCAGTTCGGCGAGCGGCGCGACTGGTTCGGCACCGGGAGCTCGCCGGTGTTGAGGTGCACCTTGTTCACGAGCTCGGGTGTGTTCCACTCGATGCCGCTGTCCATGACCGCGATGACGGTGTCGGGCCGGCCGGTCGTGATCTCCCACGCGCGGTTCGTGCCCGCGCCCTTGACGCCGAACAGCTCCTGGGGATTGTTCGCAACGACGGGGTCGTAGTCGTCGTCACCCGGCTGCGCTGCGTAGTCGGTCAGCTTCGTGTCGTTGCGGCAGTCGAACCCGGGCGGCAGGTCCGTGCCCGGCGGCGTCTTCTCGCCGGCGGCGAGCGGCGTGCACGCGCCGTTCGTGATGTGGAGCCGGCTGTAGTCGTAGACGTCGTCGCCGCCGCCCGACGACGGCCACGGGAACTCGGCGTTGGCCGCCGGCGCGACGACCGCGAGGACCGCGATCGCCGCGCCGACGGCGAGGGAGCGTCGACGGCGCACGGCGGCTGAAGTTCGCCGCGGCCCCACCGCCGACCTTTTGCCCGGAATCCGCCCTCAGAGGGCGGATTCCGCGGAAAGATCGTGGGGCTGGACCCTGACGCCGGTGTCAGCGAACGCCGAACAGCCGGTCGCCGGCGTCGCCGAGCCCCGGCACGATGAACATGCGGTCGTCGAGGCGGTCGTCGACCGCGGCGGTGACGACGTGGGTGCCGGGTGACTGTTCACCGATGCGGCGGATGCCCTCGGGCGAGGCGAGCAGGCACAGCGCGGTGATCGACGCCGCGCCCCGCTGCGAGAGCACGTCGCAGACCGCGGCGAGGGACCCGCCGGTGGCGAGCATCGGGTCGAGGACGAACGCGCCCCGGCCGGCGAGGTCGACGGGGATCACCGAGCAGTACCAGTCGGGCTGGAACGTCGTCTCGTCACGGCGCAGACCGGCGAGCCCGACTTCGGCGCCTGGCATCGCCGCCAGGACGCCGTCGAGCAACCCGAGGCCGGCCCGCAGCACCGGCACCAGGAACGGCAAAGGGTGCCGCAGCCGCCGCCCGGGCGCGTCGACGGCGAGCGGCGTGCGCACGGCGACGTCGTCGGTCGGCACGTCACGCAGCGCCTCGTAGGCGAGGAATGTCGCCACCTCGTTGGCGAGGCGCCGGAAGTCGGCGGGCGTCGTCCGCTCGTCGCGCAGCTGCGTGATGCGGTCGGCGACGAGGGGGTGGTCGACGATCGTCACGGGCATCGCCGGGCACCATACCGACGTGGACCTGCCCGACCGCGTCCGGACGTCGTGCGCCCGTGTCGCCGACCAGGCCCGCCACGTCCGCATCGACGACGCCGCGCTGGACGCGCTGGCGCGCACGCTCGGCGCCGACGGCCTGCCCGCCCGGGTCGACGACGCGCAGTTCACGTCGCTCGGCGACGTCGACACCGACATCGCGTTCGCGTTCGTCATGAACGCGGTCAACTTCGGCTCTGGGTGGTTCCCGGTCGTGCGCAAGCGCGACGGGATGTCGGGTGCGGTGACGATGGGCGCCAACCTGCGCGACGCGTGGGAGCGAGACGGCGTGTGGTCGCCGAGCGACCTCGTCGCCCTCGACGTCGACATCGTCGCCCGCACGTTCGGGCAGGACGTCGACGGTCCGGCGGGCGACCTCATGGCGCTCTTCGCGATCGCGCTGCACGACCTCGGCCGCCTCGTCCTCGACCGCTACGACGGCGCGTACGAACGACTGATCGACGCGTCGGGCGGTTCGGCGGCGCGCCTGGCCGAGCTGCTCACCGACATGCCGCTGTACGGCGACGTCGCCGTGCACCACGACGAGCACGTCGCGTTCTACAAGCGCGCCCAGCTGACGCCCGCGGCGCTCGCCAACACGGTCGGCGTGGCGTTCGACGACCTCGACCGGCTGACGATCTTCGCCGACAACCTCGTCCCCCACGTGCTGCGCGTCGAGGGCGTGCTGCGGTACGACGAGAGCCTCGCGACGCGCATCGACGCGGAGGAGCTGTTGCCACACGGGTCGGCGGAGGAGGTCGAGATCCGCGCCTGCGGTGTCACCGCGTGCGAGCGCCTCGCCGCGCAGCTCGGCACGCGCCCCGCCCTGCTCGACTTCGTCCTCTGGAACCGGGGCCAGCAGCGGCGCTACAAGGCGGTTCCGCGGCACCGCACGCGATGCCCCTACTACTGAGGGCTACAGCCGCTCGACGAACGCCCGCAGCAGCGCGCCGAGCGACGCCGCCGCCGACGCCCCCGCTGCGACGACCTCCTTGTGGTCGAGACCGACGGCGGAGAGCCCGGCGGCGAGGTTCGTCACCAGCGACACGCACATGACCTCGGCACCGAGATGTCGGGCGGCGATCGCCTCGAGCACCGTCGACATGCCGACGAGGTCGGCGCCGAGCGCCTGCAGCATGCGGATCTCGGCCGGCGTCTCGTAGTGCGGCCCCGGAAGCCCCGCGTACACCCCCTCGGGGAGCGAGGGCTCGACCGACCGGGCGACCGCCCGCAGCCGCGCCGCATAGAGGTCGGTGAGGTCGACGAAGCGCGGCCCGAGCTCGGCCGGCGGCGGCGGTCCCGTCAGCGGCGACCGGCCGGTGAGGTTCAGGTGGTCGGCGACGAGGACGGGCTGCCCCGCACCGACGTCCGCCCGCAGCGAGCCAGCGGCGTTCGTCAGCACGACCACCCTGCAACCGGCGAGCACCGCGGTGCGCACGCCGTGCACGACGACGGCCGGGGAGTGGCCCTCGTAGAGGTGGGACCGACCCTGCAGCACGAGCACCCTCGACGGCCCGACGGCGACCGACGAGATCGTCGGCGCGTGCCCCACCACCGTCGGCGCCGGGAACCCCGGCACGTCGGCCATCGCCACGTCGACGTCGCGCGACCCCAGCTCGGCCACCGCCGGCCCCCACCCGGAGCCCAACACGACGGCGACGTCGTGCGCGTCGACGCCGGTGCGTGACCGCAGCACCGACGCGGCCTCGCCGGCGATCGTCCACGGATCGTCGATCACCGTGCCATGCTCGCGCGGACCAGAAGGGACCCAGACGGGGCCGAAGGTCCCTACCTGTCCGAGCACCCCGCTCCTACCGTCGGGGTGTCCCACTCCCGCTCTCAGGAGGCGCCCGTGCGTCGCGTTGCACGTTCATGGCTGGTCGTTCTGCTCGTCATCCTCTCGCTACTGGCCGCAGCGTGCGGTGACGACGACGACAGCGACACCAAGGCCGGCGGCTCGTCCACCGAGACGACCGCGAAGAGCGGCGGGACCGACGCCGCCGGAAAGGGCAAGAAGATCGGTCTCGTCTACGACATCGGCGGGCGTGGCGACAAGAGCTTCAACGACTCGGCGGCGGAGGGCCTCGACAAGGCGAAGAGCGACCTCGGCATCGACGCCAAGGACCTCAGCCCGGCGGCGGGTGGCGAGAACCGCGAGGAGCTGCTGCGCCTCGTCGCCCAGAGCGGCTACCAGCTGAACTTCGCCGTCGGGTTCGCGTCGACCGACGCGCTCAAGAAGGTCGCCGGTGAGTTCCCGAACCTCAAGTTCGCCATCATCGACGCCGTCGTCGACCTGCCGAACGTCGCGTCGCTGACGTTCACGGAGGAGCAGGGCTCGTACCTCGTCGGTGCGGCCGCCGCCCTCAAGTCGACGTCGAACCACATCGGCTTCATCGGTGGCGTCGACACCGATCTCATCAAGAAGTTCGAGGCCGGCTACGTGGCGGGCGCGAAGAAGATCAAGCCCGACATCAAGATCGACGTGAAGTACATCACCCAGCCGCCGGACTTCTCGGGCTTCAACGACCCGGCCAAGGGCAAGGAGATCGGGGCGGCGATGTACGCCTCGGGCGCCGACGTCGTGTACCACGCGGCCGGCGGCTCCGGTACCGGCCTCTTCGAGGCGGCGAAGGCGGCATCCACGGCGTCGGCCAAGAAGTGGGCGATCGGCGTCGACGGCGACCAGCACGAGTCCGCCGATCCGACCGTGCGCGACTTCATCCTCACCTCGATGCTGAAGAAGGTCAGCGTCGCCGTGTACGACACGATCGACAAGTTCGTGAAGGACGACTTCAAGGCCGGCAACACCGTCTACAGCCTGAAGGACGGCGGCATCGACTACGCGACGAGCGGCGGCTTCGTCGACGACATCAAGGGCCAGCTCGACGACCTCAAGAAGCAGATCATCGACGGGACGATCAAGGTCCCGACCACACCCTGATCAGCTGACCGTCACTTGACCGAGATCACCACGACGGCGGGCCCGGGGGGAACCTCGGGCCCGTCGTCGTACGCCGTCGAGCTCCACGGCATCACCAAGCGCTTCCCCGGCGTCGTCGCCAACGACCGCATCGAGCTCGAGGTCCGGACCGGCGAGATCCACGCCATCGTCGGCGAGAACGGCGCCGGCAAGTCGACGCTCATGAAGATCCTCTACGGCATGCAGCCGCCCGACGAGGGGGTCATCCGCGTCGAGGGCCGCGACATGAGGTTCAAGTCGCCGAAGGACGCGATCGCCGCCGGCATCGGCATGGTGCACCAGCACTTCATGCTCGCCGACAACCTCACCGTCCTCGAGAACGTCATCCTCGGGTCCGAGCCGACACGCGGCGGCGTCATCAAGTTCGACGAGGCCCGCCGGCGGATCGAGGAGCTGGGCCGGCTCTACGGGATGGAGCTCGACCCCGACGAGCTCGTCGAGGACCTCGGCGTCGGCGAGCGCCAGCGCGTCGAGATCCTCAAGGTCCTGTACCGGGGAGCCCGGATCCTGATCCTCGACGAGCCCACCGCCGTGCTCGTGCCGCAGGAGGTCACCGAGCTGTTCACCAGCCTCGCCGACCTCAAGGCCGAGGGCGTCACGATCATCTTCATCTCCCACAAGCTCGACGAGGTCCTCTCGGTCGCCGACTCGATCACGGTGATCCGCGCCGGGCGCACGGTGGCGCAGGTCGACCCGAAGGAGACGACGGCGCGAAAGCTCGCCGAGCTGATGGTGGGCAGCGAGCTGCCGACGCCGGAGACGCGCGAGTCGACCGTGACCGACATCGTCGAGCTCGAGCTCGTCGACGTGTCGATCGACGCGCCCGACGGCCGCCGGATCCTGGACGACGTCTCGCTCGTCGTGCACCGTGGCGAGGTCGTCGGCATCGCCGGTGTCGAGGGCAACGGCCAGAGCGAGCTCGTCGACGCCATCATGGGCATCGAGGCGGTGACGACGGGCGAGATCCGCCTGGGCGGCGAGGACATCAGCGGCCTGTCGACACGCGAGCGTCGCGAGAAGGGCGTCGGCTACATCCCGGAGGACCGCCACCGCGCCGGCCTCCTCCTGACGGAGCCGATCTGGGAGAACGCGATGCTGGGGCACCAGACGTCCAAGCCGTTCTCGCGCGGGCCCTGGGTCGACCGAGGCGCGGCGCACGACGCGACGCAGCGCATCGTCGAGGAGTTCGACGTGCGCACGCCGGGCGTCGACGTGCCCGCGTACGCGCTCTCCGGTGGCAACCAGCAGAAGCTCATCGTCGGGCGCGAGATGTCGGCGTCACCGTCGCTGCTGATCGCGTCGCACCCGACGCGCGGCATCGACGTCGGCGCCCAGGCCGCGGTGTGGGACGCGATGCGCGACGCCCGCAAGGCGGGCCTCGCGGTGCTGCTCCTGTCCGCCGACCTCGAGGAGCTCATCGGGCTCTCCGACACGCTGTGGGTCATCTTCCGCGGGCGCCTCGTCGCCAAGCTCGACCCGGCCACCGTCACGCCCGAGGAGCTCGGGTCGTACATGACGGGCGCACGCGGTGAAGGGAGTGGGCAATGACGCTCAGCTGGCCGAAGCGGTTCGGCCTGCTGCTGCTCGGACCGGTGCTGGCGATCGCGTTCTCCGTCGCCATCTCGTCGATCGCGCTGTCGGCGAGCGGCAACAGCCCGACGTTGGCGTTCACGCAGATGTACCACTTCGGCACCCGGCTCGACTCGGTGATCTCGATGCTGAACCGGTCGATCCCGCTGTACATCTCCGCGCTCGCGGTCGCGATCGGGTTCAAGATGAACCTGTTCAACATCGGCGTCGAGGGTCAGTACCGACTCGCCGCGGTGGTCGCGGCCGCCGCCGGCGCTGCGGTCGACCTGCCGGCGCCGATCCACGTGCTGTTCATCGTGCTCGTCGCCGTGTTCGTCGGCGGCTGCTGGGGTGCGATCCCGGGCGTGCTGAAGGTGACCCGCGGGGTCCACGAGGTCATCTCGACGATCATGCTCAACACGATCGCGACGGGCATCGCCGCGTACCTGCTCGCGACGCACTTCCGCGCCAAGAACGCGCCCGGCGACCTCGTGATCAAGACGAAGGACATCCCGAAGTCGGGATGGTTCCCCAACCTCAACAAGATCCTCGACAAGCTCGGGATCGACGTGGTGACGCGGGCGCCCGGGTCGGAGCTCGCCGGCTTCCTCTTCGTCGCCCTGCTGCTCGGCGCCGGCTTCTACCTGCTCGTGTGGCGCACGCGGTTCGGCTTCGACCTCCGTGCGTCGGGCGTGAACCCGGGCGCGGCGCGGGCGAGCGGCGTCGACCCGAAGCGCATGGTCGTGCAGACGATGACGATCAGCGGCGGCATCGCCGGCCTCGTCGGCATCAGCCAGCTGCTCGGCGTGTTCCATCGCTACACGATCGACTTCCCGACGGGGTACGGCTTCACCGGCATCGGCGTCGCCCTGCTCGGCCGCAACCACCCGGTCGGGATGGCCCTCGGAGCCATGCTGTTCGCGTTCATGGATCGCTCCGCCCAGATCCTCGACCTCAACGGGATCCCCAAGGAGATCGTCGTCATCATGCAGGGCGTGATCCTGCTGTCGGTCGTCATCGCCTACGAGGTCGTGCACCGGCTGACCGAGATCGCCGAGCTGCGCGCCGCCGCCGCGCAGACGGCGGCGGCGCACGCCGGCGCCCAGGTGGCCGCCTGATGGCCGTCGCCGTCGAGCACCGCCAGAAGATCGCGGCGGCGTCGCCGCGGAGCCGCCCGCGCGACCTCGTTCTCTTCGTAGCCGGCGCCATGCTGTTGCTGTCCGCGGTTCGCGCGTGGACCGGTGCCGACGACCTCACCTCGTTCGGCACGTTCAGCGCCGCGCTCCGACTCGCCGTGCCGATCGGGTTCGCCGGGCTCGGCGCGATCTACGCCGAGCGGTGCGGCGTGGTGAACATCGGCATCGAGGGCATGATGATCCTCGGCACGTGGTTCGGCGCGTGGGGCGGCGTGCAGTACGGCCCGTGGTGGGGCGTCGTGCTCGGCATCGCCGGCGGCGCGCTCGGCGGCCTCGTGCACGCGATCGCCACGGTGCAGTTCGGCGTCAACCACATCGTGTCCGGCGTCGCCATCAACATCCTCGGCGCCGGCGTCGCCCGCTTCATGTCCGTCATCGCGTGGGCGGACTCGACGGTCGGCGGCGGCGCCACGCAGTCACCGCGCGTGCAGGGCGACATTCCCCACGTGAGCCTGCCGTTCCTCGGCGGCGGGACGCTGTTCGGCTGGCACTCGCCCGATGCGCTCGGGTGGTTCACCAGGCACGACTGGTTCTTCGTGTCCGACATCGCCGGGTTCCTGCGCGCGTTCTGCGCGGACGTGTCGTGGCTGACCGTGATGTTCCTCGCGCTCATCCCGATCACGTGGTGGGTGCTGTGGCGCACGAAGTTCGGGCTCGAGCTCCGGTCGACCGGCGAGAGCCCGGCGGCGGCGGAGTCGCTCGGCGTGCCCGTGTACCGCATGAAGTACGCCGGCGTCGTCCTGTCGGGCGCCCTCGCCGGGCTCGGCGGCGCGTTCCTCGTGCTCGAGGCGGCGAACATCTATCGCGAGGGACAGACGAACGGTCGGGGCTTCATCGCCCTCGCCGCGCTGATCTTCGGCAACTGGCGACCGGTCGGCGTCGCCCTCGGCTCGGCGTTGTTCGGGTTCTCGGACGCGCTGCAGCTGCGCCAGGAGTCAGCGGTCCACGCGCTGCTGCTGTTCGTCGCGCTGGGCGCGCTGCTGTTCGCGCTGCGGGCGCTGTACCAGCGGCGGTGGAAGGTCGCCGGCGTCCTCGGTGGGTTCGCGTTCGCGTTCTGGCTGTATTACGTGACGACCGACCAGGTGCCCGTGCAGTTCGTGTTCTTCACACCGCACCTCACGACGCTGCTCGTCCTCTCGTTCGCCACGCAGCGGCTGCGGATGCCGGCGGCCGACGGCCTCGTGTACCGCAAGGGCCAGGTGCAGTGACGTTCGAGCGCGACGGCTTCGTCGTGCTGGACGGCTTCGCCGCGCCAGAGGCGTGCGATGCACTCGTCGCCAGGGCGGACGAGCTCATCGCCGCATTCGACCGTGAGACGGTGTCGATCTTCTCGACGAGGGAGCAGACGCGCACGTCGGACGAGTACTTCCTCGAGTCCGGCGACAAGATCCGCTTCTTCCTCGAAGAGGACGGGAACGCCGTCAACAAGATCGGCCACGCGCTGCACGACCTCGACCCCGTGTTCGCAGCGTTCTCGCACACACCGGAGCTGGCGCGCGTGGCGCACGACGTCGCCGCCATGCGCGACCCGCGCGTCCTGCAGTCGATGTACATCGTGAAGGGACCGCGCGTCGGCGGTGAGGTCACGCTCCACACGGACCACACCTTCCTCTGGACCGACCCGCCGTCGGTGACGGGGTTCTGGTTCGCGCTGGAGGACGCCACCGTCGAGAACGGGTGCATGTGGGCGGTGCCCGGCGGCCACCGGCTGCCCGTACGGCGCCGGTTCCGGCGTGCGGGTGCGACGACCGCGGACGGCACGACGTTCGACGTGTTCGAGGGCGGCGACTACCCGACGGAAGGCGAGGTGCCGCTGGAGGCGGCGAAGGGCACGCTGATCGTCCTGCACGGCCTGCTCCCCCATCGCAGCGGGCCGAACACGTCCGACCACGGTCGAGCCGCGTACACGCTCCACGCCATCGAGGCGGCAGCCGCGTATCCGGCAGACAACTGGCTGCAACGCGGCGCCGACCTGCCGTTGCGGGGCTTCGCCGCATGAGCGTCGACCTCGACGCGCTCGCGACCGATGCCGCGCAGCATGCGTACGCGCCGTACTCACGCCTGCGGGTCGGCGCAGCGGCGCGCGTCGACGACGGTCGGGTCGTGGTCGGCTGCAACGTCGAGAACGCGTCGTTCGGCCTGTCGCTGTGCGCCGAGTGCGGCCTCGTCTCCGCGCTGCACGCGTCCGGCGGCGGCCGGCTCGTCGAGCTCGTGTGCGTCGACGGCGACGGCAAGCGGCTCACGCCCTGCGGCCGGTGTCGCCAGCTGCTGTTCGAGCACGGCGGGGCCGACCTCGTCGTGAACGGGCAGCCGATGCGCGAGCTGCTGCCGGGGGCGTTCGGCCCCGGCGATCTCCCCACGGGCTGATGAACGCGGTCGACGTCATCCGCGCCAAGCGCGACGGCAGCGCGCTCACCGACGAGCAGATCCGGTGGTTTATGTCCTCCTACACCGCCGGCGAAGTCGCCGACGAGCAGGCATCGGCGCTCTTGATGGCGATCTTCCTCAACGGGATGGACGCCCGCGAGCTGGCGACGTGGACGGCGGCGATGATCGCGTCGGGCGAACGCATGGACCTGTCGTCGGTCACGCGCCCGACGGTCGACAAGCACTCGACGGGCGGCGTCGGCGACAAGGTCTCGCTCGTGCTGACGCCACTGGTCGCCGCGTGCGGCGTGGCGATGCCGCAGCTGTCCGGCCGGGGCCTCGGCCACACCGGTGGGACGCTCGACAAGCTCGAGTCGATCCCCGGCTGGCGGGCGAACCTCTCGAACGACGAGGTGCTCGACGTCCTGTCCTCGGTCGGCGCGGTCATCTGCGCGGCGGGACCCGGGCTCGCGCCCGCCGACCGCAAGCTGTACGCACTGCGCGACGTGACCGCGACCGTCGAGTCGATCCCGCTGATCGCGTCGTCGATCATGTCGAAGAAGATCGCCGAAGGGACGGCGTCGCTCGTGCTCGACGTGAAGGTCGGCTCGGGCGCGTTCATGTCGACGCTCGACCGCGCACGCGAGCTGGCGTCGACGATGGTGCGGCTCGGCGCCGACCACGGCGTGCGCACGTCGGCGCTGCTCACCGCGATGGACACGCCGCTCGGGCGGACGGCCGGCAACGCGCTCGAGGTCGCCGAGTCGGTCGAGGTGCTGTCGGGCGGCGGGCCGGACGACCTCGTCGAGGTCACGCTCGCGCTCGCGCGCGAGATGCTGTCCCTCGCCGGCGTGGGCGACGACGTCGATCCGGCTGACGCGTTGCGCGACGGCCGCGCGCTCGCGGTCTGGAACGACCTGATAGCCGCCCAGGGCGGCGACCCGTCGGCGCCGCTGCCGGTCGCGTCGCAGCGCTCGTCGGTGGCGGCCGAGCGGGCGGGGTACGTGCAGCGGCTCGACGCCCGGGCCGTCGGGGTCGCCGCCTGGCGATTGGGCGCGGGGCGGGCACGCAAGGAGGACCCCGTGTCGGCGACCGCCGGCGTCGTCTGCCTGGCGAAGGAGGGCGAGGTCGTCGAGGCCGGTCAGCCCGTCCTCGAGCTGCACGCCGACGACGCGTCGCGCTTCGACGCCGCCCTCGACGCCCTGCGCGGCGGCATCGTCATCGGCGACGACCCGCCGCCACCACGGCCGCTGATCCTGGACCGGATCGCGTGACACCCCCGCTTCTTGTCACGCCTGACCACACATATGGTGGTCAGCGGTGACGAGAACGCCGGGGTTGCCGACCCTCGACGGCATCCGGCGGGCGCCCAAGGTGCTGCTGCACGACCACCTCGACGGCG
>DASSOZ010000184.1:0-15197 GCA_035700105.1 Acidimicrobiales bacterium
CGACTGGAACTTCTTGCGCCCGGAGTCGTTCTCCGCGATCCACTCGTCGGCGAACTTCCCCGAGCGGATCTCGTCGAGGATCTTCTTCATCTCCGCCTTCGTCGCCTCGTTGACGATGCGCGGGCCCCGGGTCACGTCGCCGTACTCGGCGGTGTCCGAGATCGAGTAGCGCATGCCGGCGATGCCGTTCTCGTACATGAGGTCGACGATGAGCTTCACCTCGTGGAGGCACTCGAAGTACGCGGACTCCGGCTGGTAGCCGGCCTCGACGAGCGTCTCGAAACCTGCCTTGATCAGCGCGGTCAACCCGCCGCACAGCACGACCTGCTCGCCGAAGAGGTCGGTCTCGGTCTCCTCCTCGAACGTCGTGTCGAGCACGCCGGCACGCGTCCCACCGATGGCGTTCGCGTACGAGAGTGCGAGCGCGTGCGCCTTGCCCGTCGCGTCCTGCGACACCGCGACGAGGCACGGGACACCGCCGCCCTCCTCGTACGTGCGGCGCACGAGATGACCCGGTCCCTTCGGCGCGACCATCGCCACGTCGACACCGGCGGGCGGCGTGATGCGACCAAAGCGGATGTTGAACCCGTGGGCGAAGAGCAGCGCGTCGCCGTCGTTGAGATTCGGCGCGATCGCGGCGTCGTACACCGACTTCTGCTCGGTGTCCGGCAGGAGGATCATGATGACGTCGGCCTCGGCCGCGGCCTGGTCGATCGGCACGACCCGCAGGCCGGCCGCCTCCGCCTTGGCCTTCGACGACGACCCGTCACGCAACCCGACGCGGACGTCGACGCCCGAGTCGCGCAGGTTGAGCGCGTGGGCGTGGCCCTGGGACCCGTACCCGATGATCGCCACCTTGCGGCCGGCGATGAGGCTCGCGTCGGCGTCCTTCTCGTACAGCACGTTGGCCATTGCCCTAACTCACTTTCGGCTTGACGGTGCGCAGGCGCGGCGCCTGCTTCTCCAGCTTGGGCAGCGCGACCCGGCCGGTGCGCTGCAGCTCGACGATCCCGTAGGCCCGCACGAGGTCCTCGAAATCATCGATCTTCGAGGGCGCTCCCGCCAACATGACGGTGACCTGGTCGTGGCCGACGTCGACGATCGTGCCCTCGAAGATCCCGACGAGCTCGATGACGTCGCTGCGACGCGCAGAGTCGGCCTGCACGGTCGCGAGCAGCAGTTCGCGCTCGGTGGATTCCTCCGGGGCGAGCTCGCTGATCTTCACGACGTTCACGAGCTTGAACAGCTGCTTCACGATCTGCTCGAGCGGCGCCGACTCGACGTCGACGACGATCGTGATGCGGCTGAACGCCTCGTCGTCGGTCGGCGCGACGGCGAGCGAGAAGATGTTGTAGCCCCGCCGGGCGAACAGGTTGGCGACGCGGGCGAGCACGCCGGCCTTGTTCTCGACGGTCACGCTGAGCGTGTGGTGACGCGTGCTGTCGGCCATGACGCGCTCCTACTGGACGACGTGGACGTCGGATGCGGACAGGGTCGGGTGCACGACGATGTCGTCGTTGGCGAGGCCGGCAGGCACCATCGGGAACACCTTTTCCCGGGAGTCGGTGCGGAAGTCGATGACGACCGGGCGGTCGTCGATCGAGTTCGCCTTCTCGATCGCCGGCTGCACCTCCTCCGGGGACTCGACGCGCATGCCGACGCAGCCCATCGCCTCGGCCCACTTCACGTAGTCGGGCAGGTCGGGCGAGAGGTAGACCTCGCTGTAGCGCTCCTCGTAGAACATCTCCTGCCACTGGCGCACCATGCCGAGGTACGCGTTGTTCAGGATGGCGATCTTCACCGGGATGCGCTCGGTCGTCGCCGTCGTGAGCTCCTGCGCGGTCATCTGGAAGCAGCCGTCGCCGTCGACCGCCCACACCGTCGCGTCCGGCCGGCCGACCTTGGCGCCGATGGCGGCGGGAACGCTGAAGCCCATCGTCCCGAGCCCGCCACTGTTGACCCAGGTGTAGGGGTGGCGGAAGTTCCAGTACTGGCTGCACCACATCTGGTGCTGGCCGACGCCGCTGGCGAGGATCGTGTCCTCCGGCGTGTTGTCGCGCAGCTGCTCGAGGACGAACTGCGGCTTGAGGTAGTCGCCGTCCTGCGGCGGGTCGTAGTGGAGGGGGTACTTCTCCTGCCAGCCACTGATCGTCGACTTCCACGACTGGCGGTCCGGGAACGCGGCGCCGTTGTGCAGCTGGTCCTTGATCGCCTTGACGATCTCCTCGATGACGAGGCGGCAGTCGCCGACGATCGGCACGTCGGGCTTGCGGACCTTGCCCTGCTCCGCGGGGTCGATGTCGACGTGGATGATCCTCGCGTCGGGTGCGAACGCACCGACCTTGCCGGTGACACGGTCGTCGAACCGGCTGCCGAGCGCGATGAGCAGGTCGGACTTCTGCAGCGACGTGACGGCGGTGTAGTTGCCGTGCATGCCCGGCATGCCGAGGGCGAGGCGGTGGTCGTCGGGGAACGCGCCGCGGGCCATGAGCGTGGTGACGACGGGGATGTCGCACAGCTCGGCCAGTTCCTTCAGCGTTTCCGCGGCGCGCGCCTTGAGGATGCCGCCGCCGGCGTAGATCACCGGCTGGCGGGCCTCGAGGATGAGCTTGGCCGCTTCCTTGATCATCCGCGGGTGGCCCTTGGTCGTCGGCTTGTAGCCGGGGAGGCTGCGCTCGACCTCGTCGTCGCTCGGCCAGTACCACTCCATCTGGCTGACCGGGTTCTTCGGGTCGACGATGTCCTTCGGGAGGTCGAGCAGGACCGGACCGGGTCGTCCGGTCGTGGCGAGGTGGAACGCCTGGCGGACGAGCAGCGGGATGTCCTGCGCGCTCGTCACGAGCTCGTTGTGCTTCGTGACGCTCCGCGTGATGCCGACGGTGTCGCACTCCTGGAACGCGTCCGTGCCGATCGCGCTGAGCGGGACCTGGCCGGTGATGCACACCATCGGTGTCGAGTCCATGTACGCGTTGCAGAGCGGTGTCACGATGTTCGTCGCCGCCGGGCCGCTCGTGACCATGGCGACGCCGGGACGGCCCGTGGCGAGCGCGTAACCCTCGGCCATGTGCCCGGCGCCCTGCTCGTGGCGCACGAGGATGTGACGGATCGGGCTGTCGATGATCGGGTCGTACACCGGGAGGATGGCGCCGCCCGGCAAGCCGAAGATCGTGTCGACGCCCTCCATCTCGAGCGCCTTGATGAGGGCCTGGCCCCCGGACATCTGCATGGTCGTTGCTCCTGCTGGTTCGCTGCCGAGAAATGAAAAGACCTCCCGTCGGGGAGGTCGGACTGCGCACGCGCGAAGGGTGGACGGGCGTGCGCTACACGATGACTACGAGGAGGTCGATGGTCGTCGGGCGGGACATCGGGCCGAAGTGTAGCCAAACCCTCGGCTTCTTGTCACCGCCGACCACAACATGTGTGGTCAGGCGTGACAAGAAGCCGGGGCTGTCTACGGCTCGGTGACTGCCCCCCGGTCCGCGCCGGTCACCAGCTTGGCGTACTTGGCGAGGACGCCGGTCGTGTAGCGGGGCTCGGGGAGCTTCCAGTCCGCCTTGCGGGCGGCGAGCTCGGCGTCGTCGACCAGCAGGTCGATCGTCCCGGCGGCGGCGTCGATCACGATGCGGTCGCCGTCGCGCACGAACGCGATGGGGCCGCCGTCGACGGCCTCGGGCGCGACGTGGCCGACGCAGTAGCCGTGCGTGCCGCCGGAGAACCGTCCGTCGGTGATGAGCGCGGCGTCGGCGCCGCGGCCGACGCCCTTCATCGCGCCGGTGATCGCCAGCATCTCCCGCATGCCCGGGCCGCCCTTCGGCCCCTCGTAGCGGATGACGACGATGTCGCCGGCGTTGATGAGCCCCGCGAGCACCTCGTCCATCGCTGCCTGCTCGCCGTCGAAGACCCGCGCCGTGCCCTCGAAGCGCAGCTGGTCGATGCCGGCGACCTTGACGACCGCGCCCTTCGGGGCGAGCGACCCGCGCAGCACGGCGATGCCGCCCTGCGCGTGGATCGGGTTCGAGAGTGGATGGACGACGTCGCCGTCGGGCTTCGGCGGGTCGAGCGCGGCGAGGTTCTCGGCGACCGTGCGACCGGTGACCGTCATGCAGTCGCCGTGCAGCAGGCCGGCGTCGAGCAGCTCCTTCATGACGACGGGCACGCCGCCGATGCGGTCGATGTCGACCATGTGGTACCTGCCGTGCGGCTTCGTGTCGGCGATGTGGGGCACCCGCTTCCCCACGGCATGGAAGTCGTCGAGCGTGAACTCGACGCGCGCCTCGTGGGCGATGGCGAGCAGGTGGAGCGCGGCGTTGGTCGAGCCGCCGAGCGCCATCACGACCGCGGTGGCGTTCTCGAACGCCTCCTTCGTCATGATCTGTCGCGGCCGGATGCCGAGCTCGAGCAGCTTCACGACGGCTCGCCCGGACTCGTACGCGTAGTCGTCGCGGCGGCGGTCGGGCGCCGGCGGTGACGCGCTGCCGGGCAGCGCCATGCCGAGCGCCTCGGACACCGACGCCATCGTGTTCGCGGTGAACATCCCTGCGCACGCGCCTTCCGTCGGGCAGGCGCGGTGCTCGATCAGCGACAGCTCCTCGTCGGTGAGCCCGCCGGCGGCGTGCGCGCCGACGGCCTCGAACACGCTCACGATGTCGAGCGCCTCGCCGTGTGCGCCCCGTCCGGGGAGGATCGACCCGGCGTAGAGGAACACCGACGGCAGGTTCAGCCGCGCCGCCGCCATCAGCATGCCGGGCAGCGACTTGTCGCAGCCGGCGAACGTGACGAGCGCGTCGAGCCGCTCGGCGTGCATCACGGTCTCGACGGAATCGGCGATGACCTCGCGCGACACGAGCGACGCCCGCATGCCCTCGTGGCCCATCGAGATGCCGTCCGACACGGCGATCGTGACGAACTCGATCGGGAACCCGCCGGCGTCGCGCACACCGACCTTCGACCGCTTCGCCAGCCGGTCGAGCGGCAGGTTGCACGGTGTGACCTCGTTCCACGACGAGCACACACCGACCTGCGGCTTGTCCCAGTCGGCGTCGGTCATGCCGACCGCCCGCAGCATCGCCCTCGCCGGGGCCCGCTCGGGGCCCTCGGTGACGTCGCGGCTGCGCGGCTTCATCCCGTCCGTCATGGACGGCAGGTTACGAGCGGTCAGCCCGCGAGCGCGAAGCGGTAGACGCCGCTGGGGATCGACAGCGGGCTCGCGCCGAGCGGGGTACCGGCGAACGCGTCGGCGAGCTCGTCGTTGAACGTCTTGTACTCGACGTCGGTCGTGCGGGTGCCGACGCCGAGGAACACGTCGCGTCCGACGGAGACGGCGGTGGACGACGGCGGCCCCACGAGCGGCAGGCTGGCGCGTGGCAGGCCGGTCGCGGCGTCGAGGATCGCCAGCCGGAAGTCGAACGTCTCGGGCACGAGGACGGCGTCGTTGGCGACCGACGTGTGCGCGTACGACGGGCCGCCGAGCCGGTACGCCCACTTGACCGCACCGGTCACCGGATCGAGCGCCCGAGCCACCCAGGTGGAGCGGTCGAGCTGGCCGGCGGGGTCGTCCTGGTTCCAGTTCAGCGGGATCGGGATCGCCGACGCGCCGATGATCGACTCGGCCCGCCCGTTCGCGTCCGTCTTCACCGCCGGCGTGCCGATGAACCCGCCGACGCTGAAGCCGTCCTCGGCGTAGCCCGGCGTGGCGGCGAGTGTCTGCCACAGCTTGTGGCCGGAGGCGGCGTCGAACGCGTAGTAGTCGCCGCTCTTGCGGCCGTTGCCGACGAGAAGGCGGCCGGTCGCGTCGGTGAAGACGTTGGGTGACGCCCCGAAGTCGAAGTCGCCGCCCGCTTCGGCCGGGTCGTCCGACGGGTGGAACACCCATCGCTGCTGCCCGGTCTGCGCGTCGATCGCGAACACCGACTCGAGGAAGTTCTGCCCGGCCTTCTTCGCGTCGTCGGCATAGCTGCACGACGCGGTGCCGAAGACGATCGAGTCGGTCGCGGGCACGTACGCCGGTGACGACCACACGCCGCCGCAGCCGTAGTCGTGTCCGGGGTCGTACGTCAGCCCGCCGACGCCGCCGTACGGCACCGACGACTCGGGGTCGAACTTCCAGATGGGGTGCAGCACCCATGCCGCCCCCGTCGCGTCGTGCGTGAGCGAGAGCTTGACGACGCCGGTGCGGCCGTTGTCGCGGTCGTTGTGGACGTCGAGACCGACGTAGATGTCGGTCTGGCCCTGACGGTCGAGGACGATCGGCGACGACTCCACTTCGGCGACGTGGTTCGTGTCCGTCGACGTGGGCTCCGGGTCGAGGTCCTGCGACGCGAGGATCCTGCCGTCCGACGCCCGCAGGACGAAGACGGTCGCCCCTCCCCCGAACACGACGACCTTCGTGCCGTCGACGTCGTGCAGCGCGGCCGACGACACGATGCGCCCGAACGCCGAGTGGTTGGTGTCACTCGCGTTGATGTCGTACTGCCAGCGGACCGCACCGGCCTCGCGGTCCAGTGCGTAGAACGTGCCGTCCCACGCGCCGACGTAGACGGTGTCGCCGTCGACCGCGGGTGACGCGGTGACGGAGTCGTTGGTGTGGAAGAACCACTTCGGCACGAGCGTCGCCGCGTTCGTGGCCGTGAGGTCCGTGCACGGCCTCTTCGCCTCGAACGTGTGCGACACGTCGTGCCCGAAGGTGGTCCAGTCGCACGCGCCGGTCGTGGTTGACGCGTGGCCGACGACGGGCAGCAGCGCACACGCCGCCGCCGCGGCGAGCGCGACGAGCGGGGCGCGCCGCGGCATCACTCGCCCGGGGTGCAGCCGGTCTGGACCGCGAGCTGCCCGGCGCTGTTCGTGACGGGCGACGCCGGCACCTGGGCCGACGGCCCGCCGCCGACGATGACGCCGCACGTACCGACGTACACCGCGGTCAGGGGGTAGTCGCCGATGGGCGACGCCTGCGCGTCCGGGTCCTCGTACACCTGGACCCCGGGCTCGGCGTACGTCGTGCCCTCCTGGGCCTCCCAGTAGGTGATGTCCTCCTGCGTGTCCGGCGTGGACGGGTCGTCACATGCGTCCGGACCGTCGTCGGGGCCCGAGCACGATTCGGGGTCCCACCGCTTGCCCGCGTAGTCGGCGACGTCGCGCTCGCCGTCACCGGTGCCCTCGAACGCGACCTGCCGCTCGGTCTGGACCGAGAACATGATCCCGTCGGCGCCGGCACCGGCGCCCGCGCTCACGCCGGGCACGGGATGGGTGAGCAGGTACTGCACGTTGCCGCGGGCGAGCATGTCGAACCACTTCTGCGCGGCCTTGGGGTCGATGTTGAACTGGATCCCACCGCCGTCGCTCGGGCCGTTGTCGACCCGCTCGGAGCTGTCGTGCTCGCCGAAGTCGAGGTTGTCGTCGGCACCGAAGTAGGCGTGCAGGCCCTTGTCGGCGTTCTTGGCCGCGCCGCCCTGCGGTCCGTTGGCGTCGGGCTCGTGCGGGATGGCGGTCGGGTCGCCCTCCTCGCCGTCGGGCGCCTGGAGTATGCCGCCGCTCGCCACCTCGTTGTCGCGCTCGTAGTCACGACCGGTGTAGACGTCGGCGGAGAGCGTGCGGCAGCCGGGGTCGACGCGCTCGGGGGAGTCCGAGTTCGCCGAGTCGGCGTCGCAGTGCTGCTTGTTGAAGTCGTAGTTGCCGTCGCTGACCGCCATCGCCGCGCCGGCGGTGCCGACCACGAACGCGCCCGCGAGCGCACCCACCAGAAGCCTCTTCCCCAGCATGACCCTGACGTTCGTGTCAGGGTCGCGGAGTTCCTGCCGATTCGGTCAGCCGCCGTCGCTCAGGCGAGCCCGGCCCTCCGGCGGAGGATGGCGGTGACCTCCTTGCCGTTGGCCTTGCCGCCGGTCGCCTTCATCACCTGGCCGACGAACAGGCCGACGACCTTCTGGTTGCCGGCCTTGAGGTCCTCGAAGTCCTTCGGGTGGGCGGCGATCGCCTCGTCGACCGCGGCCTCGAGCGCGTCGGCGCCCATCGCCTCGAAGCCGTGCTCCTTGGCGATCGTCCTCGGATCGCGTGCGCCGGCGCCCTCCCGGAGCAGCGTCGCGATCACGGTCTTGGACTGCGTCGGCGTGAGCTCACCGGCCGACTCCATCTTGACGACCGTGGCGAACGCCTTCACATCCAGCGTCGCGGCGGCGTCGAGGTCCGTCGCCACCTCGTTCGTGGCGCGGTTCACGGCGATGCGGGCATCGGCGCCGTCGTCGATCGCCGCGGTCACGAGGTCGTCGAGGCCGAGCTCGACGACGAGCGCGACGTCCGTCGCCGACGACGCGCCACCGACCGCGCCCGCCAGCCGCGTGCGCCGGGCACTCGGCATCGGTCGAAGCGCGGCGCGCACGTCGTGCTTCCACTCCTCGGACGGGCGCAGCGGGACGAGGTCGGGCTCGGGGAAGTAGCGGTAGTCGTGCGACTCCTCCTTCGACCGCCCGCTCACGGTCCGGCCCTCGCCCTCGACCCAGTGGCGCGTCTCCTGCGCGACCTTGTCGCCGGCTTCGATGAGGTCGATCTGGCGGCGGGCCTCGTACTCGATCGCCCGCCGCAGCGAGCGGAGCGAGTTGAGGTTCTTGATCTCGCAGCGGGTGCCGAACTCGTCCGCGGGCGAGCGGCGGACGCTGACGTTGGCGTCGACCCGCATCGAACCCTCCTCCATGCGGGCGTCGGAGACGTCGGCGGCGAGCAGGATCGCCCGCAGCTCCTTGACGTACGCCTCCGCCTGCTCGGGCGTGCGGATGTCGGGCTCGCTCACGATCTCGACGAGGGGGACGCCGGCGCGGTTGTAGTCGACGAGGCTGTGACTGGCGCCGTGGATCCGACCGGTCTCGCCGACGTGGGAGGACTTGCCGGTGTCCTCCTCCATGTGGGCGCGGGTGATGCCGATGCGCGTCGCGCCGCCGTCGCCGTCGGCCGGCAGCTCGAGCCACCCCGTCGTGTTGATCGGCTCGTCGTACTGGCTGACCTGGTAGTCCTTCGGCATGTCCGGATAGAAGTAGTTCTTCCGGTGGAAGATGCTCGCCTGCACCGTGCAGTGCAGCGCCTCGCCGATGCGCATCGCGTACTCGACGGCCTGCTTGTTGAGCACGGGCAGCGACCCGGGGAGGCCGAGGCAGACCGGGCAGATGTGCGTGTTCGGCTCGGCGCCGAACTCGTTCGCGCAGCCGCAGAACAGCTTCGTCGCGGTGTGGAGCTCGCAGTGCACCTCGAGCCCGATCACCATCTCCCACCCGTTGCCGTCGCCGGACATGCGTGCAGACTACGGCGATGCCCGTCGAGAACCGGCTGGAGATGCGGCGGTGGGACGGTTCGACGGCGGGTCGGACCGAGGTCTGGTACGACACGTTCACCGACCCCGCGAGCGGCGCGGGCTTCTGGCTGCACCACGAGCTGGTGTCGCCGTCGGACGGGCGGCCGGCCTTCGTGCACGGGTGGGCGGCGGCGTTCCCCGCGCTGGGCGACGCGGCGCCGGTGTGGGAGCGGTTCGGCCCGCTGCCCGACGACGGGGCGGAGCCGTTCTTCTCCTGCGGCGACGTGGTGTGCGAGCCCGGCGTCCGGCGGGGCGCGACGTCGCGCCTCGAGTGGGACCTGCGCTACGTCGACGCGTCGCCGCCGCTGTTCACGTTCCCGCGCTGGTCATGGGAGCGCGACGTGCTCCCCGGGTCGCAGATCGTCCCGTCGCCGTCGGCGTCGTTCAGCGGCGAGATGTCGATCGTGGGCGGCCGGGACTGGACGCTCGTCGACGCACCGGGCGCCGCCGCTCGCATCTACGGGCACGGCAACGCGCAGCGGTGGGCGTGGTTGCACGCCGACCTCGGCGGTTCCGACGGCGATGTGCTCGAGATCGTGGCCGCGGTGTCACGTCGTCGGCTGCTCGACCGGTTGCCGCCGCTGCCCATGGTGCAACTCCGCGTCGGCGGTCGCGACGTGCCGTCGAGACCGCTCGCGTCGGGTGTGGTCGCGCTGCGCGCCCACGTCGCCCTGCCGTCGTGGTCGGTGCGGGGCCGGCTCGGCGGGTCGCCGTTCCGCGTCGACGTGACGCTGCCGCCGGAGCGCTGCGTGGTCATCCCGTACACCGACCCCGACGGCGCCGGTGCGACGTGCACCAACTCCGAGCGGGCCGACGCCGTCGTCACGTGGGGCTCGCGCGTCTGGCGGCTCGACGCAACCGCCCACGCCGAGGTGGGCCTCAGGCCGTAGGTCGGATTCGAGGTTGATGCCGTAGACCACCGCTCAGGTGGGTCTACGGCATCAGCCTGCCGTGTTCGCCGCTCGCTCGAGCGCCGCCGCGACCTGGAACATCACGGGTTCGCCCAGCGCCGGGGCGAGCACCTGCACACCGACCGGGAGCCCGTCGGCGCCGGTGCCGAAGGGCACGGAGATGGCGGGGTGGCCGGCGAGGTTCGACGGGATCGTGCACACGTCGCTCATGTACATCGTCAGCGGATCGGCCGACTTCGCGCCGAACGGGAACGCGACCGTGGGCGACGTCGGGGACAGCAGCACGTCGAAGTCGGCGTACGCCCGCTCGAAGTCGCGGATGATGAGCGTGCGCACCCGCTGCGCCTGGCCGTAGTAGGCGTCGTAGTAGCCGGCGGAGAGGGCGTACGTCCCGAGCATGATGCGCCGCTTCACCTCGGGCCCGAACCCGGCCGAGCGCGTCCGCCCGTACATCTCGGTGATGTCGGCACCGTCGACCCGGAGGCCGTAGCGCACACCGTCGTAGCGGGCGAGGTTGGACGACGCCTCGGCCGGGGCGATCAGGTAGTACGCCGACAGCCCGTACACGCATGCGGGCACCGACGCCTCGTCGACCTTCGCGCCCGCGGCGGTGAGCGCGTCGACAGCCGCGTCCAGGCGGGCGAGCACGTCGGGCGAGCACCCGTCGCGCAGCTCGCGCACGACGCCGACGCGCAGGCCGTCGACGCCCTCGCCGAGCAGCGACGTCAGCTCGAACGGCGGTTGCGGGATCGACGTCGAGTCGCACTCGTCGTGCCCGCCGATGACCTCCATCGCCAGCGCGGCGTCGGCCACCGTCGTCGAGAACGGACCGATCTGGTCGAGGCTGCTGGCGAAGGCGATGAGGCCGTAGCGCGACACCGCGCCGTACGTCGGCTTCACCCCGACGACGCCGCAGAGCGCCGCCGGCTGGCGGATCGAGCCGCCGGTGTCGGACCCGAACGCGAGCGGCGCGAACCCCGCCGCGACCGCCGCGGCGCTGCCGCCCGACGAACCGCCCGGCACCCGGGACAGGTCGCGGGGGTTGCGCGTCGCACCGAACGCGCTGTTCTCGGTCGACGAGCCCATCGCGAACTCGTCGAGGTTCGTCTTGCCGACGAAGACGGCGCCGGCGTCGCGCAGTCGCGCGACGACCGTCCCGTCGTACGGCGGCCGCCAGCCCTCGAGGATGCGCGACGAGCACGTGGTCGGCACGCCGCGTGTGCACATGTTGTCCTTCAGCGCGACAGGCACGCCGGCGAGCGGGCCGACGTCCTCGCCGGTGGCGACACGTCGGTCGATCTCGTCGGCGGCGGCCCGGGCGTCGTCAGCGGTGACGAGGTTGAATGCGTGGACCTCGCCCTCACGGGCGGCGATGGCGTCGAGGTAGCCGTCGACGACCTCACGGGCGGAGCGCTGGCCCGCCCGGACGGCGTCGGCGATCTCGACGGCCGACGTCACGCTCACGGCGCCTCGCCGAGGATGCGGGGGACGCGGAAGAACTCACCCTCGGCCGCCGGCGCCTGCGAGAGCACCTCGTCGCGGTCCAACGACGGCCGCACGACGTCGTCGCGCAGCACGTTCTCGAGCGGCAGCGGGTGCGCGGTCGGCGCCACGCCGGAGGTGTCGAGCGCGGCGACGTCCTGGGCGTGGTCCAGGATGGCGCCGAGCTGCTCGGTGTACGTCTCGAGCTCGTCGTCGCTCAGCTCCAGCCGGGCGAGGTGCGCGACGTGGGCGACGTCGTCCCGGGAGATGCGTTCGGTCACGGTCGCCACACTACGAGGGTTGACGAAATCGCCCTTGCGGGTGACGCTGCACCCGAAGGGGCAACCGTAGAGGGGGGCGACAATGCCGGGGATCGAGCAGCGCGACTTCAGCGCGCCGGACGAGACACGCACGCCGGACAAGACGAAGGTCGAACTCGTCCGCATCGGCGACGGCCAGGTCGGGCGTTACACGTTCTCGCCGGGGTGGAAGTGGTCGGAGTGCATCAAGCCCGTGGTCGGCACCGACAGCTGCCAGGTCGAGCACGTCGGGTACGCCGTGTCCGGCACCCTGCACGTCGTCCACGAGGACGGCAGCGAGACGGACACGAAGCCCGGTAGCGCGTACCGGATCATGCCGGGCCACGACGCGTGGGTCGTCGGCGACGAGCCGGCCGTCATGATCGAGTTCCAGGGCGCCGCCAACTACGCCAAGGGCTGACGCCCCGGCAGACACGATCTGGCAACGAAATCGGTGGTCAGGGCCACCACTTCCGTTTCATGACACGAAAGTGGTGGGTTGACGGGGGCTACGCCGAGGACGTGACCTTGCGGGCGAAGTCGACCGCCGACTCGTTGATGACGTCCTTGTCGTAGTCGAGCGTGGCGACGTGGTACGAGCGCTCGAGGGTGACGCGCTCGACCGGGCCCGACACCTTCGTCGCCAGGATGTCCGACGAGAGCGGCGGTACGACGTGGTCCTGCGTGCTCGTCATGATCAGCACCGGGCAGGTGATGTCGCCGAGGCGCGGGAGGATGGCGTCGTCGGCGGCGATCAGTGTGAGCAGCGGCGCGATCGGCGTGCCCTCGTACGCCAGCTCCTTGGCGTCCGGGTCGGCGATGTCGCTGCCGATCGCGGGCATGACCGTGTGGCCCTGGTCGAGCATGTCCTGCAGCATTCGGCGGAACTCCGGTGCCGGCGGGTCGATCGCGGCGTTGATCAGGACCAGTCCGGCGATCGCGTCGGCATGGCGGGTGCCCAGCCACGCGGTGAGCGTCCCGCCCATCGACAGACCGGCGACGACGACGCGGTCGCAGCGCGCCGCCAGCGCCTGGTAGGCCGACTCGGCGGCCGCCGACCAGTCGTCCCACGTCGTCGTGAGCATGTCGTCGAGGGTCGTGCCGTGTCCCGGGAGCAGCGGCATCTCGACGGCGAACCCGGCCCCGGCGAACGCTTCGGCCAGGCCGCGCATCGACTGCGGGTTGCCGGTGAACCCGTGGAGGACGAGGGCACCGTGCGGTCCCCCCTCGGCCGACCACGGTTCGGCGCCGGGCAGGACGTCTGTCTCAGGCATAGGGGTCCTCCGGTCCGTACGGGTGCTTCCACCAGTCCTCGGGCGTGGGCACCGGCGTCGGGTCGTCGTAGATGCAGTCGACCGGGCACACCGGAAGGCACTTGCCGCACCCCGAGCACAGCTCGGGGACGATGATCACGTCGATCCCGTGGTTGAAGATCGCGCCGAACTGCGGCGGGCAGTGACGCAGGCACGTGTCGCAGTTGATGCACTCCGACATCTCGATGCGCAGCGGCGGGCTCTTCCACTTCGGGTTGCGCTCGCGCGACTCCACGCGCTCGGCCCTGGTCGCTGCACCCACGACGGCCGAGCGTACCGGTCAGATCCTCGGAACCCCGCCGCCGTCGCGAGGACGGCGGAAGCGGCCGATGCCGCGCGCCACGCCGGTGTCGGTGGCGTCGACCTCGGCCACGCCACCGTCGACGAGGGCGCCCAACCGGCGCGGCGGCCGGGCGGGTGTGCCGCCGAACCACCACAGGACGGCGGCGAGTGCGGCCAGCAACAGGAACGCCATCACGCGATGGGCCCGGCCCGGACGGGGGATCGACACCGACGCCGGGATCGCCGACCCGGCGCCGTTCGCCACCGGCGCCGGGGACGCGCCCGGAGCCGACGACGGCCCTGCCGGCGCCGGTGACGTCGCCGGCGCGGGCGAAGCCGGCAGCGCGAACGCCGAGTCCGATGGTGCGGGCACGTCGAACACCGGTGACAGCGACCCGGCGTCGAGTGGCGCCTCGTCGAAGGCCGGCCCGCCGGTCGTCCCGCCGTCGAACCCGGCATCGGACGACACCGGCGTCCCGCCGGACACCACGACGGCGTCGTCACCGGCGGGTGAGATCGCAACGTGCGACGGCTCCGCCGGCGGCACGAGGACCACGTTCCACTCCCCCGGCGTGACCTCGAACGCGCTCGTGAGCTTCCACGTCATCGAGGACCCGTCCGTCGAGGCGGTGCCGGCGACCCCGCCGCCGGCGGCGTCGCACTCGGCCTTCGGTGCCTGCGACCACGCGCCGGCCTCGACCGGCGCCCAGTAGGAGTGCGTGGGGCAGGCGAGCAGGCCCGGTACCGACGCGAACCCGGCGTTCTCGGCGTGCAGGGTCATCGTCGCCGACCCGCCCGTCGTCTGCGACTGCAGGTGGATGGCGGAGATGGCGAGGGGTTGCGCCGTCGACCCGGCGACGTACATCCCGCCCTGCGGCGCGTCGGGCGGCGCAGGCGGTGCCACGCCGAGCCCGGCGACCGTGTCGTTGTTCGCCTGCCACCACCAACCCGACCTGTCGGGCGGGTCGGCCGAGGCGGCGCCGGCCGTCAGCCCGATGACGGGTGCAGCGGCGAGCGCCAGCGCCGTCGCCCCGCGGAGCAGCCGACGACGACTCATCCGCGAGACTTCGTGGTCGCTCGGCCGCGGGCCTTCCTTGGCGCCGGCGTCGCCGGCGCCGTGGCGGCGCCCGACCGCTCGATGACGCTGGCGTCGGTGCCGAGGTAGGCGGCGACGACCTGGGGGTCGTGGAGGACGGCGTCGGGCGTGTCCCGCACGACGCTCCGGCCGAGGTCGAGGGCGAGGATCGTGTCCGAGATCGACGTGATCAGTGGCATGTCGTGCTCGATGACGAGCATGGCGCAGCCGGTCTCGGACTGGATGCGGCGCAGCAGCGGGCCGAGCGCCTCGGTCTCGCGCTGGGCGATGCCCGACGACGGCTCGTCGAGCAGCAGGACGCGCGGGTCGTGGGCGATCGACATGGCGAGGTCGACGATACGGCGGCTGCCCGTCGACAGCTCCGACACGAACTTGTCGCGGAACGCGCCGAGGTTCATCAGCTCGATGAGGTCCTCGACCGTGTACGCGATGTCGTCCTCACACTCCTGGATGGCGGGGAGGTTGAGGAACGCGGCGACG
>DASSOZ010000185.1:0-25834 GCA_035700105.1 Acidimicrobiales bacterium
CCGGTGGCGATCTCGCCGCCGAGGTGAAGCTCGACGACGGCGGCGAGATCGGCATGTTGCAGAGCGGGTTCAACCGCATGGTCACCGGTCTGCGTGAGCGCGAACGGCTGCGCGACCTCTTCGGGCGCCACGTCGGTGACGAGGTCGCCCGCCACGCGATGGAGGCCCCGACGGGGCTCGGCGGCGAGCAGCGCGACGTGTCCGTGCTGTTCGTCGACCTCATCGGGTCGACGGCACTGGCCGAGGTGCTCGCACCCGAGGAGGTCGTCGAGACGCTCAACTCGTTCTTCGCGGCCGTCGTCGATGCGGTCTCCGCCGAGGGTGGTTGGGTCAACAAGTTCGAGGGCGACGGGGCGCTCTGCATCTTCGGTGCGCCGGCGGTGCAGCCCGATCACGCCGCCCGGGCGCTGCGGGCGGCGCGCGCGGTGCGCGACGGCGTCGTGCGCCTGCGCTCGACCCATCCGGGGCTCGACGCCGGCGTCGGCGTGTCGTCGGGTGCGGTCGTCGCCGGAAACGTCGGCACCGAGCAGCGCTACGAGTACACGGTGATCGGCGCGCCGGTGAACGAGGCGGCGCGCCTGAGCGAACTGGCCAAGGGCCATCCCGGCCGCGTGCTGGCGGCGGGCTCGTCGATCGAGCGCGCCGGAGCCGGTGACGGCGAGTCGGCGTCGTGGGTGGGCCGCGGCACCGTCGCCCTGCGGGGCCGCGCCGAGCCGACCGCGATCCATGAGCCCGTGCTCGCCCGAACCGCCGAGATCGGGTGATTGGCCGGCGATAGCACGGCCAATCACCCAATCTCGGGTCAGGGGGCGGTCGCCAGCGCCTTCACCGCGTGGGCGACGTCGTCGTCGTCGACGTCGTGATGGGTCACGAACCGCACGACGCCCGGCGCGATCGTCCCTGCGCGCACACCCTCGCCCTCGAGGTGGGTGAGCAGCGCGGCGGGGTCGTCGTGCGTGAACACGACCACGTTCGTCTCGACCGTCGCCGGGTCGCAGCCGGACGACGGCCACCGCTCGGCGACCGCGTCGGCCAGCGTGCGGGCGCGCGCGTGGTCCTCGGCGAGGCGCTCGACCATCTGTTGCAACGCGACGAGCCCGGCGGCCGCGAGCACGCCGGCCTGGCGCATGCCGCCGCCGAGTCGCTGCCGGGCGGCGCGCGCCTCGGCCATCACGTCGGCGGGACCGGCGAGGAGCGACCCGACCGGCGCGCACAGTCCCTTCGACAGGCAGCACATCACGGTCGTCGCAGACGCGCCGCGCGCCGCGACCGTGACGCCCGACGCGACCTCGGCGTGGAAGAGCCGGGCGCCGTCGAGGTGGACCGACAGCCCGGCGCGCCGGGCGGCGTCGCCGACGGCACGCAACCGCTCGACCGGCCACACCCGGCCGCCCGACGGCATGTGCGTGTCCTCGACGCACACGACGCTCGGCGTCGGCCAGTGGTGCGCTGCCGCGTCGACCGCCCACTCGACGTCGTCGACCGCCACGGTGCCGTCGGTGTCGTCGACCGTGTGGAACTGCACGGGCGAGTTCACGCCGGCGGCGACGTTCTCGTAGATGACGACGTGCTGTCGCGCGCCGGCGATGACCGTCGTCGCCGGGCGGGCGAGCAGCCGCAGCGCCAGCTGGTTGCCCATCGTCCCCGACGGGACGAACAGCGCCGCGTCCTTCCCGACCCGCTCGGCGAACGCGTCCTGTAGCGCGTTGACCGTCGGGTCCTCGCCGTACACGTCGTCGCCGACCTCGGCGTCGGCCATCGCCCGTCGCATCTCCGGGGTCGGGCGGGTGACGGTGTCGGAGCGCAGGTCGACGGGCCGGGACATCACCTCACACTACGGTCGGTGCCCGTGCGCACCGACGTCGACATCGACGCGCTGCTGGCGCTGGCCACGACGATCGCGCTCGAGGCGGGCGGGCTGCTGGCCGAACGGCTGCGGACGGCGGCCGAGCTGGTCGAGACGAAGTCGACGATCACCGACATGGTCACCCAGGTCGACCGCGACTCGGAGGCGCTGCTCGTCGGCCGCATCCTCGCCGAGCGGCCCGACGACGCGGTGCTCGGCGAGGAGGGCGGCGAGCGGGCGGGCACGTCCGGTGTGCGGTGGGTGCTCGACCCGCTCGACGGCACGACGAACTACCTCTACGGCTACCCGGCGTTCGCGGTGTCCGTCGGCGTCGAGGTGGACGGCGAGCTGTGCGTCGGCGTCGTGCACGACGCCGCGCGTGACGAGACGTTCGCGGCCGCCCACGGCCGGGGCGCCACGGTCGCCGGACGGCCGGCCTCCGTGTCGGACAAGACCGACCTCGCCACCGCGCTCGTCGGCACCGGCTTCTCGTACTCGCGCGACGACCGGACGCGGCAGGCGGCGACGCTCACCCGCGTGCTGCCACGCGTTCGCGACGTGCGCCGGGCGGGTGCGGCGGCGCTCGACCTGTGTTGGGTCGGGTGCGGCCGGCTCGACGGCTTCTACGAGCGCGGCCTGCAGCCGTGGGACCTCGCCGCCGGCAGCGTGATCGTGCGGGAGGCCGGTGGCCGCACGACCCGGCTCGACGACGGCACCGTCGTTGCCGCGGGGCCCGGCCTGTTCGACCCGCTCGTCAGCCTCGTCGCCGGACCATGACGCGCAGCGGGATGCCGCGCTCGGGGTCGACGGTGTCGCGCTCGAGCGTGAACCCGAGCCGCTTCATCACCGCACCCGACGCGACGTTGTCCGGCTCGTAGATGCTCACGATCTCGTCGAGGGCGAGCACGTCGAAGCCGTGGCGCACCCACTCCGCGCCCGCCTCCGTCGCGTAGCCGCGACCCCAGAACTGGTTCCCGAGCCGCCACCCGACCTCGACGGCGGGAAGGATCTCGGGCAGGAACTGCGGCACCGCCAGCCCGGCCCACCCGGCGAGCTCGCCGGTGTCGCGCACGACGACCGCGCACACCCCGAGGCCGGGATCGGCGTAGCGCGCGAGCGTCCGCTCCAGGAACGCCTCGGTCTCCCCGCGTGACCATCCGCGCCCGAACGGATACCGCCAGAACGTCTCCTCGGCGTGCAGCCGCGCGAGCGCGTCGAGATCCTCCATCGCCAGGGGGCGGAGGACGAGCCGCGCCGTCTCGAGCGTCGGGAGCACGCAGCCCGTTCCTAGAAGTCTGTGAACGAGAACGGGGCGCGGTCGGTGCGGAACATCGACGTGACCAGCGCGGCGGTCGCGTCGTCGCGGACGCGCGCGCGACCGCCGGCGATGAGCGGCCCCGCGCCCACGCCGCCGAGCGACAGCGACCCGAGCGCCGACGCCGACAGCACGACGTCCGGGTCGCGGCGCGCCGCACCGCCGTCGACGCGGCGGCACGTCGCCCCCGCCGGACCGCCCTCGAGGTCGAAGACCCCGCCCGCCGCCGGGCGGAACGCGTCGTCGACCTGCAGCACCAGCCGGCCGTCGACGGCGTACGTCCGCGCCGCCAGCGCCCGCTCGACGTCGAGCACGCGGACCCAGATGGCGTCGTGCACGGCGGTCGTGCGCAACCGGCGCGGGTCGGCGAGCGACCACCGCAGCGGCTCGTCGACCGGCGCGCCCGGGAACCGCACGAGCGAGACGAGATCGACGTCCAGCAGCAACGCCAGCAGCGCGCGGCGGGTGTCGTCGGACAGCGCGACGAGCTCGACGACCTCGAGCGTGCTCGCCGGCGACCCGTCCCAGCGCTCGTGGATCCGGTACATGGCGTAGCCGTCCCACACGCCCGGCGACCGCTCGTGCGCGACGTAGAACAGGTTCGAGGCACCGTGGCGCTGCCACTCGTGGTCGGCGAAGCGGTCGTCCCACCACGCGTCCGACCGCGTGACCTCGCCGACGGCCGACAGCCGGTACTCGTCGAACACGGCGCGGCAGACGGGCTCGGCCTCGTCGCGCTCGAGCAGCGCCATGCGCCCCGGTGCCGACACATCGCCGGCGAGCGCGGCGTGCGCGCGCTCGATCTCCATCGACGCCGCCCACGTCGCCGTCCCGTAGCCGAAGCGACCGTAGATGACGCTCTCCGACGCGTACAGGATCGCCAGTGGCTCACCCCGGTCGACGGCGTCGTCGAGCAGCGACGTCATCATCGAGCGCAGCAGCCCGCGGCGCCGGTGCGTCGACCGCACGCTCACCCAGGTGACCGCCGATGCCGGCACCGCCGCGCCACCCGGCACGGTGATCGACCACGACAGCGCGCCCGAGCACCCGACGATCGCGCCGTCGTCGGTGTCGAAGGCGGCGCGCGTGCGGTCGAGCTCGAGGAAGCGGCGCGCCCGCTCGATGCTGTCCTCGCGGAACGACGCACCGAACCCGCGGAGGTCCGTGCGGACGAACGCCTCCAGCTCGTCGTCGGTCTTCACGGCCCGGATGTCGATGCCCACGGCCGCGAGTCTTGCCTCGTCAGAGGCCGAGGACCGCCCGAGTTACGCGGTCCTTCAGGAACGTCGGCGTGAACGAGTCGACGAGGGCGAGCGCCTGGGCGTCGTAGCCGACGAGGTACCTCGTACGCGGCGATCGCGCCTCGATGGCACCCGCGATCACACGGGCGACCTGCCGCGGGTGGCCCATGAACGGCTGGCCGAGCTTCGTCAGCTGGAGCGTGCGGCGGTACGACGACGCGTACGGCGATGACGACCTCGCCTCGACGTCACGCTCGAGCTCGTCCCAGATGCCGGTGCGGAAGCCACCCGGCTCGACGAGCACGACCTTGATGCCGTCGCCGGCGACCTCCATCCGAAGCGCGTCACTCGCCGCCTCGAGCCCGTGCTTCGCCGCCTGGTACCAGCCGGTGAGCGGCGTCGTCGTCCGGCCGTAGATCGACGAGATGTTCACGATCCGACCGCCGCCGCCGGCGCGCATCGCCGGGAGGGCGAGCCGGGCGAGGCGCATCGGTGCGACGAGCATGACCTCGAGCTGCCGGCGGGCGTGGTCGTCGTCGATCTCCTCGATGGCGCCGGTGCCGGAGTAGCCGGCGTTGTTCACCAGCCCGTAGAGCGGCGCGCCGAGGTCGGCGATCACCCGCTCGCAGCCGGCGGCGTCGGCGACGTCGACGAACACGGTCTCGACCTCGACGCCCGCCTCCTTGGCCGCGTCGTGCACGACCCCGGCCTTCTCCTCTGATCGCACCGAGCCGACGGACCGGAACCCCCGGCGCGCCAGCTCGATCACGGTCTCGAGCCCGATCCCGGAGTTGGCACCGGTGGTCAGGACGGTTCGCGGCCCGTTCACAGGCCCAGGATGCCCGCGATCGCCGACCGGCGTACCTTCCCCGTGCTCGTGTGCGGGAGCTCGTCGACGACGTACACGTCCTTCGGCACCTTGTAGGGGGCGAGCTGGGCCCGGACGTGGGCGAGCAGTGCGGCGGTGTCGACGCCGCCGGTGGTGACGACGGCGGCGCACACGCGCTGGCCCCACCGCTCGTCGACGACCCCGAACACGGCGACGTCGTCGACGCCGGGGAACGTCATGAGCGCCTGCTCGACCTCGATCGGGTACACGTTGACGCCGCCGGAGATGACGAGGTCGTCGCGGCGACCGTCGAGCCACAGGTAGCCGTCGCCGTCGAGCCGGCCCATGTCGCCGACGCTGAACGCGTCGCCGCGCCACGCGTGTTCGGTCTTGTCGTCGTCACGCCAGTACGAGAAGCGGGCGTACGGCGGGACGCGGCACCAGATCGTGCCGTCGCCGGCGTCGACGGTGAGCGCTCTGTGGGCGCGGGCGCGACCGACGGTGCCGGGCCGGTCGAGCCACTCGGCCGACGAGCACACCGTGAACTGACCCTCGGTCGAGCCGTAGAACTCCCACACGACGTCGACGCCGAACGCGTCGATCGCCGCCAGCTTGAGCTCGGGCGGGCACGGCGCGCCGGCGTGGAGGAGGAGCCGGAACGAGTCGAGCGCCGGGAGCGCGTCGTCGCCGAGCGCGAACAGCCGCTGCAGGTGGGCGGGGACCATGAACGCCGTGGTCGGCCGGTGTTCGGCGATCGCACGCGCGACGAGGCGCACGTCGAAGCGCGGCAGTACGACGACGTCACCGCCGGTGAGGAGTGTTGCGATCGCGAACCGCAGCGGGGCCGAGTGGTACAGCGGCGAGACGACGAGGTGCGTGTCGTCGCCGTCCAACGACCACTGGTCCACCTCCTCGGCGAAGAGGGCGCCGGCGTCGGCGTCGGACAGCACGCCGGACCAGACACCCTTGGGCCGTCCCGTCGTCCCCGACGTGTAGTGCATGGGCCGGCACCGCGGTACGGGCGCGAGCTCGGCGGCGGGCTCGCCCTCGAGCAGCGCGGCCAACGCGTCCGGCGTGTCGACCACGAGCGCGGCATCCGCGTCGGCGACGAGGGCGTCCCGCTCGTGCGGCAGCAGCGACGGGTTCAGCGGCACGGCGACGATCCCGGACCGCAACGCGCCGGCGATCGCGCACAGCAGCGCCGTCGAGTTCCCGAGCGCGAACACGACCCGGTCGCCCTCGCCGATCCCCCGGGCCGCCAGCGCGCCGGCCGCCCGGCGCATGAGGTCGTCGGCGACGGCCGCCGAGACGAGCTGCGGCTCGCTCACTGGTACGCCACCGTTCCGATGTCACACCAGTGAGCACCGTGACGTCCGGCTGTCGCCGGACCAAGCGCGCGACATGCTTCGCTCGCCTGCGGCTCGCTCAGGTGAGCAGCTCCTCGACGCGGTCGAGCGTGCGGGCCATGTTGACGCGGTGCTTCGGGATCACGCCGAGCACGCCGAGCAGCGCCCGGCCCAGGTACCTGGACCCGTCGAACGTCTCGCGCACGAGCGTCCCGCCTTCCACCGGCGTCAGCTCGTACCGCCAGATCTGGCGGCCGAGCGTCTGCTGCCACGCGATGCGGCGGTCCTCCTCGAACTCGATGACCTTGTTCGACGACGGGTACGGCAGGCCGATCTTCATGCTCACCGAGAACGTGTCGCCGAGCGACAGGCGCTTCGACCCGCCGCGGACGCCTCGCACCGAGCCGGAGCCGTCGATGCGCTGGTGCCCGGCGGGGTCGGCGAGCAGGTCGAAGATCGCCGACGCCGGCGCGTGGACGACGCGCTCGACGGCGGCGGAGTAGCGGTCGCCGCTCACCCGAAGAACACCTCGGCGACCCCGTGGTACAGCTGCGGGTCGACGGTCTTGAGCGTGCCGACGGCCTCTTCGAGCGACACCCGGCGGATGTCGCCGCACTGCAACGCGACCATCTGCCCCCACGCCTCGTCGTGGACCGCGTCGATGGCGGCGATGCCGAAGCGGGTCGACAGCACCCGGTCGAACGCCGTCGGTGACCCACCCCGCTGGATGTGACCGAGCACGGTCACGCGCGTCTCGAACCCCGTCCGCTTCTCGAGCTCCTCGGCGACCGTCTGGCCGATGCCGCCGAGGCGGACGTGACCGAACGCGTCCTTCTCCCCGGTCTGCAGCACCATCGTGCCTTCCTTGGGCGTGGCGCCCTCGGCGACGACGACGATCGACGCGTACCGCTTGCCGCCCTCGTGCCGCTTCTTGATGAGATCGGCGACGTGGTCGATGTCGAACGGCTCCTCGGGGATGAGGATCGCGGCCGCACCGCCGGCGATGCCGCCGTACGTGGCGATCCATCCCGCGTGCCGTCCCATCACCTCGCACACGAGGACGCGGTGGTGCGACTCCGCCGTCGTGTGCAGCCGGTCGAGCGCCTCGACGACGATCTGCACCGCGGTGTCGAACCCGAACGTCATCTCGGTGGCGTTGAGGTCGTTGTCGATCGTCTTCGGCACGCCGATGACGTGGACGCCCTGCTGGTGCAGCTTGTGGGCGACGCCCAGGGTGTCCTCGCCCCCGATGGCGATCAGCGCGTCGCACCCGGTCGCCTCGAGCCCGGCCTTCACCTTGTCGACGCCACCGTCGATCTTGAACGGGTTCGTCCGCGACGAGCCGAGGATGGTGCCGCCACGCGGCAGGATGCCGCGGCACACCTCGACGTTCAGGGGCATCGTCAGCTGCTCGAGCGGCCCCTTCCAGCCGTCCCGGAACCCGACGAGCTCGTCGCCGTACTGACGCTCGCCCTTTCGCACGATCGCCCGGATGACCGCGTTGAGGCCGGGACAGTCGCCTCCGCCGGTGAGCACTCCGATCCGCATGGACCTCGACGCTATCGTCAGGCGTCGTCGTGCCGGCGGGCGGCGCGCTCGATTCGCAGCAGCAGCGCAGCCGACGGCACGACCTTGCCGCTGAGATAGGTGCTCAGCCGGGACGGACTCGTGCCGATGTGCTCGGCGAACCGAGCGTTCGTCATGCCCGAACGCTCCACGGCGCGGCGGACTCGCGACGCGACCGCCTCACGGTCGGCTCGCTCGGCGTCGGCGCGAGCGCGCTCGATCGCCATGCGGAAGAGCTCCCGCACGCCGTCGCGTTCACGCACCGCGAGGTGGCGCTCCACCCGGCGGGCCACCCGGCCCCACGGCGAGCGTCGTACTTCGGCGAAGATCGGCTGCCAGTCGGAGACGAGCCCGCGGTCGATCGCCGTCACAAGCGCCTCGAACGGCCACGTTCGGACGTCGTCACTCGGGCTCGCGTCGACGTTCCGGAACTGCAGCGGCATCACACGGCTCCGCCGAGGCGCACGGCGAGGTCGCGACACACCGCGACGACGTCGTCCCACCGGTGCCACCGCGCCGCGAGCCCCTTGTAGCGGGGAAGCTCGGTGATCACGTCGGTATCGCGTGGCGCAGGGTCGGCGAGCGCCAGGACGAGGGAGGTGAGCACCGACCCGGTCTCGTCGGAGCGGTCGGCGTAGTACGCGTCGATGTCCCCGAGTACCTCCACCGCGACGTCCTGACCGAGGTGTTCCGACAGCGCCGCCACATCGAGGTAGTCGCGAACGACGTTGCGTTGCACGACGAGGTACGCCTTCACGCGCAGCGTTTCGGCCGCGGTCGGCGCGACGACCTTCGTGCCCGGCTCGATCTCGATCGCCACCGTCTCGAGCGGGCGGGTGCGTCGCATCTGCCGGAGCCCGGCTTCGACCCCGCCGAGGGTTCCCATGATCGTGAACGGCGGCTTCGACGCCCGCACCGACGTGGCCCAACCGGCCGTGGCGTCGACGGCGTCGAGCACGACCTCGTACCGGTCGACGAGGTCGGGCAGGACGTGGTCGTGGTCGAACGAGTCACGATGCCCGGCGTGCAATGCGGCCGCCGCCCCTCCGACGAGCACGGCGTCCGGTACGACCTCCTGCAGGCGTGCCGCCGAACGGAGCACCCGGCGCAGCGTCGGCGAGAGGTCGACCATGTTGTTATCATATCTGATAATCACGATGTCGGGCGGACGAAAGCTCAGGCGTCGTAGTGGCGGAGGGCGTCCCACTCGACGGACCACGGCCGCCGCGGGCCCACGCAGCGGGTGATCTCGACGCCGTTCTCCTCGTTCGGGATGTTCTCGGCGTTGCGGAACACCACGGGCGGGCCGCAACCGGTGAAGTGCGCTGCGACGTAGCCGTGGTCGTGGCCGACGACGACCACGCCGGCGGCGTCGTCGGGGGGCGGGCCCCACCACCAGTAGTTGTTGTGGCCGCTGTACGCCGGCAGGTCCCGTTCGCTGAACCGCTCGACGGCCCCGGCTTCGCCGTAGTTGCCGGCGAACACGACGTCGCCCGGTCGGGCGGCGGCGTCGACGGCGCGCGCGAACGCGGGCCAGCCGTAGCTCTCGCGGTGCTCCTCGTTCACCTCGGCGATCGGTCCGTCGCCCACCGCACCGATCGGCAGGATCGGCAGCGCGATCACCGCGGAGAGCGTGCCGAACGCCACGACGGCAGCGACGTAGCGCCGCGTGCCCCCCGTGGACCAGCGACGCTCGACCCACACGCCGCCGGCGGCGAGCAGCGCCGGATACAGACCGGCCAGGTAGTACGGCTTCCCGCTCGTCACGACGAAGACGGCGGCGAGCGCGACCCACGCGATCGCCACCGGACGGAAGGCGCGGGCGGCGGCGTCGCGGAGCAGCCACATCAGTCCGGCGACCCACAGCGGGGCCAGGACCGGGTTGAGGAACACGAGCTGGGCCGGAAGGAACACGATCGCGTTCGAGTCGCGAACACCTTCGTCGTGCAGCGACCGGCTCATGTCGAGGACGGGCCAGTCGTGCTGCGCCTGCCACACGAGGTTCGGCGACCAGATGGCGAGCGCGACGAGCGCGCCCAGCCACGGCCAAGGAGTTCGCGCGACGTCGCGCCGGGCGACGAGCAGCCCGAAGAGCAACCCGGCGAGCAGGAACGCGACGCTGTGCTTGTTCAGCAGGCCGACACCGGCGACGGCGCCGGCGAGCAGCCAGAGGCGTTGGTCGGCGCCGGGCCGGAGCGCGACGACGGCGACGTACACGACCGCGGCCCAGAACAGGTTGTCGAACGTTGCGGTGGCGAGGATGTGGCCCGTTCCGAGAAAGACCGACCCGAACGCGCCGCCCAGCGCAGCGAGGAGCTCCGCGCGGCGCCCGGCACCGAGGGCCCGGGCGGTCGCCGCCGCCAGCAGCACGATGCCGGCATCCGCGAGCGCGGGGAACAGGCGCAGTCCGTAGAGCGACCCGCCGAACAGCGCCTCCGACAGGCGGGCCACCGCCGGCGTGAACGGCGGCTGATCGACGTAGCCCCACGCGAGGTGCCGGCCGCAGGCGAGGAAGTACAGCTCGTCGCGGTGGTAGCCGTACCGGCCGGCGAGCGCGACCAACACGACGAGGACACCGCCGGCGACCGCCCACGTCCGGCGCGCCACGGGCGGAACCGTACCGGCGGACCGCTAACTTCCGGCGCCGTGGCCGTCGTGATCGCCGTCGACGCGGGGACGACCGGTGTCCGGGCGCTCGCCGTCGACGAGTCCGGCACCGTCCGAGGATGGTCGTACCGCGAGTTCCCGCAGCACTTCCCGCAGCCCGGGTGGGTCGAGCACGACGCCGGCGACATCTGGTCGGCCGTCGAGACGACGCTGGGTGAGCTTCGCGGGTCCCTCGACGCCGACGGTGTTCCCGTCGCCGCCATCGGCATCACCGACCAGCGCGAGACGACCGTCGTGTGGGACCGCTCGACCGGCCGGCCGCTGCACCGCGCCATCGTCTGGCAGGACCGGCGGACGTCGGCGCGCTGCGACCATCTCCACGAGGCCGGCCACCTCGATCTCGTGCGCTCGACGACCGGCCTCGTCTTCGACCCGTACTTCAGCGCCACGAAGCTCGAGTGGCTGTTGACCGAGGGCGGCATCGACGGCGCGTCGCCGGACCTCGCGTTCGGCACCGTCGACTCGTGGGTGCTGTGGAACCTGACGGGCGGCGCCGATGGCGGCGTCCACGCGACGGACCCGTCGAACGCCAGCCGGACGATGCTGTGGGACATCCGTTCGCGGCAGTGGTCGCCCGAGCTGTGCGAGCTGTTCGGCGTGCCGATGTCGTGCCTGCCCGAGGTGCGCCCGTCGTCCGGACGCTTCGGCGCGACGGCCGACGGCATCCCGGTGTCGGGCATCGCCGGCGACCAGCAGGCGGCGCTGTTCGGGCAGGCGTGCTTCGAGCCGGGGAGCGCCAAGAACACGTACGGCACCGGCTCGTTCGTGCTGATGAACGTCGGGGCCGAGTGCCCGCCACCGGTCGAGGGGCTGTTGACGACGTTCGGGTGGGAGCTGGCCGACGGCTCGATCGCCTACGCCTACGAGGGCGCGATCTTCGTCACGGGCGCGGCGGTGCAGTGGCTGCGCGACGGCCTCGGCGTCATCGACGACGCCGCCGAGACCGCGGCGCTGGCGACATCGGTCGACGCGTCCACCGAGGGCGTGTACGTCGTGCCCGCGTTCACCGGGCTCGGGTCGCCGTACTGGGATCCGTACGCACGCGGGACGATCGTCGGCCTGACACGCGGTGTCGGCCGCGCCCATCTCGCGCGCGCCGTGCTCGAGTCGATGGCGTTCCAGACGCGCGACGTCGTCGAGGCGATGGCGGCGGCGTCGGGCCACGCGATCTCGACGCTGCGGGCCGACGGCGGCGCGTCCGCCAACGACGTGCTCATGCAGCTGCAGGCCGACCAGCTGCAGGTGCCCGTCGTGCGCCCGCAGGTGCAGGAGACGACGGCCATCGGCGCCGCCTACCTCGCCGGGCTGGCCGAGGGCGTGTGGTCGTCACCGGCGGAGGTGACCGCGGCCTGGCGCGTCGACGCCGAGTTCACGCCCCGGGCGACGCCGCACCAGGCGAACACCGCGTACGCGGGATGGCAGCGGGCGGTCGAACGCTCTCGAGGTTGGGCAACCTGAGTCGAGGTTGATGCCGTAGACCACCGCTGAGGTGGGTCTACGGCATCACCCTCGCTCGGTCGCCCTTCGCAGCAGGTCGTCGTAGACGGACGGGTCGTCGGCGTCGATCACCGGGAAGCCCTCGGGGTGGTCGCCCACCCAGTGCATCGTGATGCCGGGGTTGTGGACGTTCGTGCCGTCCGGCAGGAACACGTGCGGGCTCCCCTTCACGTCGCCGCGCTCGGCCTCGTGCCACTGGTCGATCACCGCGCGGCGGGCGCGGCCGTCGTCGATCGCGTCGGTGAGCGCGTCGACGTCGACCGCCTCGCACGACGACGCCACGTCGAGGATGTCGTGGCGCGACCCGATGTTGCGGCTCTCGGCGAAGAACGCATGCCGCAGGCCGAGGTCGAGCTGCTCGCTCGCCGGCCATGACTGCGCTTTGGCCGCCTGCACGGCTTCGAGCGCGAGCAGCACCGTCCCCGGGTACGTCTCGAGGTCGCCCTGCCAGATCTGCCAGCCGAACGCCGGCGCCAGCGGACCGATCGCGCCGATCTCGGCGTCGACGGTCAGCCGCGGCGTCGTCCGGCCGTTGAAGAGCTCGAGCGGGAACGCCCGCAGGTCGACGGCGACGGCGTCGTCGAGTCCGAGACGGGCACGTGTCTCGTGGAGGCGGATGGCGGCGAGCGTCGCCCACGGGCACGTGACGTCGCCCCACAGCGTGATCGTCTGCACGACGGTCCTTGCTAGCCGAGGCCGAACATCGGCAGACATTCGGCGGCGCACTCGACGGTGACGTCGTACGCGCACTGCCACTTGTCCCGGGTGAGCCGGAGCCGCACGAGCTCGCGTACGTCGCCGCGTGGCGCGGCCCGGTCGACGCCGTCGTCCTCGTAGCCGAGCGCGCGCGAGACGGCGAGCGACGCGGGGTTGTCGCGGAACGCGCCCGACTTCGCGACCTCGGCGCCGAGGACGTCGAAGGCGAAGTGCAGCACCGCCGAGCGCATCTCGCGGCCGATGCCGCGGCCGTGGACGCGCTGGGTGAGCCACGACCCCGTCTCCACCGTCCGCAACGACGGGAAGTCGCTCGCCATCACGTCCTGCATCCCGACGACCTGCCCCTCGAACGTGACCGCGAACGGGACGTTCCACTTCTCCGGCGACCACTCCGCCCGCTGGCGCCACCAGTGCTGAGCGGCGTTGCGCCGGCGCTGGACCGGCTCGACGTCGGTCCACGGGAACGAGAACGGCATCGTCGCCGGGTCGTGGATGCCGGCGTCGACGGCGTCGAGCAGCGGCCCGAAGTCGTCGTCGGTCGGGACGCGCAGTTCCAGCCGTGGCGTGCGCAGGCGCAGGTCGAACAGCGGCCAGTACGGATGCGTCACGTCAGACGAGCTCGGCGAGGCGGGTGTCGGCGATGCGCGAGAGTGCCGCAGCCTGCCGCCGTTCACGAGCGCGAAACGCCCGTCCGTCACGGCCGAGCACGAGGACGAGCCCGCTGCGCGACATGTCCGCCCACGCCACGTCGCTCGGTCCCGCGCCGTCGGGCGCGGTGCGCGCACCGGCGACGAACGCCGCCAGCCACGCGGGCTCGGGCGCGCCGTCGCCCACCGCGGCGACGACGTCGCTCCCGCGAAGGAGGGCGACCCAGTCGGCCTCGAAGTCGTGGTGGGCGTGCTCGACGAGCGCGCGGCACAGCGCGTCGGGGTCGCGCTCGTCGACGAGGCCCGCGGCGGTCTCGAGCGCGTCGAGCCGGTGATCGGGCGCGCCGCCATCGACGGGGCGGACATCCTCGACGTCGACGCCGTCGACCTGGACGATCTCCTGCAGCAGCAGCGGCACGAGATCCGCCGACGGCAGGTCGACGACGACCTCGTCGATGACGCGCCCGCCGCCGCGCTCGAGGATGTCGATGCCGACGACGTCGCCCTTCACCGCGCCGATGCGACTGGCGATGGCACCGAGGGCGCCGGGCCGGTCGGGCAGCCACACACGGAGGAGGAACGTCGCCACGGCTACCGCGAGGACGAGACGGTGACCGCCTCCCACCCGTGCTGGTACCGCACGACGACGCCCTCGGCGGTCGTCTCGAGCATCGCCTTGAACGACGGTCCGGCGCTGTAGCGCCAGCGGCGGTCGCCGAGGCGCTCGTAGCGCTGCGTCAACCGCGTCACGTCGAGCGACGGGAACTGCACCCACGCGGCGTCGACGTCACCGGTCGTGCCGAGGCGGCGGATCGGCAGTGTGTTCGTGGCGGGCGTGACGCCGAGGTCGACGTCGAGGCACCCGTCGAGGTCGGACCGGTCGCGCCCGTCGAGCTGCCAGGCGCCGTTGCCGTCGTGCGTCAGTGCGCGGGTGCGCACCACGCCGGCGACGTCGAGGTGCACGTCGGCCGTGCGCGTGACCCACTTCTCGTCGACCTCGACGGTCCACCGCACTTCCGCGGGCTTGCCGCCGAGGTCGAGCAGCGCGGTACCGGCCAGATCGACACCCGCGGGTCGCTCGCGCACCGTGCAGCGCTCGAGACCGACACCGTCGAGGCGGCGCCAGAGGACCGTCGTCACGCGGCCGTGCCGATGCGGGCGGGCGCCGGCGGCGCGTCCTCGACGTCGCTCTTGCGCTTGGCGTAACGGTCGACGTACTCCTGACCCGACAGCTCCCGCAGCTCGAACATCACCTCGTCGGTGATCTGGCGCAGGACGAGGGGGTCGTCGAGCCGGTCGGCGAAGCGGCTGAAGTCCATCGGCGTGCCGATGCGAATGGTGATCGGCATGAAGAAGTTGGGCTTCACCTGCCCGATGGGCTGCGCCTCGCGCGTGCCGATCATCGCCACCGGCAGGATCGGCGTGTTCGTCTGCAACGCGAGGCGGGCGACGCCGGTCTTGCCGCGGTAGAGCTTCCCGTCCGGCGAGCGCGTCCCCTCGGGGTAGATGCCGAACAGGTTCCCGCCGTCGAGGACCTCACGGGCGCTGGCGAGCGCCCGCTCGCTGGCGCTGCCACCGCTTCGCTGGATCGGGATCTGGCCGACCGCCCGGAAGAACCAGGCCGTCTTCGGGTCCTCGAAGTACTCGGCCTTCGCCACGAAGGTGATCCGGCGCTTCAGCACCATGGGCAGGAAGATCGAGTCGCAGAACGACACGTGGTTGCTGGCGAGGATCGCCGCCCCCTCGGCCGGCACGTGCTCGGCGCCCTCGACCCTCACCTTGAACAGGAACCTCAGGATGGGCGTGAGGACCGCCTTGACCACCCAGTAGGCCACGGACGGGAGAGTAGTGGCGTCTCCTTGACCGGCCGGTCAAGGGTTCTTTACGTTGCGCCGCATGCCTCAGCGGCTCAGAGCGGGGACATGTCGGTCAAGAAGTTGACGCCGCGCGGCAAGGACCGTCGCCGTCAGCTCATGGACTTCGCCGCGCACCGGTTCGCCGAGAACGGGTACCACCCGACGTCGGTCGCCGAGATCGTGTCGGGCCTCGGGGTCGGCAAGGGCGTCTTCTACTGGTACTTCTCCTCCAAGGAGGAGCTCATGCTCGAGCTGCTGAGGGAGGCGCAGCACGACCTGCGCCGCCGCCAGCAGCAGGCGATCGGGGACGAGCCCGACCCGGTCGAGCGGATCGCGCTGGGCATGCGGGCGTCGATGGCGTGGTTCGCCGAGAACCGGCACCTCTACAACCTCTTCGAGTTCGCTCGCACCGAGGAGCGCTTCGCCGGGGCGATGCGGCGCGGGCAGGACGTCGCCGTCGGCGATCTCGTGCGCCACGTGAAGGAGGGCATCGTCGAGGGTCGCATGCGCGACGCCGACCCGCTGATGCTCACGCACGCCATCCTCGGCGTGACGTCGCAGCTCGCCCGCGAGTTCATCCACGAGCGGGGCGAGTCCGGCGACAGCGTCGCCGACCATGCCATCTCGTTCTGCCTGCGCGGCCTGCTGGCCTGACGCCCCCGCCTGAGATTGGGTGATTGGCACCCCGTGAGGGTGCCAATCACCCAATCTCGGTTCGGTGGCGGGCGCCTACAGCACGTTCGGGTCGGCGAGCGCCGCCGGCGGCCGCTGGTGCGACGCCGGGCCGGGTACCCCGCTGAACCGGTACGGCGTCGGCTCCCGTCCGGCCTGGCACACGTAGGCCTGACCGGTGGCGTCGCCCGTCATGCACTGCTCGACGGCGGCGGCGATGGCGTCGGGGTCGATGAGCGCGAATCCGGCGGCGTCGAGCGCCGTCTTCGCCTCGGCGCCGAGCAGCGGCGTGTCGACGAGCCCCGGACAGACCGCGTTCACCGTGATGCCGTCGGCCTGCAGCACGGGCGCCGTGGCCCGCACGAAACCGACGACGGCGTGCTTCGTCAGCGTGTAGATCGGGTCCGGCGAGAACGCGATCAGCCCGGCGAGCGACGCGGTGGCGACGATGGCACCGCCGCCCCTGGCCCGCATCGCCGGCACGACGGCGCGGGCACCGAACACGACGCCGTCGACGTTGACGCGCAGGATGCGCCGGTACTGCTCGTCCGTGAGGTCGTCGAGCGTGTTCGACCCGGTCGTGACACCGGCGTTGAGGTGGGCGACGTCGACCCCGCCACCGGCTTCGTCGACGATGCGCGGCCACTCCCGCGGCTCGGCGACGTCGGCGTGCACGAACGTGACGTCGGCGTCGCCGGGCGGCGGCTGGACGTCGACGACGACCACGCGGGCGCCGGCGCGCAGGAGGCGACGCGCCGTCGCCAGTCCGATGCCGGAGGCGCCGCCGGTGACGAGCGCGACCTTCCCGTCGAGCGAGCGGGCGACCACTAGAGCTTGGTGAGTGCCTTGCGCAGGTTGCGCACGCCCTGCTTGATCCGCTGCTCGTTCTCGATCAGCGCGAAGCGCACGAAGCCCTCACCGCCAGGCCCGAATCCCATGCCTGGCGACACCGCCACCTGCGCCTCCTGCACCAGGAACTTGGCGAAGTCGAGCGACCCCATCTCCTGGTAGGGCTCGGGGATGCGGGCCCACACGAACATCGTCCCGAGCGGCTTGTCGATGTGCCAGCCGATGGCGTTGAGCCCGTCGCACAGCGCGTCGCGCCGTCCCCAGTAGAGCTCGTTCACTTCCTTCGGGTAGTCGCCCGCCTCGTTCATCGCCACGGTCGCGGCGATCTGGATCGGCTGGAACGTGCCGTAGTCGAGGTACGACTTCAGCTTCGCCAGCGCGGCGACCACGTCGGCGTTGCCGAGCAGGAAGCCGACGCGCCAGCCGGCCATCGAGAACGACTTCGTCATCGTGTAGAGCTCGACGGCGACGTCCTTCGCGCCCGGCACCTGCAGCACCGACGGCGGCGTGTAGCCGTCGAACGACGTGTCGCTGTAGGCGAAGTCGTGCACGAGGACGACGTCGTGCTCGCGGGCGAAGTCGACCATGCGCTGCATGAACGCGAGGTCGACGCACGTCGTCGTCGGGTTGTGGGGGAACGACATGATGATCACCCGCGGCTTGGGCCACTGGTTCTCCCACGCCTCGAGCATGTTCTCGAAGAAGTCCTCGTCGGGCCCGAGGAGGATCTGCTGTACTTCGGCGCCGGCGAACAGCGGCGCGTAGATGTGGATCGGGTACGACGGCGACGGCACGAACGCCGAGTCGCCGGGACCGAGGAGCACCCACATCAGGTGACTCAGGCCCTCCTTCGCGCCGATCGTCGTGATCGCCTCGGTGTCGGGATCGAGCTCGACACCGAACTTGCGCTGGTACAGGTCGCAGATCGCCTGGCGCAGCTTCGGGATGCCCCGGCTCGCGCTGTAGCGGTGGTTCCGGGCGTTGTGCGCCGCCTCGGTCAGCTTGTCGACGGCGACCGGCGGCGACGGGATGTCGGGGTTGCCGAAGCCGAGGTCGATGACGTCGACGCCCTCGTGGCGTGCTGCGACCTTGAGCCCGTCGATGATGGTGAAGACGTACGGCGGTAGGGCGTTGATCCGACGGAACTCCATGGTTCGAGGCTACCGGACGCCCCTGTCGGCCCCGAGGTCGTAATCGACCCCCCGTGGGTACGAGCGCGGCGCTCGACGAGTGAGGCTGGAGGGGGCACGATGGCCGGACCCGCACGACGACGCGACGAGACGTCGCCATCGGTCGACGAGATCGCCGAGGCGCTCTCGCTCACGGTGATGCAGAGCGTGACCGTACTGAAGGGCGCCGCCGATCTCCTCGACGGCCGGTGGGACGACCTCGGCGAGGACCGCCGCATCGAGCTCGCACACATGATGCGCCGGCACGCCGACCACCTCGCCTCGGTCGTCGAGGACTTCCGCGACCACCCGGTCGGCGCTACGCCGGGGCCATGAGCTCGCGCAGCACGCGCGGCAGGTCACGGGCGGCACGCGGCTTCGCGACGAACCGGTCGGCCCCGGCCGAGAGGGCGTCGTCTCGGATGTCGGCCGCCGACACGACGAGGACGCGGGCGCGCGGGCACGCCGCCTTCAGCTCGGGCAGGACCTCGACGCCCGACAGTCCCGGCATCATGTGGTCGAGCAGCACGACGTCGGGTGTCAGGCGCTGCGCCTCGGTGACGCCGGTGCGCCCGTCGCCGGCCTCGCCGACGACGTCGAACCCGCCGGCCGCGTCGAGTGCGGAGGCGAACAGGTCGCGGATGAACGGGTCGTCGTCGACGAGCAGCACGCGAATCGCGGCCATCGCGGCCTTCTCTACCCGGGTTAGCGGCGTCTAGGCCAGCGCCCGGCGCGCCGCGTCTCGCGCCGCGACGACGCGGTCGACCGCGGTCACGTCGGCGGCGATGTCGATCGGCGCGCACACGGACCAGGTCGTGCCGCCCAGGGCGAGCGCGCGCAGGTGCACGGCGAGGTCGTCCACCGTCCCGTGGACGAGGCCGTCGCGAGTGCCGTGCCGCTCGAGCAGCTCCGCGGCATGACGAGCGTCGCGTCCGACGAGGACCTGGCCGCCCCAGGTGACGTCGCAGCGCGCGTCCACCGTGGACGCGTCGTCGAGGAACACGTCTGCCGACCGACCCCACCCGTTCCACGCGTCGGCGCTGTCCGACGCGACGCGCCGCACGGCGGGCGAGTTCCCGCCCGCCCACGCGGTGATGCCCCGCAGTCGCAGTTCGGTGAGGCACGCGCGAAGGCGGTCGAGCCGGTCGGCGACGGGCGCGAACGGCACGCCGTAGGCGAGGTTCTCCGGCTTGTTGCCCGAGTCGCCCGTCCCCACCGCCGCGATCAGCCGCTCCCCCACCATGCGCTGCAACGTCTCGAACGAGTGGACGAGCACGGCGTCCGGCACGAGGCCGACGCGTGCGACGAGTGTCCCGAGCGCGATCGACGACGTCTCCGCAGCCAGCGCGCCCAGCAGCGTGTACGAGTGCAGCGCCGGTCGCTCGGGCGAACCCAGCGGCCAGAGGTGGTCGAACACGAACACCCCGTCGAGCCCGGCTTCCTCGGCCCGGCGGGCGGTGGCCAGCGCCGCGTCCGGCTCGGACCGGAACTGCGGCAGCGTCACCCCGACCCTGAGCGCGGCGACCGGGCCTCGGGGGCTGGGGAGCCCGAGGCCCGGCGACACCGCACGAATGGAACGGTCGTCCCCGCCGGATCTCGCGCTCATGTCGAAGAAGATTCTCGGGCGAGCAGCGCGGCGCCGATCGCCCCCGCGCGCTCTCCCAGCGCGGCGGCGACGATCTCGACGTCGGCCCGGTGCTCGGCACCCTCGACGAGGTCGGCGAACGCCTTTCGGGTGGGCGGGAGCACGACGTCGGCGGCCTCGATCAGCCCGCCGGCGAGGACGAACACGCGCGGGTCGAGCAGGTTGGCGAGGTTGGCGAGACCGAGCGCCAACCACCACGCGAACCGCTGCATCACGCGGGCGGCGTCGGCGTCGCCCTCGGACAGCGCGGCGGTCACGTGCTCGCCCATGACGGCGTCGGGATCACCACCGGCCAGCGCGACCATGCGCGCCGCCCGCCCCGCGTGCGCCTCCTCGCGGGCGAGCCACCCGAGGCCGCTGCCGCTGGCGTAGCGCTCCCAGCAGCCGCGCTGGCCGCACGGGCACTGCGGTCCGTTCGGGTCGACGACCATGTGCCCGATCTCGCCGGCGAACCCGTGGGCACCGCGCTCGAGCCGCCCGCCCATCACGATCCCGCCGCCGATGCCCGTGCCGAGCGTGACGAGCACGACGTCGTCGAGCTTGTGACCGGCGCCGAGCTCGCGCTCGCCCCACGTCGCGCACGTGGCGTCGTTGTCGACGCGCACCTGCAGGCCGAGCCGGTCGTGGAGCTGCTGGCGGACCGGGAGCCGGTCGACGCCGACGAGGTTCGGCGCCATGCGCAGCACGCCGTCACCGTCGACGAGTCCGGGCACACCGGCGCCGGCGGCGACGACGTCGGGGTGCGCGGCACGCAGGTGCGTCGCCACCTCGGTGAGCACGTCGATGATCCCTTCGCCGCGCGGCAGGCGGGGTGTCGGCAGCCGCTGCTCGGCGAGGACCGCGCCCGCGTCGTCGACGACCACGCCGAGGCACTTCGTGCCGCCGAGGTCGAGGCCGATCGTCTTCACCTGGTCTTCACCGCCGCTGCACGCTACCGACCGAACGACCCGCCGCTTTGTGTCAGTTCGGCGGCGCTCGTTCCGCCGAAGTGACACAAAGCCGGGAGGGGCGCGTCAGAAGCGCAGCAGGGCGCCGATGCGACCGGCGACGTCGAGGTCGGCGTTGTCGGCGCACATCTCGACGGTGCACGACTGGAGCAGCGCCTCCTCGATGGCGGCCTCGACGACGTCGTCGAGCTTGGCCATCGCGCTGTCGCACAACCCACACCGGGGGCCCATGGCCGCCAGGTGGCCGCACGATGCGCAACGCCACCCCGGGGCCTCGAAGCCGTCGGACACGAAGAGCGTGTCGACGCGCCGCTCGTCGAGCGCGGCGAGCACCGCCTTCAACCCGGCGACGCCGCCGTTGCCCGCGCCGACGGCGTCGCGCAGCCGGTCGACGCGCTGCTGCTGCGCGCGCCGAGCGACGTCCTCGATCGTCGTGAAGACCGCGACCCGGATCTCCTCGTCCGACGCGCCGGGCGCGACGCGGACCCGTCCCGCCAGACGGTCACGCAGGTACGGATGGAGGACGTGCTCGAGATCGGACGCGACCTTCTCGGGCGCGCCGACGAGGAGATGGGCGAACTCGTGCCGCTGGAACAGCTCGAACGCGAGGTCGGCGGCGCGCTTCACGTGGCGGTGCGCGGCGGCCGCGGCCTTGTCCGACACCTGGTCGCGCACGTACTCGCCCTTGTCGTCCTCGTGGCGCGGGAGCTCGTCGAGCAGCTCGCTCTTGGCGACCGGCGCGCCGAGCTCGAACACGTACGCGCGGGCGCGCTGGCGATCGGCCAGGAGGACGCCGACGCTGCCGTACCGGTCGAGGGCCGACTCGAGCTGGCGCACATGCGGGGTGTGGTTGACGACGACCTGGTCGCGAACGGGAACCGGCAGCTCGACGGTGCGCCACAGTCCGTCCGCGGCGCACGAGAACATCGCGAGCCCACGCACATTGGTGCGCTTGCGGTCGACGTCGCGCACGTGGCCCTCGATGCGGGCGACGTCGTCGGCCGGCGCGCTGCGCTGCACGCGCTTGAGCAGTCGGGCGAGCCGCGCTTCGTGGTCCTTGCGGTTCGGGTGCCGGCGACCGTCGACGTCGAGGTACAGCGACGTGACCGGTGCGGTGCGGCCTTTGAACGCTGCCAGCTCGCGGACGTCCTGCTCGGTGATCGGCGCCACGGCACCTCCCATCGCTCGGGTGTCCGAGCGATCGTAGGCGCGCGGTCGTCAGGCCGAGGCGGGGACGAAGCTGAAGCGCCGGACGGCGGCGCCCTCGGCACCGAACGAGCGGGCCCACTCCTCGATGTCGGGATCGTCGCTCATGAGCACGAACTGCACGACGGGGCTGAATCGTTCGATCACGTCGAGCACGCCCTGCGTCGTCTCGACGGTGAGGCCGGTCGTCGCGTCGGCGACGATCAGCGGCAGCGAGCCGGCCTGCCCGACCTCGCGCTGGGCGGCGACACGAGCGAGCAGGTACACCTCGGTGGGCACGCGCTCGACGTCGGTGAGGTCGAGGACGGCGTCGAGTGCCTCGGCGCGTGCCTGGCGCCGGCGACGCCGCTTCTCGTGCTGGCTCTCGGCGTCGGCGACCGTGCGCTCCAGCCGGGCCACGTGGGCGGCGGCCTGTTGCTCGGCGGCACGTGCGCCCTCGAGGTCGCCCTCGAGCGCCTCGATGCGCTGGATCGCGGCGCGGTGCTCGGCGGCACGGGCCCGCGCGTCGACGGCGGCGCGGTGCGCCTGCTGCTCGTCATCCTGGGCGCGACGCAGCTCGGCGCGGGCGTCGTCGACGGCGGCGTCGATCGCGTCGGTGGTGTCGTCGGCGGTCGGCGGGAGCGATCCGAGCGCGGTGTTGACGCCGTCGAGGTCGTCGACGACGGTGGCGAGCTCGGCCTGGAGGGCGGCGCGTTGCGCGTGGCGCTCGTCGGCGACGGCGAGGAACCGCTCCGCGGTCCCGATCGGGTCGTCGTCGGTGACGTCGACGCCGGCGTTGAAGAGCGCGGCGACGAGCTGGCGGTCGTCGGGCGCGTCGCTACCGCCCCGCAGGTCGCGCAGCGCGGCACTCACGTCGGCTCCCCCGCCGTCCGGCAGCACGCCGAGCAGATCGCGCGCGTGCTCGAGCAGTGCGACCTCGCGCTCCTCGAGCTCCTCGCGTCGGGCCCGGAGGCCGTGACCCGTCACCTCGTCCCACACGGCCTCGGCGTCGGCGAGGCGACGGCGGGCGTCTGCGACCCGCCTCGGCGCCGCCGGGTCGACGATCAGCGTCGACGTGCTGAGGAGGTAGTCGCTGTAGGACGAGAAGCCGAGGCGGCCGAGGTGCTCACGCTCGGCGGCGAGCGCGTCCTTCGCGCGCTTCTTCGTGAGCGGCGAGGCGAGCCGGCGCTCGGCCCTGTCCTCGGCGTCGAGAACCTCGGCATGGAGCTCGTCGATGCGGGCGGCGTCCTCGGCCGACACGCGTCGCTCGGCGAGCGCGGCCTCTGCCGCCGAGAGTTCGGCACGGGCGTCGTCGAGCTCGCGCTGCGCGTCGGCGAGCATCGACGGCGGTGGCGCCGGCGGCTCGGGGAGCGCGGCGAGATCGGCGCAGACGCCGTCGAGCTCGTCGGCGAGGGCGAGCGCCTCCTGCACCGGCCGGGGCTCGGTCGGACGCCACTGGGTCCGTGCCGTCAGCGCTGCCGCGATCGTGGACCGGCCGGCGTCGTCGGTGACGAGGCGGTCGATCGCCTCGGTGATCTGGTGACGCCTGCCCTCGAGCGTGGCGCGCTGCTCCTGCAGGCGTGCCCGCTCGGCGGCGACCGGACGGCGGTCGTCGTCGCGCGGCGTCGACGTGATCGCGGCCTCGAGCCGAGCGGCAGCGGCGTCGCGTCGCCGCCGGGCCTCGGCGAGGCGCGCCTCCGCGTCGGCGACGTCGGCGGCGACGGGGGCGAGCGCATGACGGGAGCCGTCGAGCAGTGATTCGGTGTGCGCCCGGTTCTCCGTCGCCCGCGCGAGCGCGTGACGGGCCTGCGACAGCTCGTTGGCCAGCGCCCGCAGGTCGGGGAGGTCCTCCTCGTCGTCGTCGAGCGCGACGTCGCTCGCGGCGTGCGCGGGCACGATCGCACGTGCGCCGGGCAGGTCGACCGGCCGCACGAGTACGTCGACATCGGCGGGCAACTCGAGCTCGGCGATCAGCGCGTCGGTGAGCTGACGCTCGACCCCGTGCACGTCGACGGTCCCGCCGAGGTCGCCCAGCTCGCCGCGGAGCGCACGCTGGAGCAGGTCCGCCATCCAGCGGCGCCCCTCGTCACCCAGCCCCGTCAGCAACGTCAGGCGCGGGTGGAAGCCCAGCGTGAACGGTCGCTCCCCGCCATGTCGCAGTTCGCTGAACCGCACGACCCAAACTGTACGACGGCGGCGATGGCGGTTCCTTGGGCCGTTCGGACTAGTGAGGCCCTGTACCCTCCACGCTCGGTGGCGAGCAAGAAGACGAAGCGCCGGACGCCGTCACGAGTGACGAGCACCGCGCGGCCGAAGCCCCAGTCGCAGACCCCGCCGGTACCGGCGAAGTCGCAGCCTCCGAACCGGGCCCGTCGAGCGCCCGCGGCGGCGCAACCCGACGTCGGCCGCTACGTCCAGCCCGCCATCGTCGCCTTCGTCGGGCTCGTGTTCCTCGTCGCTGCCGGCATCGGCGCCGGCGTGCTCCTCGCCGGCGTGGCCGCGGCGATGCTCTACGTCGGGCGGACGATCGTCGCCGTGGGGCGCGGTGAGCGCCCCGTGGTCGCCGTGCAGAAGGCGGTCGTGCTGACGCTCGTGTTCCTGCTCCCGGTGACGATCGACCCGCGCACGGCAGACGTGTTCGCGACGGTGAAGTTCTCGATCCTCGCCACCGGGGGCGTGCTGCTGCTCGGGTTGTTGGTGGCGGACCTCGTGATGCGGCGCGATCGCCCGCGACCGACGGCCGTCCACGCGCTCGTCGCGTTCCTCGTCGTCTGGGGCATCGTCACGACGCTCGCGAGCGGGCACGCCAAGCTGTCGACGCTCGGCTTCTACAGCTCGAACAACGGCCTCGCCACGCTCGTCTGTCTCGCGCTGCTGTTCGCGGTGACGGCGACGTCGTTCCGGCCGAGCGACATCCGTCCGTCGGTCGCGATGTGCTGGTTCGCGACGACCGGCGTCATCGTCCTGTACGGCGTCCTGCAGCTCCTCGACCAGGCGTGGCCGGGACACGGATTGGAGCCCGTCAACTGGCCCGCCGGCGTGGGCGTGAAGGTGTTCGGCTCCACGGGCGTGTGGGCGACGTTCGGCAACCCGAACCACCTCGGTGGCTACTGCGCCATCGCGCTGCCGCTCGGGCTCGCCATGCTCTTCGGCGCGCGCGCCGCGTGGGAGCGGTGGCTGTCCGCGGCGATCCTCGCCGGGCTCGCGCTGATCGTCGGGCAGACCTCCAGCCGCGGCGCGTGGGTCGCGGCGTTCGTCGGGATCGTGCTCATGGCGATCCTCAACCGGCGCACGATCTTCGGCGTCATCCGCCGCCGGCCCGCGCTCTCCGCCGGTGGCGTCGTGGTCGCGCTCGGGAGCGTCGCGTTCTCCTTCAACTCGGGCCTGCTGAGCAAGGGCACGTCGGCGCTGTTCGACACGAGTGGTTCGACGACGATCGCCCAGCGTCTGCACTTCTGGCGGACGACCGTCCGCATGGCCGCGCACGAGCCGCTGCTCGGCTACGGCATGGACGGCTACCGGCTGACGTTCCCGCACTTCGCGTCGGCCAAGTTCATCGACATCTGGGGCTACGACCTCTCGGTCACAGGGCCGCACAACACGTTCATGGCCCACCTCTACTGGGGCGGCTGGCCCGCGCTCGCCGCGTTCGTCGCCGTCGTCGTGCTGGCAGCGATCGCGTTCGTGCGGGCGTTCCGCCGCCTTCGCGACGGTGAGTTCGGTGACCTCGCGCTGCCGTTCGCCGCGGTCGCGATCACCGGCCTCGCGTACCTCCTCGTCGAGAGCTTCAACGTCGAGCGCCTCGAGCTGGCGGCGATCTTCTGGTTCGCCGTCGGCCTC
>DASSOZ010000186.1:0-14101 GCA_035700105.1 Acidimicrobiales bacterium
CGGTCCCGCTCGAGGGCGACGACGTGTCGCCGCTGATCGACCGGTACCGCGACCAGCTGCCGATGAGCGACCAGCTGCCGACGCTCGACCCACCCGTCCACACCGCGCACCGCGCGCTGCTGATGCGGCTGATCACGCCGAGGCGCCTGAAGGAGAACGAGGCCTTCATGTGGCGCCTCGCCGACCGGGTGATGGACGAGTTCATCGAGCGGGGCGAGTGCGAGTTCATCTCCGAGTACGCCAGCCCGTTCGCCATGCTCGTGATCGCCGACCTGCTCGGCGTGCCCGAGGAGGACCACGAGCGGTTCCGCGCCGGCCTGTCCGGCGGCCGCCACACCGGCACGATCGGCGGCACGCACGAGGGCGAGACGCTGACGCGCCATCCCCTTCAGTTCCTCTACGACGAGTTCACCCGCTACGTCGAGGACCGCCGGCGCTCGCCGCGCGAGGACGTGCTCACCGGTCTGGCCACGGCGACGTTCCCGGACGGTTCGATGCCCGAGGTCATCGACGCCGTGCGCGTGGCCGCCAACCTGTTCGCCGCCGGCCAGGAGACGACGGTGCGGCTGCTCGGCGCGTCGCTGCAGGTGATGGGCGAGCAGCCGGAGCTGCAGCAGCGGCTGCGCGACGAGCGCCACCTCATCGGGAACTTCGTCGAGGAGGCGCTTCGCATCGAGAGCCCGGTGAAGGGCGACTTCCGCCTGTCGCGCGTGGCGACGAACGTCGGCGGCGTCGACATCGCGCCCGGCACGTGCCTCATGGTCCTCAACGGCGCCGCCAACCGCGACCCGCGCCGCTTCGACCGCCCCGGCGAGTTCGTCGTCGACCGCGACAACGCCCGCCAGCACGTGTCGTTCGGCCACGGCGTCCACACCTGCCCGGGCGCGCCGCTCGCTCGCGCCGAGGCCCGCGTGAGCATCGAGCGCCTGCTCGACCGCATGGCTGACATCCGGATCTCCGAGCGGGTCCACGGCCCCGCGGGCGACCGCAGGTACAAGTACGTCCCGACCCACATCCTGCGCGGTCTGCGCAAGCTGCAACTCGAGTTCACGGCCGCGGAGTAGCGGGGGAGCGGGCTAGAACGTCCCGTATGGACGGTCTCGAGACCCTGCTGTACGAGGAGCGTGACGGCGTCGCCATCGTCACGCTGAACCGCCCGGACGTGCACAACGCCTTCAACGAGCAGATGCAGGCGGAGCTGCGGCGGGTGTGGCGGGCGTTGCGGTCGAACGACGGCGTGCGCTGCGTCGTGCTCACCGGCGCGGGCGAGAAGGCGTTCTGCACCGGCATCGACCGGGCCGAGACCATCAACACGTGGCTCGACGACCCGAACGCGGTGCCGCCGACCGGGATCGTGTCGAGCCCGTTCCAGTACAACGACGCCGGCGTCAACATCAACCCCAAGGAGAACGACCTCTGGAAGCCGATCGTCGCCGCCGTGAACGGCATGGCGTGCGGCGGGGCCCTCTACATGCTGGGCGAGGCCGACATCATCATCGCCGCCGAGCACGCGACGTTCTTCGACCCCCACGTCACCTACGGCATGGTGGCCAGCTTCGAGTCCGCCCACCTGCTGCAGAAGCTGCCGCTCGGCGAGACGCTGCGCCTCTCGCTGCTGGGGTCGAACGAGCGGCTGTCGGCGCAGCGGGCGTTCGACGTCGGGCTGGTGTCCGAGATCGTCCCCGCCGGCGAGCTGATGGAGCGGGCGATGTGGGTGGCGACGGCGATCGCCGAGGCGCCGCCGCTCGCGATCCAGGGCACGCTGCGCGCCGTGTGGAACGCGCACGAGACGGGGCGCCGGCAGGCGCTCGCGCAGGCGTCGGCGTTCGTCGCGATGGGCACGCAGTACGACAACATCGACGCCGGGCAGCAGACGTTCAAGGCGGCCAAGCGGAAGTGGCGCCTGAGGTAGCCCCTCCTACACTCCGCCGGTGCCCGACTTCGACACGATCCTGTACGAGGAGCGCAACGGCGTCGCCTGGGTGACGCTCAACCGGCCGGACGTCCTCCACGCCTTCAACGTGCAGATGGAGCACGAGCTGGCGGCAGCGTGGCAGTACGTCATGCGCAACGACGACGTGCGTTGCGCGGTGCTCACTGCGACGGGCGAGAAGGCGTTCTGCGTCGGGATCGACCGTGCCGAGACGATCGAGGGCGAGGAGCTCGCCGCCGGAAAGAAGCCCGGCTACGTGACGCCGTGGTGGTACGACGATCCCGGGCGCCGCCTCGGCCCGAAGGCGAACGAGCTCTGGAAGCCGGTGATCGCGGCGGTGAACGGTCTCGCGTGCGGCGGGGCGTTCTACCTGCTCGGCGAGGTCGACTTCGTGATCGCCGCCGAGCACGCCACGTTCTTCGATCCGCACGTGACGTACGGCATGACGGCGGCGTTCGAGCCGATCCAGCTGCTGCAGAAGATGCCGCTGCAGGAGGTCCTCCGCATGGCGCTGCTCGGCGGTCACGAACGCATGTCGGCGCAGCGCGCCTACGAGGTCGGGCTCGTGTCGCAGGTCGTCCCGTCCGCGGAGCTCGTCGACACGGCGACGTGGGCGGCCGAGGCCATCGCGTCGGCGCCGCCGCTCGTCGTGCAGGGGACGCAGCGGGCGATCTGGATGGCGCGTGAGGTCCCGCGCTCGATGGCGCTCGACCTCGGCTACCTCTACACGAACATCGGTACCGAGCCCGAGGTGCTCACCGAGAACCAGAAGCAGTTCGCCGCCGGCCGTCGCGTCGAGTGGCGTCTCCGGTAGCCGCCGGCGTTCGGCATCCTCCCACACACTCGCGTTCTTCGACGTCGGAAGGCCGCGAAAACGCGGTTCTGTGGGAGAACGGCGATCGGTCAGAGCTCGAGCTGGGCGAGCAGCGGGGCGCGCACGCGTGCTTTCGTCGCCGCGAACGCGTCGGGGACGAGCTCGTCGGCGAGCCGCTCGGCGATGCGGGTCGCCGCGGCGACGGCGTCGTCGGACAGCGAGTCGAGGTAGCCGAGCTCGACGGCGCGCTCGGGCGGCGCGACCTCGGCGAGCATCGTGGCCGACGTGAGCGACCGCTGGTCGAGCCGCTCGCGCGCCAGCGCGACGGCGAACGGCGGCAGCGCCATGCCGATGCGCACCTCGTTGAGCCCGATCTTGAACTCGCCCGGCGCGCCGACGCGCTGATCGGCACTGAGCAGCAGCAGCGCGCCGGCGGCGAGCGCGTGGCCGGTGCAGGCGACGACGACGGGTATCGGCGCCTCGAGGATCGCCTTGAACAGCCGCCCGCCCTCGGTCGTCAGCGCCACGGTCCTGTCCCAGTCGCCGCCCCGCATGACGGAGAGGTCGAACCCGGCGCAGAACTGGCCCGCCCGCCCGGCGATCACCAGCGGCTTGCGCGCCTCGACGGCCGACGCCACCGCAGCTTGCAGCTGGGCGAGCGCGTCGAACGTCAGCGCGTTGACCTTCCCGTCGTCCATCGTGACGGCGACGACGGTGCCCGACGGGTCCACGGAGACGGTCATTGCCCAATACTGGCGTGCCGTGGCGCCGCGCATCGTCAGCCTCGTCCCGTCGATGACCGAGACGCTGCTGGCGTGGGGCATCGTCCCGATCGCGTGCACGCGGTTCTGCGAGCAGCCCGACCTGCCGCACGTCGGTGGGACGAAGGATCCCGACGTCGAGGCCATCGCCGGCCTCGCGCCCGACCTCGTGATCGTCGACGCCGAGGAGAACCGACGCGAGGACCACGACGCCCTGGTCGACCGTGGGGTGGCCGTGCACGTGCTGCGGATCACCAGCGTCGACGACGTCGACGAGCAGCTCGGCCCGCTCGCCGCGCAGCTGGGGGCATCGTGGGAACCGGTGTCGACCACGCCGGCCACGCCGGCCGCACCCACGACGACGGCGTTCGTCCCGATCTGGCGCCGGCCGTGGATGGCGCTCGGCGCGCCGACGTACGGGTCGTCGCTGCTCGGCTCGCTCGGGGTGGCGAACGTGTTTGCCGACGGCGGCCCGTATCCGCAGACGACGCTGGACGCAGCCGCGTCGCGGTCGCCCGACGTCGTGCTGGCGCCGAGCGAGCCGTACCCGTTCGCCGAGCGCCACCGCGCCGAGCTCTCCTCGGTGGCGCCGGTGGTCTTCGTCGACGGGCAGGACCTCTTCTGGTGGGGGAGCCGCACGCGTCTGGCCCGAGCGCGGCTTCGGCGCGCCATCACCGGCTGACGCCGGCGGGAAGCATCGGCGGGCCGGCCGCGTTGGGGCGTGCGTGCGCATCCTCGCCGTGTGCGGCAGCCTCCAGCGTGACTCGGCGAACGCGGCCCTGCTCCGGGCCGTCGCCGGCGCGGCCGCGGCGCCGACGACCGTCGTCCTCCACGAGCCGGTCGACACGCTGTCGCACTTCAGCCCGGGCCGCGACGGAGGTGCGCCCGTCGAACGGTGGCGGCGCGCCGTCGCCGACGCGGACGCAGTGGTGGTCGCGACGCCCGAGTACGCCGGCGGGATGCCGGGCGTGCTCAAGAACGCCCTCGACTGGCTCGTCGGCTCCGGCGAGCTCTACGGCAAGCCCGCCGTCGTCGTGAGCGCGGCGCCGAGCATCGAGCGCGGCGGCAACGCGCGCGCCTCGGTCGCGCTCACGCTGACGATGCAGGGCGCGCGCGTCTGCGACTCGTTCACCGTCGCCATCGGGCGCGGCGCATCCGAGGAGGATCTGGTGGCGATCGGCGCCGACGTGGCCGGGCGGATCGGCGCCGCGCTCGACGTCGGCGCCGACGTCAGCCGGTGAGCCGGGCGGCGAGGCGGTCGAGGAAGACCTGGCGGTCGGCGAGGAACTGCGGGTCGGTGACGGCCATGCCGGTCACGAGCCGGGTGAGCTGCGGGAACGCCAGCGGCACGAGCACCAGCGCCATGTCCGTGAGCAGCAGCTGACGGGCGTCGAGGTCGGCGGGCAGCGCGCCCTCGGCCTGCTCGTGCTCGATGCGCTCGAGCATGACCCGGTACACCTCGGCCCGCTCCGCCTCGGCGGCGACGGCGCCGCGGGGCGACGTCTCGAGCGCCTCCCACATCAGGAGGCGCACGTAGTCGCGGTCGGCCAGCAGGGCCGCCTGGCGGTCGACGAGGCGCTCGCCGTGGCTGCGATCGGGTGCCGTCCGGAGCCGCTCCGTCGACTCGGCGAGCTTGCCCCGCAGGATCTCCCGGAACAGCCCCGCCTTCGACGAGAAGTAGTAGTAGAGCATCCGCTTGTTCGTCCCGGCCCGGCGGGCGATCGCCTCGACCCGGGCGCCGGCGATGCCGTTCGCGGCGAACTCCTTGCGGGCGGCGGTGACGATCTTGCGCTTCGTCGCCTCGGCGTCCCGTGTGCGCGCCATCGATGGCGGAAGATACTTCGCTGCGCTAACGTTGTCACTAACTAACCGGATGGTTAACAAGTCTCCGGACGAGATACGCGGCGGACAGGCGAGGACGGCAGCGGTGGGAAGCGCAGTAACGGCGGCGGAGGCGAACCGGGCGTACGAACGGCGGTGGTGGACCCTCGGCGTCCTGTGCCTGTCGCTGACGGTCATCGGGATCGACAACACGATCCTCAACGTCGCCATCCCGTCGATCGTCAAGGACGTCGGCGCCAAGGGCTCCGACCTGCAGTGGATCATCGACGCCTACACGATCGTCTTCGCCGGCCTCCTGCTCACCGCCGGCAGCCTCGGCGACCGGTTCGGCCGCAAGCGCATGCTGACAACCGGTCTCGTGCTGTTCGGGACCTTCAGCGCGCTCGCCAGCCGGGCGACCGACGCGAACCACCTGATCGTCGCCCGCGGCCTCATGGGCATCGGCGGCGCGCTGATCTTCCCGTCGACGTTGAGCATCCTGACCAACACGTTCACGGGCAAGGAGCGGGGGCGGGCGATCGGTGTGTGGGCCGGCGTCGCCGGGCTCGGCATCGCCGCCGGCCCGGTCGCCGGCGGGCTGCTGCTCGAGCACTTCTGGTGGGGCTCGGTCTTCCTCGTCAACGTGCCGGTCACGATCGCCGCCGTCGTCCTCGGACGCTTCTTCATCTTCGAGTCGAAGGACCCCGACGAGGGCCGCCTCGACCCGGTCGGCAGCGCGCTGTCGATCGTGACGCTCGCGAGCCTCCTTTGGGCGATCATCCAGGTGCCCGACCGCGGGTGGGGTGACACCACGATCCTCACCGGCTTCGTCGTCGGCGTCGTGTTCCTCGGGTTGTTCGCGGCGTGGGAACTGCACACCGAGCACCCGATGATCGACGTGGCGTTCTTCCGCAACCCGCGCTTCAGCGCGGCGTCGGCTGTCATCACGCTCAACTACTTCGCGCTGTTCGGGTCGACGTTCCTGCTCACGCAGTACTTCCAGTTCGCGCTCGGCTACAGCCCGCTCAAGGCCGGGTTCCTCACCGCACCCGTCGCCGTCGGCCTCATGGTCGGCGGACCGTCGGCGCCGCGCCTCGTCGAGCGGTGGGGCACCAAGCGCGTCGTCATGGGCGGTCTGTGCATCGTCATCGGCGCGCTGCTCTGCTACGGCTCCGAGACGCTGATGTCGTCGTTCCTCTGGGGCGCGATCGTGCGGGCGGTGTTCGGGCTCGGCATGTCGTTGACGACGGCGCCGGCCACGGAGTCGATCATGGGGTCGCTCCCGCCCGGGCGGGCCGGCGTCGGCTCGGCCATCAACGACACGACCCGCCAGACCGGCGGCGCGCTCGGTGTCGCCGTGCTCGGGTCGATCTTCGCGGCGCGGTACCGCTCCCTCATCGAGCTGCCCGCGGCGCTGCCGGCGCAGGCGCGGGACCTCGCGCGCGACTCGATCGGCAAGGCGTTCGGCGCCGCGTCCACGCTGCCCGACGGGCTCGGTCGCCAGGTGCACCAGGCCGCGGTCGACGCGTTCGTCGGATCGATGCGGACCGCGGTCATCGTCGGCGCCGTCTTCGTCGCGACGGCCATCGTCGTGGCGTGGCGCTTCCTGCCGGCGTACGAGGCGGCGCGTCCGCCCGACGACGAACTCGACGCCGCGGCACGCGAGCTGGCGTCGGTGGACGACGGCGTCTACGCCTGACGCCGGTCGTCGTCGACCCGCGCCAGGAGCGCGGCGATGTCGCGCTCGCTGGTGACGATGTCGAGCCCGGCGAGAAGGTCGGCCCAGCGCTCCGCGGCCTCGGGGCTGGTGATGACGTGGATGGGCAGGTCCGGCCGCAGCTCGCGGTAGCGCCGCAGGACGGCACGGTTCGTCTCGTCGTCGAGGTCGAGACCGAACACGACGCCCTCGGCCCGGTCGAACAGGTCGCACCCGCACCCGTCGAGCAGCGGGCATCCGTCGCCCGTGCCGGGCCCGTGACACACGCACTCGGTCGCCGGCGCCGAGTGACGGACGTCGATGAGCAGCCCCATGCCCCGACCGTCGCGCCGAGCGCGCCGGGTCGGCAGGGCCGTTCGTCCTAACGTCGCCGGCCGATGTCGGACCTCGACGAGCTCGCCGCCGCGCTCGCCGGCGTCGGGCGCGCCGTTCGTGACGCGGTGCTGCGCGTCGGCCGCGTCGAAGGCGACGCCGACGTGCTGCGCACGGAGGGCGGTGACGAGGTGTTCGGCGTCGACGCCCGCGCCGACGCGGTCGTGCTGCGGGAGCTGCGAGCGGTCGCCGAGCGGTGGCCGGGGCGCCTCGTCATGGAGGGCTTCGCCGAGCCGATCGTGCTCGGTAGCGGCGGCGACGGGCCGTGGACGTACCTCGTCGATCCGTTCGACGGCACCCGTCCGTGGCTCGCGGGCAAGCGCAGCGCGTGGGTGCTCCTCGGCGCGGGGCGCGACGCCCGCACGCTCGAGGACCTCGAGGTGGGCGCCGCCGTCGAGCTGCCGACGGCGCGGGCGCGATGGGCCCGCGCCGTGTGGGCGACGAACGAGGGCGGGCCGCCGGCCGTCGAGGACGACGACCTCGCCGAGCCGTCCGCGCCGCACCGCTCCGTCGCCCTGACGCCACGCCAGACGGACGACCTCGCGCGCGCGTACGTGACCGTCGCCCGCTTCGACCCCGGGTCGAAGGCGCGCATCGGCGCATGGGAGGACGAGGTGCTCGCCGGACTGGAGACGTACGAGGACCCGTACCTGTGCAGCGGCGGGCAGATGCTCGGCGTCGCCGCCGGCGAGGACGCCGCCGTCCTCGACCCCCGCCCGCTGCTGGGTGCCCGCTTCTGCGCCCACCCCTACGACCTCGCCGCGCTCGTCGTCGCACGCGCCGCCGGCGTGATCGTCGAGGCGCTGCCGCCCGGGCCGCTCGACGTCCCGCTCGACCCCCACGTCGACGTGGCGTGGGCGGCCTACGCCAACGAGTCGGTCGCGAACGAGCTGCGCTCGCGCCTGCCGTCGTGAGCTACGCGCCCTCGCCCAACCACGCGGGAGCGCGGTCGAGGAGGTAGTGGCTCACGGCCAGGCAGCGGTCGAGCACCTCGCACAGCAGCTCCTCGCCGGCGAGCACGCGGGCGAGCGACACCTGCTGGCGGGCCTGGATCGTGAGCGTCCGCTCGGGCGCGTCCGTCGCCGACGGGAACGAGTCGATCGCCGACACCTCGAGCGGCAGGTCCGGTCCGCCGACGCCGGCGAGCTCGGTCGCCAGCACGAGCAGGTCGGGCCCGTCGGACAGCGGCGGCAGCGCCCACGTGAACGCCAGCGGGAAGTGGAACTGGTCGGGCGGGTCGTCGTCCTCCGGGAGTGACTCGACGAGGTCCTCGAACGAGAGCAGGACGCGCGGATCGACCTCGAGCGCGAGGTGGAGGTCGAGCGGGCCGCCGCAGCCCTCCTCGGGGTGCAGGTCGACCTCCCACGCCTGGCGGAGCGAGTACGTCTCGACGAAGTGGCGCTCGTCGTGGACGTGGAACCCGTGGTCGACCGCGTGGTCCTTGAGCTCGGCGACGTAGCCGGCGACGTCGATGACTGCCACGCCGTGCAGGGTACGTTCGCCGCGTCCCCAACGGTGATCCCCGGCCACCGGGTGGTCAGCCCGGCACCCTCAGCCAGCGATAGCGCGTCCACCCCTCGACCGGTCGGGCGCCGAGCGACTCGTAGAACCCGATGCTCGGCGTGTTCCAGTCGAGCACCGCCCACTCGACCCGGTCGTCGGTGAGCTCTCGGAGGCGCAGCAGCAGCGCCTTGCCGAGGCCGCGGCCGCGGAAGGCCGGGCGCACGAACAGGTCCTCGAGCCAGATGCCGGGCCGGCCGAGGAACGTCGAGAACGTCGGGAACCAGAGCGCGAAGCCGGCGACGTCACCGGTGTCGCTCTCGGCGATCAGCACACGTGCGGCCGGCGCGCTGCTGCCGTCGTCGCCGCCGAAGAGGTGGCGGCCGACGACATCGCGGTCGAGCTCGACCTCGTGCGCCAGCTGCTCGTAGTCGGCGAGCTCCCGGATGAGGGCGCAGATCTCGTCGATGTCGTCGGGTCGGGCGTCGCGGATCGGCATCGGGCGTGACACCCTAAGGTCGACGCCGGTGCTCGACCTCCTGCACGACGTCGCCGACGCGGTGAAGCGGGCACTCGACGACGTCGAGGACTGGCGGCCGCGCACGGACAGGGTCGGGCAGTACGCGATCGACGTCGTCGCCGACGCCGCCGCGCTGCGCGTGCTCGACGAGGCGGGCGTCGGCGTGCTCAGCGAGGAGTCCGGCCTGCGCCGGCCGGCCCACCCGCTGCTCGTCGTCGTCGATCCCGTCGACGGATCGACGAACGCGTCGCGCCGCATCCCCTGGTACGCCACGAGCCTGTGCGTCCTCGACGGCGACGGACCGGCGGCCGCGCTCGTCGTCAACCAGGCGACGGGGGAGCGGTTCGCGGCGGTGCGGGGCGAGGGCGCGACGCTCGACGGCCAGCCGATCACGCCGTCGACGGTCGAGCGCGCGCAGCAGGCGATCGTCGGGCTGTCCGGCTGGCCGCCGGTCCCGCTCGGGTGGAAGCAGTTCCGCGCCCTCGGCGCGGCGGCGCTCGACCTGTGCCTCGTGGCCGCCGGCCGGCTCGACGCGTACGTGGACTGCAGCGCCAACGCCCACGGGCCCTGGGACTACCTCGGCGCGCTCCTCGTACTCGAGGAGGCGGGCGCCCAGGTCGTCGACGTCCACGGCCGCGACCTCGTCGCCCGCGCCCACGGCGAGCGGCGCACGCCCGTCGCCGCCGCCACGCCGGGCCTCCTGGACGAGCTCGTCACCGCCCGTCGGCGGTTCTGAAATAAATCGATTGACCGGCTCCCGGGGGCCGTGTTCCGATACCGTGACTCGGGACATCCCCGGGTTGCATGACCCCGAGACAGAACTGAGCGCCTTCGTGAAGCGGACCCTCTGCTGGCAGACCAGCCCGATGTACATGGGTGGCCACGCCGCGTCCGCGCGTCCGCGTTCGTCCGCCCTTGCCGCACCCGTCTTCCTCGGCATCGAGTTCGCCACGCGTGGCACGGATGTCGTGAAGCAGAACCACGACGGGCGGCCCCTGGGTCTCGGAGGTACCACCGGTTGAGAGACCGGTCACCATCCGAAGCAAGGCCCAGAGGCCGCCGGGACAACCCGGCGGCCTCTTTCTTTTCCAGACACACGGCGGAAGCACAGAGGGGAGAAGGCGACATGTTCGCCGAGCGCAGCGAAGAACAAGACAGGATCTGGGCGGAGGCTCGGTGCAACGACGGTGCCGGCACGCTCGTCGGCCTGTTCTTCTCCGAGCAGCTCGATGACATCGCGCGGGCGCGGGCCATCTGCGCGAAGTGCCCGGTGCGGGAGGCGTGCTTCGAGGGCGCCCGCGCACGGCGCGAGCCGTGGGGCGTGTGGGGCGGGCACCTGTTCCTCAACGGCAAGGTCCTGTCGGTCAAGCGGCCACGCGGCCGCCCCCGCAAGGACGTCGACTACTCGCTCGGGGACCTCACGGTCACCGCGTGAGCGAGCGAACGCGGGTGGGCGAGCGAGCGCCAGCGAGCCGCCCACGATGGGGTCCGGGGGCGCAGCCCCCGGGAGGAGCACCGCGTGACCCGAACTCGGCGGCCCGCCGCACGTGACGAACAACGAGCGTGCGGCGCGACAACCGCCGACCAACCGACAACCCCAGCGCTTCTTGTCACCGCCAGCCACCGCATGTGTGGGTAACGGTGACAAGAAGCCGGGGGGTCGGGCTACGCCCCGTAACCTGACGAGGTGCTCCGCCGCCTGCACCTCGCGCTGTTGAAGGTCTACCGGAGGTTGCCGACGGCGGCGCGCGTGTGGGTCGTGCACCGCCTGGCTCCGACGTTCACCGTCGGATCGATCTGCGTCGTCGAGCGCGACGACGGCGCGCTGCTCCTGCTCCGCCAGTCGTACCGCAACCGGTGGGGCTTCCCCGGCGGGCTGCTCGAGAAGGGCGAGGAGCCGCCCGACGCGGCGAAGCGCGAGACGCTCGAGGAGGTCGGCCTCGACATCGAGGTCACCGGCGAGCCGGCGGTCGTCGTCGACCCCGGGCCCCGCCGCGTCGACATCGTGTTCCGAGCCCGGCCCGTCGACGCCACCAAGGTCGACGACATCCGGCCGATGTCGCCCGAGGTGGTCGAGTGCCGCTGGTTCCCGGCGGACGGCCTGCCCGAGCTGCAGCACGAGGCGTCGGGGGCGCTCGTCGCGCTGGCGCGGGTCAGCAGCGGGCCGCCGCGGTCGGGTGCCGCAGCTTCGACATCGCCTTTGCCTCGATCTGGCGGATCCGCTCGCGGGTGAGCCGGAACCGCTGACCGACCTCCTCGAGCGTGCACGGCTCGCTGCCGTCGAGACCGAAGCGCAGCGCCAGGACGTACTGCTCGCGGTCCGAGAGGACGCGCAGCATCGTGTGCAGCTCGGTGCGTTGGAGTGACGCGGCGGCGGCGTCGAACGGTGCGATCGCGTCTCGATCCTCGATGAGGTCCGCGAGCGCGAGGTCGTCGTCCTCCGACCCGAGCGGCTCGAACAGCGAGACCGGGTCCGGCGCGACACGGTGCGCTTCGCCGATCTTCTCGACCGTCAACCCGCTCACGGCCGCGACTTCCTCGATCGTCGGCTCGCGCCCGAGGGACTTCTGCAGCGACGACGTCGCCTTCGTGACCTGCATCACGGTCTCGGTCATGTGCACCGGGACGCGGATCGTGCGGCCCTTGTCGGCGATGGCGCGCGTGATCGCCTGGCGGATCCACCACGTCGCGTACGTCGAGAACTTGAAGCCCTTGCGGTAGTCGAACTTCTCGACGGCGCGGATCAGACCGAGATTGCCCTCCTGCACGAGATCGAGCAGCGACAACCCGGACGACTGGTAGCGCTTTGCGATCGACACGACGAGGCGGAGGTTCGACTGGATGAACCGGCGCTTCGCGGCGCGACCGACGTCGCCGCCCTGCTCCATCAGCCGGCCGAGCTCGACCTCGTCCTCCGCCGTCAGCAGCGTGAACGTCCCGATCTCGCGCAGGTACTGACGCACCGCGTCCTCACCGACGTCCATCGTTCCCCCATGCCCGGAGTACGGTCGCCACGCGTGGACGACGGTAGCGGCCGCCAACCCGCGATCGTGGTATCCGCATGCCTGCTCGGCGTGCGGTGCAACCACCGCGGCGAGGCGAACACGTCCGACGCGGTCCTCGCGCTGCGCGACACCCACCGCGTGATCGCCGTGTGTCCGGAGACGATGGGCGGACTGCCGACGCCGCGGGTCGCCGCCGAGATCCGATCCGACGGGCGCGTCGTCAACGGCGCCGGCGACGACGTCACGATCGCCTTCGAGCGTGGCGCCGCGGCGACGGTGCGCGTCGCGCTCGTCGCCGGCGCGCGAGACGCCGTCCTCAAGGCGCGGTCGCCCTCGTGCGACTGCCGCGCCGGCGTCACCGCACGAGCGCTCCGCGAGGCCGGTCTCGACGTCCGCAGCGAAGAGGACCTCGGGAGTACGGTTCGCCCCACCCCATGAGCGACAAGGACGAGATCGTCGCCGCCGCCCGCACGCTGGTCGAGGCGGGCGGCGTCGAGGCGCTGTCGATGCGCAAGCTCGCCGCCGACCTCGGCGTCGCGCCCACCGCGATCTACTGGCACGTCGGCGGGCGTGACGACGTCCTGAACGCGGTGCTCGACGCGCTGATCGCCGAGCTGCCGCCGGTCGTCGCCCGCGGGTCGACGCCGAAGGCGCGGCTCGTGTCCGCCGCCCGCTCGCTCCGCGACCAGGTGCGGGCGACGACGCTCACCCAGCAGGTCGCCGAGGTCGTCGACCGCACGGCCGAGCTGTCGTTCCCCGGTCAGGTCGCGCTCGCTCGGGAGATGGAGGCGGCCGGGCTTCAGGGCGCCGAGGCGGCGCAGGCGGTGCGGGCGCTGCTGTTCCTCGTCGGCGGGTTCATCCTCCTCGAGGACAACTTCAGCCACCGCCGCGAGGGCGGCCGCACCACGCAGGAGCTGTGGCGGCGCGTCGACGACCCCGCCATCGACGCCGGCCTGAAGCGGGCGATGAGCCGGCCCGCCAACACCGACGCGCTGTTCGACTACGCCGTCGAACGCCTCGTCGACAGCGTCCTCGCCGGGACTGTGTAACACTGTTCCAGAGCACACGACCGAGGGGGGTCAGATGTCGATCCGCTACGCCGCACGTCCGGTCGACCAGCAGCGCAACCGCGAGATCGAGGCGGTGCAGACCGAGATCTGGAGCACGGCGCTCACCGTCGTGTTCGAGACGGACCCCGACGCGATCGCGTCGGTCCTGCCGCCGCCGCTGTCGCCGTCCGCCGTCGCGTCGACGGCGCGGTTGCGGTTCGCGACGGTCGACATGGGCACGGGGCTGAAGCCGTTCGGCGCCGGCTGGTTCGGGGTGCGGGCCCGCCACGGCGACGTCGAGGGCGAGTACGCGCTGTTCATGCCGATGACGACCGAGCAGGCGACGATCGGCGGGCGCGAGACGTTCGGCGAGCCCAAGAAGATCGCCGACGTGTCGATGGCGCGCGACGGCGATCGCGTCAGCGCGTCCATCGAGCGCATGGGCTTCCGCGTCGCCGAGATCAGCGGCTCGCTCGGCGCCGAGCTGCCGGGCTACGAACGCGAGAAGATCGACTTCTACTTCAAGATCCTGCCGTCGTGCACCGGCGCCGGGCTCGAGGGCGATCCCGCGTTCGTGTACTGCCACCGCAAGGAGAAGGCGCGATCGCT
>DASSOZ010000187.1:0-6950 GCA_035700105.1 Acidimicrobiales bacterium
ATGCGCCGCACCTCGTCCTCGGGCACGCCGCCGAACGCCGCCCGCAGCGCCTCGGTCGTGTACGGCCAGCTCCCTTCGGAGTGCGGGTAGTCCGCGCCCCACATGATGCGGTCGACGCCGACGTCGTGGCGCAGCGGCGACTCGCTCGGCCGCAGGAACGACGCGCCGACCCAGAAGTTCCGGTGGAAGTACTCGGTGGGCGTCATCGACATGCCGGCGGCGACCGCGCCGAAGAACTGCGCCTCGGCCGCCTCCTTCAGCGTCATGCGCCGGTGGAACCAGTCGAGCGTCTCGAGACCGCGCGGGATCCACGCCAGCCCCTGCTCGGTGAGGACGACCTTCAGGTTCGGGTGCCGCTCGAGCACGCCACCGAAGATCAGGTGCCACACGGCGCGGTGGGCGAACCACGGCAGCTCGATGAGCAGCATCGCCCGCGCCGCCTCGTGATCGCCGTAGTCGGGGACCCCACTCCCGCCGTGCAGGTTGACGGGGACGTCGAGCTCCTCGCACACGTCCCACAGCGGCTCGTAGTGCGGCTCCCAGAAGCCCGGGAGGCCGCTGTTCGGCGCCACGCCGGGGACGAGCACGCCGCCGAAGGGCGCGCCGTGCGCGTCACGCGCCCACCGCACCTCGCGCACGGCATCGTCGATGTCGTTGAGGAACACCTGCACGCAGGCGGCCCGCCGGCCGGGCGCCTCCTTGCAGAAGTCGGCCATCCACCGGTTGTGCGCCTGCAGACCCGCCCACCGACGCTCGTAGTCGGCGGCCGTCGGCGGCGTCGCCGACAGTCCGCTCTCGTCGAAGAACGGCGGCACGGTGTTCGGGAACAGGACCTCGGCGACGATCCCGTCGGACTCGGTCTCCTCGAGGCGGCGGGCGCTGTCCCAGTTCTTGTAGCGCGTCGGCGCGAGGAGGTCGGCGAAGGGGTTGACGTACGCCTCGGCCCACGCGTCGAACTCGTCGTGCCACGCCGACGGCAGGTACGCCTTGTAGTCGAGGAGGTCGGCGCCGGCGTGCCCGTCGGCGGAGATGATCGTGTACCGGCTCGTCATCAGAAGGTGTGCGTCGGGGGCAGCTCGCCTTTGGCGATGGCGTCGGCACGCGCGTGCAGGAGCTGCCCGGCTTCGTCGAGGTCGTAGCCGATGACGAACTGCCCGGCCCTCACGCCGCGCAGCACGAAGCGGCCGAGCGCGGCGAGGTCGACGACGGTGACGTCGCGTCCGGCGGCCTCGAGGCTCGCCTTGAACTCCGCGAACGTCGTGCCCGGCGCCGGCGGGCGGGGCTTCGTGCGCTCGAGCTCGGCCGGCCGGTTGCGCTGCGCGGTCCAGAGGCCGGTGTCGAGGAGGCCGCCGCCGGGATAGAAGACGCTCGCCCTGAGGTTGGCGCCGGTGGCGACGAACTGGTGGGCGAGCGCCTCGGTGAAGCAGCTCACGGCCGCCTTGGACGACGCGTAGATCGAGGCGTACGGCACGGGCGCGATGCCGCCGTCGCCCGACGAGGTGTTGACGACGTGGCCCTCCTCGCCGGATTCGAGCATCCGCGGGACGAAGGCGAGCACGCCGTTCGCGACACCGAAGACGTTGACGCCGAAGCACCAGCGCCAGTCGTTCGGCTCCTGCTCCCACGGCTTGCCGCCGCCGCCGGACGTGACGCCGGCGTTGTTGAACAGGAGGTGGCAGGCGCCCTCGATGGCGTACACGTCGTCGGCGAGTGCCTCGACCGACTCGGGCTTCGACACGTCGGTGACCACGCCGCGGACGTCACCCCGGTTCTTCAGCTCGGCGATCGCGGTGTCGAGGACCGACTGCTCGATGTCGGCGACGACGACACGGGCGCCCTCCTCGAGCAGTGCCTCGACGATGCCGCGCCCGATGCCGTTGGCGCCGCCGGTGACCACCGCGACCCGCCCGGCCAGTTGCTCCATCCTCGCTCTTCCCCCTCTGGCGTGCGTCTGTGTGCCGCTCTGTTACACCGTAACACTGGCCCCGGCCCGGACCGGGCTGTCGAACGCCGGTCACGGACGAGCGCGGGCGCGGCACGGTAGGCGGTGACAGCCCGTACCTTCGTCGCCGTGGAGACGACCACCACGTGCTTCCACCACACCGACCGCGAGACCGGGCGCGCGTGTACGCGCTGCGGCCGGCCGGCGTGCGCCGAGTGCCTGCACGACGCGCCCGTCGGATCGCACTGCTGGGAGTGCATCCGCGCGGCGCGGCCACCGCTGCGCCAGCGCGCCCGGCGGTGGAACGCAACGGTCGGGCCGCTCGCGACCAAAGCGATCGTCGCCGCCAACGTCCTCGTGTTCCTGTTCACGATGTCGGACCCGACGCTCGAGCGCCGGCTCGCGCTGTCGGCGCCCTCGGTGCACGGCGGTGACTGGTGGCGACTCGTCACGTCCGGGTTCGTGCACTACGGGTTGCTGCACATCGCGTTCAACATGCTGCTGCTGTGGCAGTTCGGGACGATGCTCGAGCCGGCGATCGGCCGCGTGCGGTTCGTCGCGCTGTACCTCGCCGCGCTGCTCTGCGGATCGTTCGGCGCGGTGTGGCTGTCGCCGCACGCGCTGACTGCGGGCGCGTCGGGCGCGGTGTTCGGCCTGGTCGGCGCGGCCGCGGTCGGGTTGCGACAGCGCGGCATCTCGGTGTGGGACACGGGCGTCGGCGGGTTGCTGTTGATCAACCTCGTGCTCACGTTCGCCATCCCCAACATCTCGGTGGGCGGTCACGTCGGCGGGCTGCTCGGCGGGACGGCCGTCGGCGCGCTGATGCTGGACACCCGCCCCGGGCGTACGAACGTGGCGGTGTCGTTGCTGGTGGCCGTCGCCGTCGCCGCGCTCGCGCTGTATGGCGGCCTGTGGGCCGCGGCCCGTACCGCCTGACGGTCGGTCTTCTAGGCTGGGCGGCTCGTTCGGGCGCTTAGCTCAGTTGGTCAGAGCAGCTGCCTTACAAGCAGCAGGCCGGGGGTTCGAGTCCCTCAGCGCCCACCGGGCCCGACGGCGATGGCGTCGGCGAGGCGGTCGAGGAGCGACGCAAGCCGATCGCGGTCGTCGTCGGACCAGTCGTCGATCGCGTCGGCGAGCCACGCGTGGCGTCCGCGGCGCACGCGCCGCAGCAGGTCCCGGCCGTCCGGCGTGAGCGCGAGCAGACCGGCGCGGGCGTCGTCGGGGTCGGCGGCGCGCCGGACGAGGCCGCGGTCGGCGAGCCGGCCGACCTGGCGGCTGACGGTCGAGACGTCGAGGCCGAGATCGGCGGCCAGGTCGGACAACCGCACGGGGCCGCACTCGGCGAGGCGACGCAGCAGGACGTACGTGGACCGCTCGACCTGCACGCCCGAGCGGGCGGCGATCGCGGCCTGCGTGCGGGGCACCATGCCGTGACGGACGAGCCGGGCGAGCGCGTCGTCGATCGCGGCCACCGACGTCCGGGACGAGACAGGCACGTCACGAAGCGTGCCACGATTGGTTGTACCACACAACCACCGCGCCTACGCTCCGTCCCGTGACCGACGTCGCCGAGCGGACCGCCGACGCCAGAGCGCCGCATGAGCGCGACGACCTCGGTCGCTACAAGTGGGTTGCGATGGGCGTCGTGCTCGTCGGGACGTTCATGGTCATCCTCGACACGTCGATCGTGAACGTGGCGCTGCCGCAGATCGGCGTCGACTTCCACTCGATCACCGACGTCGAGTGGATCGTCACCGCGTACCTGCTCGCGCTCGGGCTCGCCCAACCGCCGACCGGCTGGCTGACCGACCGGTTCGGCAAGCGCAAGGTGTTCTGCGGCTGCCTGCTCACGTTCTCGGTCGGGTCGCTCCTGTGTGCCGTTGCGCCGAACCTCGGAGCGCTCGTCGGCTTCCGCGTCCTGCAGGGCTTCGGCGGCGGCGGCATGGCGCCGGTCGGCCTCGCCATCATCTACGAGCTGTTCCCTCCCGACCGCCGGGGTACGGCGCTCGGCATCTGGGGCATCGCGGCGATGGCCGCGCCCGCCGTCGGTCCCGTGCTCGGTGGATGGCTCGTCACCGCCGTGTCGTGGCGCGTGCTGTTCGTGATCAACGTGCCGATCGGTGCGGTGGGTCTGGTGCTCGCGATCCGCCTGCTGCGCGACGTCGTTCCCCGCGTGCAGCGTCCGCTCGACTGGCAGGGCCTGCTGCTCGCCGCGGGCGGGCTCGGTGCGCTGCTGCTCGGGCTGTCCGAGGCACCGACCTGGACGTGGGGGTCGCCGGCGACGCTCACCTGCCTCGTCGCCGGCGGCGTGCTCACGATGGCGTGGGTCGTGCGCGCGCTGCGCACGCGTCATCCGCTCGTGCAGATGCGCATGTTCGGCGTGCCGACGTTCAGCATCTGCATGGTCGTCCTGCTGCTGCTGACGATGGCGCAGTATGGCCGGCTCGTCTTCATCCCGCTCGAGCTCGAGGCGCTGCGGCACTTCTCGGCGCTGCGCGTCGGCGTGATCCTCGTCCCGACCGCACTTGCCGCCGCGGCCACGATGCCGATCGGCGGGCGCCTCGCCGACCGCATCGGTCCCCGGGTGCCGACCGCGCTCGGTGTCGTGTGCATCGGCCTGTCGACGTGGGCGCTGTCGACGCTGACGTTGCACACGTCGCAAGTGCGCATCGCCGCGTACCTCGCGATCGGTGGTCTCGGCCTCGGGCTGTCCCTCATGCCGACGACGGTCGCCGCGCTGCTGGCGCTGCCGAACCGCATGGCCGCCGAGGCGTCGTCGCTGCGCACGTTGAGCCGGCAGATCGCCGGGTCGCTCGGCGTCGCCGTGCTGTCGACCGTCATCGCCACGCGCCTCGCCGGCATCCCCCGCCCGCCGACATCACCCCCCGACATCGCGACGGCGCAGTCCGCCTACGACCTCGTGTTCACGATCGCGGCGTGGAGCTGCGTGCTCGCTCTCGCCGCCGCGTTCGCGCTGCCGGGCCGGGAGGCGACGAAGGAGATGCAGGCGCTGCGGGCGAGCGAGTCGGCCGTGTCAGCGATGGACTAGGAACCAGGCGCCGAGCGCGAGCAACGCGCCGCCGTAGATCCGCTCGAGGTGCTCGGGGTTCGTGCGCAGCGCCACGCGGGCGCCGACGTACGACAGCGGGATCGACGTCAGGCCGAACACGGCGACGACCGACCAGTCGATGTGCCCGAGCGCCCAGTGCACGATCGTGCCGGGGACGGCGAGGAACGCGGCCACGGCGAGCGACGACGCGAAGGCGTTCTTGATCGGCATGCGCAGCACGACGAGGTACAGCGGCGCGAGGAGGAAGCCGCCGCTGTTGGCGAGGAGGCCGGCGGACACCCCGACGACGACGGCCACGGCGGCGAGGCGCACGTCCTCGTGCTCGACGTCGCGCACGATCTCCTTCGAGGCGCCGGGGGCGACCAGGAACCGCAGGCCGAGCGCGGCGATGACCGCGTCGGTGATCGTGACGAGCGACTCGCCGCCGATCCAGCGCGTGGCGAACGCGCCTGCGGCGGTGGCGGGGATGCCCCACGCGAGGCTCCACGTGAGCACCTTGCGGTCGACGAGGTTCTCGCGCCAGTAGGCGAGCGACGCGACCGCGGTCGACGGGATCGTCGCCGGCAGCGGGGCGGCGACGGCCACGATGGCGGGGATGCCGGCGGCGTGGAGCAGCGGGGTGGCGATCGCCGATCCCCCCTTGCCGAAGAGGCCGCCGAGGAAGCCGACACCGACACCGATTGCGGCGACGGCGACCCAGTCCATGCCCCCAGGGAACCGCACCGGCTGCCAGAAGTCGAAGACCGGTTCTGGATCGGATCGATAAGCTAGACGAATGGACGTGCGCGAGATCGGCTACGTCGTGGCCGTCGCTGACGCCGGGGGGTTCACCGCCGCCGCCGGCGACCTGTTCGTGAGCCAGCCGGCGCTGTCGCAGGCGGTTCGCAAGGTCGAGCGCGAACTGGGTGTCGAGCTGTTCGTGCGCGCCGGCCGCGAGGTGCGGCTGACGGCGGCGGGCGAGGCCTTCGTCGACCGCGCCCGCCCGCTGTTGCGCGACGTCGAGGGACTGCGCGGGGCGGTCGACGCCGTCGCCGGTCTGCGCACCGGTCACCTCGACCTCGTGTGCCTCCCGACGCTGAGCGTCGAGCCGATGGTCGACCTCGTCGGCGCGTTCCGGGTCGCCCATCCCGGCGTCACCGTTCGGCTGGCGGAGCCGGAGGACGTCGCCGACATCGAGGCGCGCATCCGCACCGGCCGGTCGGAGGTGGCGATCACCGAGGCGCCGCGCTCGGTCACGAGCGACGTCGTCGTCCACGTGCTCGGCGAGCAGGAGATCGCCGTCGTCCTGCCGCCGGGCATGCGCCGGCGCACGCGACGAGTCGGGGTCGCCGAGCTCGCCGACGTGCCCCTGATCGCCACACCCGTCGGGACGTCGACGCGCCGCCTCGTCGACGACGCGTTCGCGGCCGCCGGTGCGTCGCCGTCGATCGCGGTGGAGACCGGGCACCGCGAGGCGGTCGTCCCGCTGGTCCTCGCCGGTGCGGGCGCGACGTTCGTCGCACCCGCAGCGCGCAGGGCGGCGGCCGCCGCCGGCGCCGCCACCGCCACGCTCGACCCGCCGCTCGTGCGCACGGTCGCGTTGCTGCACCGGCCGCCGCCGCTGTCACCGGCGGCGCAGGCGTTCGTCGACCTGGCGCTGGCGCACTCGAAGCTGGCGCGCTCGCGCTGAACCCTGACACGATCGTCAGCGATGGCGGTCGTGGTCGACGCCGACACCCACCTCAGCGAGCCGGCGGACATGTGGGCGACGCACGCCGATCCCGCCGATCGCCACCTCGCCCTGCGCCTGGACACCGACGCCCTCGGTCACACGTGGCTGCGCCACGGCGACCGCACCGTCCACCTGGTCGAGGTCCACCACCCGGGCGACGTCGACGCCATGGCCGCGTACCGGGGCCGGGTGCGCGACGGGCTGCCTGCCGAGATCGCGTACGACGA
>DASSOZ010000188.1:0-12245 GCA_035700105.1 Acidimicrobiales bacterium
CAGCCCCGTCGGCGAGGGCAACGGGAACCCGCCGGACTCGGTGACGAGGTAGTCGCACCGCACGGCGTCCGGGTGTTCGCGCACGAGGTACTCGGCGCCGTAGCGGCCGCCGGCCTCCTCGTCGGCGACCGCGGCGTAGAGCAGCGTGCCCCGCGGCCGGAACCCGCCGTCGGCGAGCCGGCGGAACGCGACCGCCATCGACGCCGTGAGGTTGAACATGTCGATCGCGCCGCGTCCCCACACGAACCCGTCGACGAGCTCACCGCCGAACGGGTCGCGCTCCCAACGCTCCTCGTTCACCGGGACGACGTCGGTGTGGCCGAGCCAGCACATGCTGGGTGCGTCCGGGTCGGTGCCCTCGATGCGGGCCACCACGCTCGCCCGGCCGGGACCGGCGTCGAACCGCTCGATGTCGACGCCCGTGCCCTCGACCACCGTCCGCAGGAGGTCGGCGTTGCGGATCTCCTCGCCGGACTCGGCGGTGGCGTGGTTGACGCAGCGGTTCCGGATGAGCTGCTGCGTGAGCTCGACGACGGACTGCTCCATGACGCCGACGCTAAAGTAAGCCGTCGTTCACGGCAACGGACGGGGGACCGGCCTCATGGCGATCAGGACCGTGGCGGACATCATCCGCGAGCACGGCAGGGCACGACCGGACGTCGCCGCGGTGATCTACGGCGAGCGCACGTTGACATACGGCGACTTCGACGACCGCTCGAACCGCTTCGCCAACGGGCTCGCCGCCGAGGGCGTGGGCCCACAGGACCGCGTCGCCTACCTCGACCGCAACGCACCCGAGTTCGTCGACGCGATGTTCGGCGCGGCGAAGGTCGCCGCCGTCCTCTGCCCGGTCAACTGGCGCCTCGCCCCGCCCGAGGCCGCGTTCATCGTCAACGACTCGGAGGCGACGGTGCTCGTCGTCGGCGAGGAGCTGCTGCCGATGCTCGACGCCATGGCGCCGGAGCTGACGACGGTGAAGAAGACGATCGTCGTCGGCGACGACCCGAGCGGCCGGTGCGAGCGGTACGACGACTGGTTGGCGCGCCAGGCCACGACCGACCCCGGCGCGACGTCGACGCCGGACGACGTCTCGCTGCAGTTCTACTCGTCGGGCACGACCGGCCGGCCCAAGGGCGTGATGCTGACGAACGGGAACCTGTTCGCCGGCGTCGACGCCAACAACACGTCGCTGCGGTTCGGCGCCGATTCCGTGAACCTCGTCGTGATGCCGACGTTCCACGTCGCCGGCGGCGCATGGGCGCTCATGGGCCTCTACAACGGCGTGCCGAACGTGCTGATGCGCGACGTCGATCCTGCGGCGATCGTGCGCGTCATCCCGGAGTACGGCGTGACCCACACCGTCCTCGTCCCCGCGGTCATCCAGTTCGTGCTCATGGTCCCCGGCCTGGACGAGGCCGACTTCTCGAGCATGGACGTCCTCGTCTACGGCGCCTCGCCGATCTCGGAGGAGATCCTGACGAAGGCGATCCGCACGTTCGGGTGTGACTTCCTCCAGGCGTACGGCATGACCGAGACGACCGGCGGCTGCGTCCTTCTCCCGCCCGAGGACCACGACCCCGACGGCCCGAACGCGCACCGCCTCCGCGCCGCCGGCAAGCCCGGGCCCAACACCGAGGTGCGCGTCGTCGACGCCGCGACGTTCGAGGACGTGCCGACGGGCGAGGTCGGCGAGATCGTCATCCGCAGCCCGCAGAACATGAAGGGCTACTGGCACATGCCCGAGGCGACGGCCGAGACGATCCTCGAGGGCGGCTGGCTGCGCACCGGCGACGCCGGCTACCTCGACGCCGACGGCTACGTCTACATCCACGACCGCGTCAAGGACATGATCATCTCGGGCGGCGAGAACGTGTACCCCGCCGAGGTCGAGAACGCGCTCATGGCGCACCCCGACGTCGCCGACGTGGCGGTGATCGGCGTCCCGGACGAGCGGTGGGGCGAGACACCCAAGGCGATCGTCGTGCGGGCGCCCGGCAGCGACGTGTCGGCCGAGGACGTCATCTCGTTCGCGCGCGGGCGCGTGGCGCACTACAAGTGCCCGACATCGGTCGACTTCGTCGACGCACTCCCCCGCAACCCGTCCGGCAAGGTGCTGAAGAAGGACCTGCGCGCGCCCTACTGGGAGGGCCGCGAACGCGCCGTCAACTGAGCGGCCCTATCGGTCGACCAGCGGCTCGCGGGGAAGCCCGAGCACGGTTTCGGCGATGATGTTGCGCTGGATCTCGTCGGTGCCGCCGCCGATGTGCATGGCGAAGCTGGCGAGCAGACCCGACGCCCAGCGACCGCCCTCCGGCCCGTCCTCGCCCCACAGCGCGCCCGCTGGGCCGAGGAGGTCGAGGCCGAGGTCGGCGAGCTCGGTGCCGGCGGTGGCCGCGAACAGCTTCATGATCGACACCTCGGGGCCGGGGATCGAGGCGCGCGACAGCGCGGTGCGCACGCGCGCCACGGTGAGGTCGAAGAGCCGCGCCTGCGTGTACGCGTGCGCGATTCGCTGGCGGACGACGGTGTCGAGCGCGCCGTCGAGCTGATCGGCGAGCGCGAGCAACGGCCGCATCGTCTCCGTCATCGACACCATCACACCGGCGGAGAGGCGCTCGTTCATCATCGTCGTCCGGGCGACGCGCCACCCGTCGTGGAGGTCGCCGACGAGGTTCTCTGCGGGGACGCGCACGCCGTCGAAGAACACCTCGTTGAAATGGGCGGTGCCGTTGATCTGGCGCAGCGGCCGGATCGTGATGCCGGGCGCGTCCATCGGGACGATCAGCGCGGAGATGCCCTTGTGCTTCGGCGCGTCGACGTTGCTCCGGAACACGCCGAGGCCGTAGTCGCAGTAGTGCGCGCCGCTCGTCCACACCTTCTGACCGTCGAGGACGAAGTCGTCGCCGTCTCGCACGGCTCGCGTCTTCAGCGCGGCGAGGTCGGACCCGGCGTCGGGCTCGCTCCAGAGCTGGCACCAGATCTCGTCGCCGCGCAGCATCGGCGGGAGGTACCGCTGCTGGTGCTCGGGCGTGCCGTGGGCGATGAGCGTCGGGCCGATCATCCCGATCCCGATCGTGAACAGCTGCACCGGCACGTCGTAGTGCGCGAGCTCCTCGCCGAAGACGATCGCCTCGAGCGGGCCGGCGCCGCGGCCGCCGTGCTCGACCGGCCACGTGATCGCGGCCCATCCCGCGTCGGCCAGCTGGCGCTGCCACTGCTTGGCGCGCGCGATCGTCTCCGGCCGGTCGTCGAAGCCCTCGAGCACCGACAGGCGGACGGTGTCGCGCGTCTTGCGCGGTGCGTTGGCTTCGAGCCAGGCGCGCACCTCGGCCCGGAACGCCGCTTCGCGGGGAGAGTCGTCGAAGTCCATCAGCGGGCCGCCACCGGGAACTGACCGGGCCGGCGCCCCGCGGTGGCGGGACCGGCGAACGCCTGGGCGACGGCCAGCCACTCCTGCGCGGCCCGACCGTCGGCGACGAGGCGGGTGTCGTCCGGGTGCCGGCGACGCGTCACCACCAGGCAGAAGTCGACGGCCGGACCGAGGATGCGGTCGGCGGCGTCGCCGGGCCCCCACGTCCACGTGTCGCCGTCGGGCGCGTCGAGGCGGACGAGCACGGCGACGTCGGGGACGTCGAGACCGTGCACGGCGTAGCTGAAGGCGCGGGTGCGCACGCCGAGGTCGGCGATGTGCCGCAGACGTCGCGTGGGCAGCCGGGCGACGCCGAGCGCGTCCACGACGTCCTGACCGTGCGCCCAGGTCTCCATGAGGCGCGCGGTCGCGAACGACGCGGGGCTCATCGTTCCGGACACCCACGGGACGCGCGCATGCGCGTCGCGGGCATGCACCGCGCGCAGGGCACGTACGGTGGCGGATCGGGCGTCGCGCCACCGCCGCACCAGCGCGTCGGGATCGACCGCGCGCGCCGCGACGAGGAACTCGCGCTCGAGGTCGTCGAGCCGCCCGAGCATCTCGGCCAGGCGGCCGCCGAACGCCTCGGCGTCGAGGAGTGCCGTCGTGGCCAGCTCCTCGCTGAACGCGAGGTGGAAGACCTGATCGCGCACGGCCCAGCCCTCGGCCGGCGTCGGCTCGTCCCAGGCGCGCCCATCGAGACCGGCGACGATCGCGTCCAGGGCGGCGTACTCGTCCTCGAGGTCGTCGAGCGCGACCAGCGCGGCGTCCCTCACAGCGCTACGTTAACCGGCGTTCTCACGAGGAGCCACCGCCCAGTGCCGATCGACCGACACCTCGTCCTCCCCCACCGCCTCGCCGACCTCGCCGCCGAACGGCCCGACCTGCCGGCGATGATCGACGTCGGCGGACGCTCGCTGACGTGGGCCCGCTTCCACGACGCGAACCTGCGATGGGCGGCCGCGTACCGGGCTGCCGGGGTGGGCGCGGGCGACACCGTCGTCACGATGCTCCCGAACTCGTTCGAGGCGTACCACGCGTGGATCGGTGCGGCGTGGCTGCGGGCGATCGAGGTCCCCGCCAACAACATGTACCGGGGCCACATGCTCCAGTACCTGCTGAACGACTCCGACGCGACCGTCCTCGTCATCGCCGAGCGCTTCGTCGACCGCCTCGAGCTCGTCGCCGGCGACGTCGCCCACCTCCGAACGGTCGTCGTCCCCGACGCGTCCGGACCGCTTCCCGAGCTGCCGTTCGAGGTCGTGCGCGGCGACGAGCTGCTCGCGTCCGTCGAGCCTGCAGACGACCTCGCGGGGCCGGAGGTGTGGGACACCGCCGCGCTCATCTACACGTCGGGGACGACCGGACCGTCGAAAGGCGTCGTCGTGCCCTGGGGCGAGCTGTTCCAGTCGCCGATGATCCTCCCCGACGACTTCGTCGAGCCCGGCGACCCGTACTACACGATGTATCCGGCGTTTCACCTCTCGGGAAAGTGCGGCCTCTACAACGCCGCACACACGAAGTCGCACCTGGTCGTGCGCGAAGCGCTGAGCATCACCGAGTTCTGGGACGACATCCGCCGCTACGAGGTGCGCTCGGCGGGACTGCTCGGCCCGATCGCGGCGATGTTGATGACGATGCCGGCGCGCGACGACGACGCCGACAACCCGCTCGAGCGCGTCGTGATGGGGCCGATCATCCCGAACATCGACGACTTCAAGGCCCGCTTCGGCGTGAAGCACGTGACGACCGGTTTCGGCATGACCGAGATCGGCTTCCCGATCGCGGCGCCGTGGGACCCGCCCAACGCGCGCACGTGCGGTCGCCGGCGCGAGGGGCCGCCGCACTTCGACATCAAGATCGTCGACGAGCACGACATCGAGGTGCCGGTCGGCACGGTCGGCGAGCTGCTCGTGCGGGCCTACGACCCATGGGTGATGAACGTCGGCTACTGGAAGGCACCCGAGCACACGGCGCGGGCGTGGCGCAACGGCTGGTTCCACACCGGCGACGCGTTCGTCGAGGACGAGGACGGCTGGCTCTACTTCGTCGACCGGATGAAGGACTCACTTCGGCGCCGGGGCGAGAACATCTCGTCGTTCGAGGTCGAGGCCGGCGTGCTGCAGCACCCGGCGGTCGCCGAGGTCGCCGTCGTCGGCGTCCCGTCGGACCTGGGCGAGGACGAGGTGAAGGCAGTGATCGTCCGCCACGCCGACCAGCCCTTGACGCCCGAGGAGCTCATCGAGTTCCTCGTCCCGCGGATGCCGCGGTTCATGATCCCGCGCTACGTCGAGTTCGTCGACGCGCTCCCGAAGACCGACGGCACGTTCCGCGTCCGCAAGGTCGAGCTGCGCGAGACGCTCGTCACTGCTGCGACGTGGGACCGCGAGGCGGCCGGCGTCGTCATCCCGAAGGACTGAGGCCCGACCGGCGCAACTTGCCGGCCTCGTTGCGCCCCAGGTCGGTCGTGACGTCGTACGAGCGCGGGACCTTGGTCGCCGACAGCCGAGCGCGGCAGTGGGCGTCGAGCTCCTCGGGGGTCACCGACGCACCGGGGAGGACCTCGACGACGGCGTGCACGCGGCGTCCCCACTCGTCGTCCGGGATGCCGACGACCGCGGCGTCGGCGACGGCGGGGTGCTCGGTCAGCGCCGCCTCGACCTCGGCCGGGTAGACGTTCACGCCGCCGGAGATGATCAGGTCGGTGCGGCGGTCGGCGATGAACAGGTAGCCGTCCTCGTCGAGCCACCCGAGATCGCCCACCGACGCGAACCCGTCGTCGGTGACGGGCCCACGATCGGCGCCGACGTACTCGTAGACGGGGACGGGGAGCCCGGCGAGGCGCATGTGGATCTCGCCGACCTCACCGGCGGGGAGGTCGCCGCCCTCCGGATCGAGCACGCGGATCTCGGTCATGACCCCCCGCCCGACCGTGCCCGGGCGCTCGAGCCACTCCTTGCCGCTGACGACGCAGAAGCCGACCTGCTCGGTCGAGCTGTAGATCTCGAAGACGCGCTCCGGGCCGACGAGGTCGATCCACGCCCGCTTCACCCACGGCGGGCAGGGTGCCGCCGAGTGGACGACCGCCTCGATGCTCGACAGATCGCGCGAGGCGATCGTCGGGTCGCGCAGGAGCCGGATCATCATCGTCGGCACCAGCACGAGCAGGTTGACGCGGTGACGCTCGATCGCGTCGAGGAGCACGCCGGGGTCGAAACGCTCGAGCACGACGGACGTGCCGCCCTCGAGCACCGACAGGTAGTTGCCGAAGCCCATGAAGTGGTACGGCGGTGAGCCGGTGAAGACGGTCTGGCCGGCGCGCATGCCGATGATCGCGCCGACCGGGTTGAACGGCTGACCCGGTGTGATCGTCGCCGGCAGCGGTGTGCGGATGAGCTTCGGCCGCCCGGTCGAGCCGCCCGACGCGACGAGCAGCGGCGACGCCGGCACCGCCGACGGTCCGCTGAAGCCCGCGGCGTCGCCCACGTCGGCGTCGGCGTCGGCGTCGGCGAGCCCGGCCAGGTCGCGCTCGGTGATCACGGCGCTCGCACCTGCGAGCTCGACGAGCGGCGCGCGTTCGGGCAGCGGCATGTCGTGACGCAGCGGGACGAGGGTCGCACCGCACTTCCACACGGCGAAGCCGAGCGCGAGCTGCTCGACCGACTTCGGAAGGGCGGCGACGACGCGGTCACCGGGCACGACCCCGCGGTCGGCAAGCCGTCGCGCCATCCGGTCGGCGAGCGAGTCGAGCTCGGCGTACGTCAGGTCGCGCTCGTCACCCGTCGCGTCGACGAACACGACCGCGACACCGTCCGGCCGCTCCGCCGCGAGGTCGGACAGACGGACGCCGAAGGGCACCGGAAGTTTGTCGCCGTTCACGCTGGGGTTACTAGCAGCTGGTAGGGTCGCCCGTCAGTGGCGGTCCCGAACGCGGTCGACGTGTCCGACGAACCGAAGGGGCGCAAGAAGCGCCGGCCCCACCGGCGCGACGAGATCCTCGCGGCGGCGACGCGGTTGTTCGCCGAGAACGGCTACCACGCCACGGGCATGGACGACATCGGCGCCGCCGCCGGCATCACCGGCCCGGCGATCTACCGGCACTTCAAGAGCAAAGAGGACATCCTCGACACGCTCATGATCGAGCGCAGCACGGCGGTCGTCGCCCGTGCCGACGAGATCGTTTCCGAGTCGTCGACCCCGGAGGCGGCGCTCGCCGGCCTGGTGACGCTGTACGTCGAAGCCGTGCTCGAGAACCCGGCGATGGGCAGCGTGGGCGTGCTCGAACGGCGCACGCTCCGGCCCGAGATCCGCGCCGTCGTCGAGCGCGCCGAACGGCACTACTTCGAGGACTGGGTGCACGCCCTCTCGCGCGTCCGGCCCGAGCTGAGCGACGCCGAGGCGCGCGTGATGATCCAGGCCGTCACGGGGCTCGGGTTGATGGGCGGCACCTACCGCAGCGGCCTCGACCGCGAGCTGCTCGGACCGCTCCTCACGTCGATGATGTTGCGGGCGCTGACGACCGATCGCCCGCGCCCGTCGCGCGCTCGCACCACCCGCACCCCCCGCGCCTGACGCAGAGGGTTCACCCACCCGGGCGTCGAACGTTCGCGTGTTAGCGGCGGTTCACAACGGGGGTGGGGATGACTCGACGCTCGACGGCTGGCGTGCTCGTGGCGTTGGTCGCGGTACTCGGGGGTGTCCTCGCGCCGGCGGGGAGCGCGGCGGAGTTCGCCGCCGAGTGCGCGCCACCGACGGACGCGCCCGTCCTGACGATCGGGCGCGTCGACTGCCTCCGGTTCCGCAGCGCCGCGCTCGGCGGCGTGTCGGCGTTCTCGTACTACATCCCGCCGGGCTGCGCCGGCCGGGAGTGTCCCGTCCTCTACTACCTCCACGGCACCGGCGGGTCGTACCGGGAGGGCACGTCGAAGGCCTGGATCGCGGCGTTGACGAGCGGCCCGCCCGTCGACCCGCGCACGCAAGCCGCCCCGTGGGAGTGGGCCGACCCCGCGACCTGGGTGGCGAAGCCGGCGATCGACATGATCATCGTGGCGCCCCACGGGTTGACGCTTCCCGGTGGGTTCGGCCCGGGTCCGGACCAGAACCCGTTCTGGTTCGACTGGAACCCGCGCTACGCCGCCGGCGGTGACACGCCCCGCTACGCCACGCCGGCACCGCGCTTCCACGACTACCTCGTCCACGAGGTCGTCCCCTACGTCGACGCGCACTTCCCGACGAGCGGCACGCGCGAGCAGCGGGCCATCGTCGGCTACTCGATGGGCGGCATCGGGTCGCTGGCCAACGGGCTGCGCCATCCCGACGTGTTCGCCAGCATCGGTGCCCGGTCCGGCGGCGGCTTCCCGTACGGCACGGCAGACGGTGTCGTGCCCGCGGGTGCACCCGGCGTCGCGCCGCCGGTGGCCGTGCCGTACGAGCGACTCCCAGGCGTCGTGCCGGCGGCCGCGCCCCAGGCCGTGTGGGACAACGTGCTCTACGGGTCGGTGGCGACCGTCGGGTTCGGTGATCCGGTCGTCGACCAGGTGTGGTGGCGCCAGACGCAGCCGGCGGAGCTCGTGTCGAACGCCGTCGCCCATGGCCGGGACGGCCGGCAGTCGGTGCACATCCAGTACTTCGTGAACGACGCCGTGCCGCGGCGCCAGGACGACCTCACCGGCAACCCCTCGGCGCTGTACTTCGAGGCGATCCTCATGCCGACGAACCTCCAGCTCGAGTCGCGCTTCGAGCGCGCCGGCGTCGAGCGGACGTTCCACCTCGGCCCGGGGCTGCACTCGGGGCCGTACGCGCAGCCGTACTTTCGTGAGCAGCTCGAGGGCCAGTACGCCCGTCTCCGCCACGCCGACGGCGGCGGCGACCCTCCGCCCGTCGCGGCGACCTTCTCGTACCGCAGCATCGAGCGCTCGTTCTCGATCTGGGGCTGGGAGTTCGCGACCGAGCGGGCGGCGACGGAGTTCCTGTACCTCGACTCGGTGTCGTGCGAGCGGCTCGTGGCGCGGGGATCGGGCCGCGTGACCGTCACCGTCGCGGGCCGGTGCGGCACCGGCGTCGACGGGCAACGGACGTTCACCGTCGACCTCGGTCCGTCGCAGCCCACCGACGAGCCGGCGACCGGGGCGGTGACGTCCGACGGCTACGGCGCGACGCGGACGGTCATGCTTGCGCCGCTTCGCGGTCCCACGTCGACGCCGTGACGCTCCGGTCGCGCAGCTCGACCTTGCGCGTCCGCATCGTGGCGTCGGTCTTCGGGAGCGCGTCGACGATCTCGACGTAACGCGGGACCATGAAGCGCGGCATGCGCGGTTCGAGGAACTCGATCAGCCCCGCGGGGTCGAGCGCCTCGCCGGCCTTCACGACGACCGCGACCTTGATCTCGTCCTCGCCGAGCTCCGACGGCACACCGACGGCAGCCGACTCCTGCACGGCGGGGTGTTCGTTGACGAGCGCCTCGACCTCGAACGACGAGATGTTCTCGCCCCGCCGCCGGATGGCGTCCTTCATCCGGTCGACGAAGTAGAACCACCCGTCTTCATCGACCGTGAAGCCGTCGCCCGTGTGGAACCAGCCGTTGCGCCACGCCGTCGCGGTCGCCTCGGGCATCCCGTGGTAGCCGCGTGTGAGCACCCATGGATCCGCGGATCGGACGACGAGCTCGCCGACCGTCCCGGGCGGTACATCGCAGTCGTGCTCGTCGACGATCTTCGCCTCGTAGTGCGGCCACCCCGTCTTCAGCCGGCCGCACGTGCGATGGTTCGGTAGCTCCCACCCCGAGGTGAGCGGCGCGCCGATCTCCGTCATGCCGTAGCCGGTGCAGACGCGGACGCCGAACCGCTCCTTGAACGCGTCGAGCGTCGGTGGGAGCGGGCCGAGCGCGACGCTGCGCAGCGGGTGATCGCGGTCGGCGTCCGACGGCGGCATCATCAGCAGCAGTGCCGCCATCGGACCGACGAGCCCGGCCGTCGTACAGCGGTACGCGCGGATGTCGTCCCAGAACTCGTTGGGACTGAACGTCTCGCGCAGCACGAGCCGCGCGTCGTACATCGCCGCGTTGTAGAGCGCGTTCTTCCCGGAGACGTGGAACGCGGGGTACACGGAGTAGTACGCGCCGCCGGGGCGCAGGTAGTCGTCGGGAAGGCCGACGCTGAACGTGAACTGCTCGGCCCAGGGAACGAGCACGCCCTTGGAGGGCCCGGTCGTCCCCGACGTGTAGATCATCGCCGCGACGTCCCAGTACGCCGGCCCGTCGATGGAGGGGTCGGACGTCGCCGCGGCGAGGAACTCGGCGCCCGTCAGCGCCCGGAACGGCAGCTCGGGCAGCGACCCGTCGGCGTCCGGCACGACGGCGAGCTCGACGGCGTCGAGCGCGTCCGAGACCTCGACGAGTCGATCGAGGAACCGGGCGGACACGACGACGATGCGGGCGCCCGAGTCGCGCACGAGGTACTCGAGCATGCGCGCCCGGTACATGTTGTTGACGGGGACTTCGATCGCCCGCAGCCACGCCACCCCCAGCCACGCGAAGTACGCGTCGACGGAGTTCGGCATCATCGTCGCCACGTGCTCGCCCGCGACGACGCCTGTGCGGCGGTACGCGTCCGCCCACCGGAGCGACTCGTCGAGCACGTCGCGCCACGTCAGCTCACGTCCGCCGACCTCCTGCACCGCGACCTCGTCGGGCGCCTCGCGGGCGCGACGGCGCAGCATGTCGGTGAGGACGATCTCGCCCGGGACGGCGTCGCGGTCGGCGCCCACGAGGCTCCTAGAGATCGTCGGGTACGGGCGTGTGCTTGGACTGCTTGAAGTTCGGCACGCCGTTCGTCATGAGTGCCGTCACGCCTTCGACGGTGTCGGGCTGCGTACCCGCCCACCACGTGAGACGGGTCTCCTCCGTCATCGTGTCGGAGCGATCGTTCGACTCGAGCGCCCGGTAGACGAGGTCCTTCGTCACGCCCGCGGCGAGCGGCGCCGCGTACGTCGCGATCTCCCGTGCGAGCTCGAGCGCGGCCGGGAGGACGTCGTCGCGCGGGACCGCACGCGAGACGACGCCCATCTGCGCGGCCTCGGCGCCGGTGAAGAACCGCCCGGTGAGGAACAGCTCCAGGGTGCGAGACACGCCGATGAGCCGGGGCAGGATCCACGTCGAGCTCGCCTCGGGCACGAGGTTCATGCGCACGAACGGGAAGCGCAGCCGCGCGTCCTCGGCAGCGATGCGGATGTCGAACAGCAGCGTGACCGTCATGCCTGCGCCGATGGCGGCGCCGTTGATGGCAGCGATCGTCGGCGTGCGCATGCGCCACAGCGCGTACCGGTCGGTGATGCCTTCGTCGGTGACGCCGAGCTCGGCGTTGTGCTCGGCGTGGCCGGCGGCGTCGAACGTGGACGCACCCTCCGACACGTCGACACCTGCGCAGAACGCCGACCCCGCGCCGGTGACGACGATCGCCCGCACGGCCTCGTCGGCGTCGAGCGCCCAGAGCGCGTCGGACACCTCGCCGGTCATGGCGAGGTTCATGGCGTTCTTCGCCTCGGGCCGGTTGAGCGTCACGACGGCAACGCCGGTGTCGTCGACGTCGACCTCGACGTACTTGTAGTTGCCCACGGTGCTCCTCGTTGCTCGCTAGATCCCGAGGTGCTTCGTGAGCAGCCTGCGGTGGTGGCGCGGATCGCCGAGGTACAGCTCCGACGACTTCGCCCGCTTGAAGTACAGGTGGGCGGGGTGCTCCCACGTGAAGCCGATGCCGCCGTGCACCTGGATCGTCTCGGCGGCGACGTCGAAGAACGCCTCCGAGCAGTACGACTTCGCCATCGCCGCGGCGACGGGGAG
>DASSOZ010000189.1:0-4059 GCA_035700105.1 Acidimicrobiales bacterium
TGACGGTGCCCGCGGGCGCGTCGGTGAAGGTGTGGAGCAGCGCGGGCACGATCCACGCGACCGGCATCGACGGCGACGTCGACGCCCGCTCGTCCGCCGGCGGCATCTACGTCGACGGCTGCGGCGGCGCGCTGCGGCTGAGGACGTCGGCCGGCTCCGTCGAGGGCGAGCGGCTGTCGTCCACCGACGTCGAGGTGCACTCGTCGGCCGGCGGCGTCGACCTGACGTTTTCGGTCGCGCCGGCGCGCGTCGAGGTCGAGACGTCGGCCGGCAGCGTCGACGTCGTCGTGCCCGACGACCGCTACGCGGTGTCGACCGACACGGGCGTCGGCAGCCAGACGGTCGAGGTGACGCGCGACGACACGTCGGGCCGGCGCATCGCCGTCAAGACGTCGGCCGGCAGCGTCCGCATCGCCAAGGCGTAGGCCGCCCGCCTACCGCCACGGCTGTTCGCCGTAGCGGTCGAGGTGGACGACCTCGCCGACCGGCTTGCGCGTCGTCGGCCCGTAGCGGCCGCGAGGCCACCCCATCGGCACGACGCACGCCGGCTGCACGCTCATCGGCAGGTGCAGCGCGCGGCGCACGACGGTCGTCGACCACAGCGGCAAGGTCACGAGCGCGGCGCCGAGGCCCATCGCCCGTGCCGCCAGCAGCAGGTTCTGCACGCTCGGGTAGATCGAGCCGTAGTACGACGAGTCCGCCATCGGCGGCATCGGCGCGAACGGCACACGCCACCCGCGCAGGCAGGCGACGACCATCACCGGCACCTCGGCGAAGTGGTCGACCTGCCACTCGACGGCGGCGAGCACGCGCCGCATCTGCTCGTTGTTGCGGGTGGCCACCTTGCCGGCGCCGCCGTAGAGCTTCCACGCCCGCCGGTACTGGACGGCGAGCGTCTCCTTGACGTCGCGGTCCTTCACGACGACGAACTCCCAGTTCTGCCCGTTGCTGCCGGTGGGCGCGCGCAGCGCCAGCTCGATGCACTTCACGACGATCGCGTCGTCGACGGGATCGGGCAGCAGCCGCCGGATCGCCCGCTGCGTCAGCATCGCCTCCTCGAGCGGCATCTGCAGCCCGGCCTCGACGTCGGCCAGCGTGCGGGTGGTCGTCTCGTCCGGCATGCGCCGGGACGCTAGCGGCCCCCAACCCTCCGACTTTTGCGTGGAAACCCGCCCTCAGGGGGCGGATTCGGCGAAGAGTTCGGGTGCGTCGTCCAGCCGGGTGTGCTCGGCCAGGCACGCCGCCAGCGCCCGGCAGGCGACCGCCTGCTCGTCGAACGTCGGTTCCGACGTCGTGGCGACGCGCTGCAGCAACAGTCCGGGCGCGAGGACGACCTTGGTCGCCGGCGACGACGGGAACCGGGCCGACACGGTCAGCAGCTCGGCGGCGATGCCGAGCAGGACGAGCGCGGCGACGACCTGCAGCAGCCCGGGCAGGTGCGAGATGAGCGCCAGCGGGACGATCAGCAGCGCGACGAGGTTCGTACCGCAGCGGGGGTGGACGCGGCTCGCGCGCAGGGCACCCTCGGTGTCGTCCGCGTCGACGCCCGCCTCGTACGCGGTGACGGCCTTGTGCTCGGCGCCGTGGAAGCGCCACAGCGACCGCGGCGCCAGCAGCCGCATCGCGCCGATCGTCGCCAGCGCCAGCGCCGCCGACTGCAGCGGGGACGGCGTCGACGGCAGCAGCGGCGTGAGGAACATCGTCCCGACGAGGGCGGCGACCACGAACAGGCCCGTCCGGCGGGACCGGTCGCCGCTGCGGCCGTTGGCCATGGCCTTCAGTCCGAGCCCGAGCGCCGGCAGCAGCGACGCCAGCACCCGCACCACCGGGATGCGGCTCCAGCGGGTCGGCGCCACCGGACCGACCTCGACCGTCCCGTCGGTGCGGGCGACGGCCCAGGCGAGCGGCGAGCGCATGAGGACGCCGTCGGTCAGCGCCTGCCCACCGACGCGCACGGACACCCCCGTTGCGGAGCTCACACGTCCAGACTGCCAGCGCCGCGCCCGGATCGAATGGGCCATTCGGCCGATCTTCGATCGGCCGAAGGGGCGCGAGGGAAGCGCCAGCGACGAGCGCCAGCCGAGTGGAGGCGCAGCCGTAGCGAGGCCATCGGCTCGGCCGATTCTCGGTCCGCCGGTCACTCCGCCGTCGACGCCACCGGCGAGCCGTGGTGGACGACGAGGCGCCACCCGTCGCCGCCGGGCCGGCGCACGAACACGTTCACCGCCGCCGCCGACGAGGCGTGGACCGACTCGCCCTGGAGGATGTTCTCGGTGATCGTCACCCACGCCGTGTCGCCCTCGACCTCGACGACCTCGTCGGTGAGGACGAACTGGATCCACGGCGTGTTGCGAAAGATCGCCTCCCACGAGCCGAGCACCTGGACCCAGCCGTGCAGCGTCGGCCAGCCCGGGTGCGTGCACGTCGCCCGCGTGCTGTGCTCCCACACGTCCGCCATGGCGTCGAGGTCGCGCGCCTCGAACGCCGCGTAGAAGGCGGCGTTGGCGCCGGCCACGGCGAGTGCCTCGTCCTCCACGACCCGCAATCATGGCCCGATGCGCGCGCTGGTCCAGCGAGTCACGCAGGCGAGCGTCACCGTCGACGGCGAGACCGTCGGGTCCATCGGCCCGGGTCCTGGCCTCTGCGTGCTCGTCGGCGTCACGCACGACGACGACGAGCGCGCCGCCGGCAAGCTCGCGGCGAAGGTCGCCGGCCTGCGTGTGTTCGACGACGACAACGGTGTGATGAACCGATCGCTGGTCGACGTCGGCGGCGCCGCGCTCGTCGTCAGCCAGTTCACGCTGTACGGCGACACGTCCCGTGGCCGGCGCCCGTCGTGGATCGCGGCGGCGCCGCCGGCGCACGCCGAGCCGCTCGTCGACGCCCTCGCCGCCGCACTCCGCGACGAGCACCACGTTGCCGTTTCGACAGGACGCTTCCGGGCAGCGATGCTCGTTGCGCTCGTCAACGACGGGCCGGTCACGCTGATGTTGGAGGTCTGACGCGCGCATGCCGCAGTTCCTGCTCCCCGCCGAGCCCGTCGCCGACGTCGACGCGTACCTGGCCGCCGGGGGAGGTGAGGCGCTGCGGCGGGCCGCCGAACTCGGCCCCGCCCAGACGATCAAGGAGCTCTCGCTGGCCCGGCTGCGCGGGCGGGGCGGCGGTGGCTTCCCGACCGGCAGGAAGTGGTCGACGATCGTCGACGCGCCCGGCACCGACAAGTTCGTCGTGTGCAACGCCGCCGAGGGCGAGCCGGGCACGTTCAAGGACCGCGCGCTGCTGCGGGCCAACCCGTACCAGACCGTCGAAGGGATGATGGTCGCGGCGCGCACCGTCGGGGCGACGCAGGCGTTCGTCGCGATCAAGGGTCACTACACCGCGGAGCGCGAGCGCATCGTGCGCGCCGTCGAGGAGCTGCAGCGGGCCGGGCTGTGCGACGGGTGCGAGGTCGTCATCGCCGACGGCCCCGACGAGTACCTGTTCGGCGAGGAGAAGGCGATGCTCGAGGTCATCGAGGGCAAGCCGCCGCTCCCGCGCCTGTTCCCGCCCTACGAGCACGGCCTGTTCGCGACCGCGCCGCAGACCGGCTGGGAGGCGGTCGAGGTCGAGCCCGGGCACCACGGTCGCCATGAGTCGAACCCGACGCTGGTGAACAACGTCGAGACGTTCGCCAACGTCGCCCACATCATGCGCAACGGCGCCGAGTGGTTCCGGCGGATGGGCACGGACGACTCGCCCGGCAACGTCGTCGTGACCGTCGTCGGCGACGTCGTGCGGCCCGGCGTCGCCGAGGTCGAGCTCGGCACGCCGATGCGCGACGTCATCGCGTCGGTCGGCGGCGGCGTCGCCGACGGGCGGCGGGTGAAGGCGGTGTTCTCAGGCGTCGCCAACCCGGTGCTGCCGGGGCACCTGCTGGGGACGCCGATGTCGTACGAGGACCTGGCGCGCGTCGGTGCCGGCATGGGTTCGTGCGGGTTCGTGGTGTACGACGAGAGCGCGTGCATGGTCGAGGTCGCGCGGCAGCTCTCGCGCTTCCTGTACATCGAGTCGTGCGGGCAG
>DASSOZ010000190.1:0-2122 GCA_035700105.1 Acidimicrobiales bacterium
GTGCCGTCGGCGGCGGAGTTCCCGAACTTCGTCACCGACCACACCGTCACCCCGAGTCCGACGAACCCGATGGGCGTGAAGGGCGTCGGCGAGGCGGGGACGATCGCGTCGACCCCCGCCGTCATCAACGCCATCTGCGACGCGCTCTCGCCCCTCGGCGTCACCGACGTGCAGATGCCGGCGTCGCCGATGCGGGTGTGGTCGACCATCCAGGAAGCCAAGCGCTCGAAGGGAGCCGCGAAGTGATCCCGTCGAAGTTCGACTACGTGCGGGCCGACTCCGCCGACCACGCGGTGTCGCTGCTCGGCGAACACGGCGGCGACGCCAAGCTGCTCGCCGGCGGCCACTCGCTGCTGCCGCTGATGAAGCTGCGGCTCGCCGCACCGAGCGTGCTCGTCGACGTCGGTCGCATCGCCGACCTGTCGTACATCCGCGACGCCGGCGACCACGTCGCCATCGGCGCGCTCACGCGCCATCACGACGTCGAGACGTCGTCGCTGCTGCAGTCGGAGGTTCCGCTGCTCGCGCACGCGGCGTCGCACGTCGGCGACCCGCAGGTCCGGCACCGTGGCACCCTGGGCGGGACGATCGCCCACGGCGACCCGGCATCGGACCTTCCGGCAGTCGTCCTCGCGCTCGGTGCGACGATGGTCGTTCGGGGCGGCAACGGCGAGCGGACGATCGCCGCGACCGACTTCTTCAAGGGGTTCCTCGAGACCGACCTGGGCGAGGACGAGATGATCACCGAGGTGCGCGTCCCGAAGACGGGTGGCGCGGGGTGGTCGTTCCAGAAGTTCAACCGGCGCGCGCAGGACTGGGCGATCGTCGGGTGTGCCGTCGTTCGCAACGGCACGACCGGCATCGGTCTCGTGAACATGGGCTCGACGCCGCTCCGGGCGACCGCCGCCGAGCAGGCGCTGTCGTCGGGCGCGTCGATCGCCGATGCGGCCGCCGTCGCCCACGAGGGCGCCGACCCGACGAGCGACCTCAACGCGTCGAGCGAGTTCCGTGAGCACCTCGCGCGGGTGCTGGTGCGGCGAGCGCTGGAGGAAGCGGACGGCCGTCGACGCTGACGGCTCGCTGTTGCGGGACGTCGCCGCCTACGCGACCGACTTCCTCTCCCGCATCGACGAGCGGTCGGTCGCCCCGAAGATCACGCACGACGAGGTGCGTCGGGCGCTCGACCGCCCGCTGACCGACGACGGCGTCGACGCCGAGACCGTCGTCACCGAGCTCATCGACGATGCCGAGGACGCCGTCGTCGGCATCGCCGGGAGCCGCTACTTCGGCTTCGTCATCGGCGGGAGCCTGCCGGCGGCGCTGGCCGCCGACTGGATCACGTCGACGTGGGACCAGAACGCGGGGCTGTTCGCGTGCGGCGGGCCGGCGACCGTCGCCGAGGACGTCGCCGGGCGGTGGCTCGTCGACCTGCTCGGGCTGCCGCGCGACGCGTCGGTGGCGTTCACGACGGGGGCGATGATGGCGAGCTTCACGGGCGTGCTCGCCGCCCGCCACCACGTGCTCGCGGCCGCGGGGTGGGACGTCGCCCGCCACGGCCTCGCCGGCTCACCGCCGATCCGGGTCGTCGTCGGGCGGGACCGCCACGCGACGATCGACCGCGCGCTGCGCTTCGCGGGCATCGGCACCGACGCGATCGTTGCGATCGACACCGGCGACGCCGGCGCCATTCGCGTCGACGCGCTCGGTGCCGCGCTGTCCGAAGCACCCGGGGCGCCGACGATCGTGTGCGCGCAGGCGGGCGAGGTGAACACGGGCGCCTTCGACCCGCTCGGCGCGGTGTGTGACGTCGCGCACGAGGCCGGTGCATGGGTGCACGTCGACGGCGCGTTCGGGCTGTGGGCGGCGGCGTCGCCGTCGCGTCGTCACCTCGTCGCCGGCGCCGAGCGCGCCGATTCGTGGGTCACCGACGGGCACAAGTGGCTCAACGTGCCGTACGACTGCGGCCTCGCGTTCTGCGCTCACCCCGCGTCGCACCGCGCCGCGCTCGGTGTCCAGGCCGCGTACCTCGTCCACAGCAGCGACGACGGTCCGCGCGACCCGGTCGACTGGACGCCGGAGTTCTCACGCCGCGGTCGCGGCATCGCGGTCTACGCCGCGCTCC
>DASSOZ010000191.1:0-11328 GCA_035700105.1 Acidimicrobiales bacterium
TAGCGCAACGAACTACGCCGAGTTCGTGCGGTCGGAGTTCGTGCGGCGGACCCGGGTCCCGGCCGCGAACGCGCCGCCGAGGGCGACGACGGCGAGCAGGCCGATCGCCAGCGAACCGGCGATGCCGCCGTCCGGCGAGGACGACGAGGTCGACGCCGGGCGCACGGCGCCGACGGGTGTCGCCGGGGCGTCGACGACGATCGCGCCGGTCATGCCGGGATGGAGCGTGCACGCGTACGGATAGGTGCCGGCGGCGTCGAACGCCCACGTCGTGGACTGCCCCGGCTCGAGGTCACCCCGCGACCACCCCGCGCCCCACACGTTGTGGGTGACGGGGTCGGCGTTGGTCCACGTGACCGTCGTGCCCGGGCGGACGTGCAGGACGGTCGGGGTGATGCAGAAGCCGACCAGCTTCACGACCGAGCCGGTCGCGTCCGCGACCGGGGGCTCGTGGCATCCCCCGCCGGCCGATGCCGGCGAACCGGGAAGCACGACGACGAGCACCGCGGTCAACAGCAGCAGGCGGGACAGACGTGTCATGGCGTTCCTACACCGGCCGACCTCACGAGGTTCCGTGCGATCGCGACCGCCGCGTCGCGTCCGCGCCGCGTCTCGATCCTCACGGTGAGGTCACCGATCTCCACCACGAGCGCACTGTCGCTCGTGCGGAACTCGTCGACGACGTTCTCGTCCCCGGTCCGCACGGCGACGGCGTGGGCCCCCTCGACCCACAGCGCCCGGTGGCCGTCGACCTCGAGCGCCTCGACGCGAACGCCGGGCCCGGCGAACTTTCGGAGCACGACGTCGTCGGCGATGACCGCCCGGAGCTCCGCGACCAGTGTGCCGTCCTGATACGTGAGCGTGACGATCGGTACCGGCGGTCGCTCGTCGAGCCAGACGCCGGTCGGCGCCCCGAGCGCCGACGGCACGATCGGCACGGCGTCGAGGCCCACCGGCCGGCCGAGGTCGAGGCCAGAAGACGCGCCGGCGTCGGTCGTGACGGTCGTCGGCGCCGGCTCCTGCCGGACCTCCACCCCGCGGATGCCGAGCCACTCGCCGACCGCGGGCACGAACGACAGCGCGAGCAGCAGCACGACGAGCAGCGCGAACACGAGGAGCAGGCGACGCCGGGCACGGGGCGCGCGAGCGGCCCGGATCCGCGCCCCGACGCGGAGCGCGAGGGCGTCACCCGACGGTGCGTCGAGCGCGCCGCCGAGGTCGGCGAGCGCGTCCTCGAGCGCCAACCCGGTCACGCCGTCACCTCGTTGTCGGCCAGCGCCGCCCGCAGCCGCTCCATCGCCCGCGACAGCCGCGACTTGACCGTCCCCGGCCGCACCCCGAGGGCGGTGGCCATCTCCGCCTCGGAGAGCTCGGCGAACCATCGCAGCGCGATGACCTCGCGGTCGCGATCCTCGAGTGAGCCGACGGCAGCGGCGAGTGCGCGCCGCCGCTCGGAAGCGACGGCCGCGTCCTCGGGCGACGCTCCGCCGTCGGTGGCGGGGTCGACGACGCGCAGCGCCAGCGTCGACCGCCGGTTGGCCGACCGGCGGCGGTTGCGGGCCTCGTTGGCGACGATCCGCAGCATCCACGGCCGGAACGGCGACCCGGCGCGGAACCGCCCGAGCGCCCCGTACGCCTTGACGAACGCGTCCTGCACGGCGTCCTCCGCGTCGTCGCCCGCGACGGCGTACGCGACCCGCAGCGCGACGCGGCGGTGGCGATCGACGAGCGCCTCGAACGCGTCGACGTCACCACGCTGCGCCCGCTCGACGAGCTCGCCGTCGGACGACTCCATCTCTCTCGACGCCTCCTACACCGCCGAAGCCACGATGGTTCCCCTGCAAGGATGGCGATTCGTGACCCAGGCCGCCCTCGACGACCTCGTCCGCCTGCTCGACCTCGAGCCGATCGAGGTGAACATCTTCCGGGGCGTGAGCCCGACGAACGCACGCCAGCAGCGGGTGTTCGGCGGCCAGGTCGCCGGGCAGGCGCTGGTCGCCGCCGGTCGCACCGTGCCGGCAGACCGCCACGTCCACTCGCTCCACGCGTACTTCCTGCGTCCGGGTGACCCGACCATCCCGATCCTCTACGACGTCGACCGCATCCGCGACGGTCGCTCGTTCACGACGCGGCGCGTGGTCGCCATCCAGCACGGCCGGGCGATCTTCAACCTGTCGGCCTCGTTCCACGTCGACGAGCCCGGCTTCGACCACCAGACGGCGATGCCGGACGTGCCACCGCCCGGCTCGCTGCCGACGTTCCACGAGCGGCTCGAGCCGTACAAGGAGCAGGTGCGCGAGTGGTACGACCGCCCGCGCCCGATCGACATGCGCTTCGCCGTCCCGACCGCCGACCCGTGGGAGCGCGGCCCGAAGGCGTTCGAGCCGGTGCAACGTGTGTGGATGCGCGCCGACGGCTCGCTGCCCGACGATCCGATGCTGCACGCGTGCGTCATCGCGTACGCGTCGGACATGACGCTGCTCGACACCACGACGCTCCCCCACGACGTGGGCACACCCACCGACGAGCGCATCCAGATGGCGAGCCTCGACCATGCCATGTGGTTCCACCGCTCGGTGCGCGCCGACGAGTGGCTGCTCTACGCGCAGGAGAGCCCGGCGGCGTGCGGCGCGCGCGGCTTCGCGTGGGCGAACATCTTCACGAGCGACGGGACGCTCGCCGTGTCCGTCGTGCAGGAGGGCCTCATCCGGCCGCTGCGCCGCCCGTGAGACGGCTCGCCGTCCTCGTCGTCGCGGCCGCGCTCGTGCTCGCGGCGTGCTCGGGCGGCGACGACACGGACACCGCCGCACCGCCGCCGACGGCGCGGGGCACGACGACGACGTCGACATCGTCGTCGCCGGGCTCGACGCCGACAGACGGCGCGACGGCGCCGGCAACACCGCTCGAGGACGTGCGGGTCCGCCTCACCGAACTCGCGCGTGTCGACTCGCCGACGGCCATGGCGGTGCGGTCCGGTGACGAGCGCCTGTACGTCACCGAGCAGTCGGGCCGCGTCGTGCGCGTCCCGCACGACGGCGGCGCGAAGGAGACCGTGCTCGACCTGCGCAGCCGCATCCGCGCCGGTGGCGAGCAGGGGCTCCTCGGCATCGCGTTCTCGCCCGACGGCCGCACGATGTACCTCGACTACACCGACACCAACGGCGACACGCACGTCGACGCGGTGGACGTCGACACCGGAGGTGCGCCCGGCGCCCGGCGCACCCTGCTCACCGTCGACCAGCCGTACTCGAACCACAACGGCGGCCAGCTCGCCGTCCGCGCCGACGGCACGCTGTGGATCGCGCTGGGCGACGGCGGGTCGGGCGGCGACCCGCAACGCCACGCGCAGGACCTCGGTTCGCTGCTCGGCAAGATCCTGCGCATCGACCCGCGCCCCGACTCCGCGAAGGGCACGCCGTACTCCATCCCGCCCGACAACCCGTTCGTGGATCGCCGCGGCGCCCGGCCCGAGATCTGGGCGTACGGGCTGCGCAACCCCTGGCGGTTCACCTTCGACCGCGACACCGGTGACCTCTGGATCGGCGACGTCGGCCAGGGCGAGTGGGAGGAGGTCGACCTCGAACCGGCCGGCAGCGGCGGTGGGCGCAACTACGGCTGGAACCTCCGCGAGGGCAACCACGCCTACAACGGCGGCAGGAAGCCCGCGGGCGCCGTCGACCCGATCCTCGAGTACAGCCACACGGACGGCGGCGTCGCCGTCACCGGCGGCTACGTGTACCGCGGCTCGCGCATCCCCGCGTTGCGGGGCGCGTACCTCTACGCCGACTACGCCGACGGGCGGGTCAAGGCGGCCCGGCAGGACGGCGGGCGCATCGTCGAACGCGCCGATCTCGGGATCAAGGCGGCACCGCTGTCGTCGTTCGGCGAGGACGCCGACGGCGAGCTCTACGCCCTGTCCCTCGCCGGCCGTCTGTACCGTGTCGATCCGCGATGACGCGGCGGGTCCTCACCACAGCTCTTGCGGTCGCGCTCGCGCTCGTCGTCGCTGCGTGCTCGTCCGCCGGCAACACGACGGCGGCGCCGCGACCCACCACGTCGAGCTCGTCGTCGACGACGTCGACGACGAGCACCACCGTCCCGGCGACGACGACGTCCACGACCCCGCCGGCGATCACACCCGACTCTCCGGGCAACGCCGCCGACGCGGCGCGCGACGTCGTCGAAGCCGAGGACGCGATCCATCGCGCCGGCATCGCCGCCGACGCGCTGGCGCTGGCGGCCCGGCGCCAGCAGGTCGCGTACCGGGCCATCGCCGCCCACCCGGAGTGGGACGGCGACGTCCACGCCCGTGTCCCACCGCGGCTGCACACCGCGCTCGACGCCAACGTCGAGGCGGCGCGCCAACTGCGGGCCCTGACGAAGCCACGACCCACGCTGCCGCCGTGGCACATCGTGGCCCCGGCCCCGCGCGACGAGCTGCTCGCCTATTACCACGAGGCCGACACCGCGACGGGCGTGCCGTGGGCGTACCTGGCCGCGATCCACCTCGTCGAGACGCGCATGGGCCGCATCCGCGGCGACAGCACGGCCGGTGCGCGCGGCCCCATGCAGTTCCTACCGTCGACGTGGGCCGCGTACGGCAACGGCGGCGACATCGAGTCGAACCACGACGCCATCTTCACGGCGGCGCGCTACCTGAAGGCCAACGGGGCGCCCGGTGACATGGCGAAGGCGGTCTGGAACTACAACCACAGCGATCGGTACGTGCAGGCGGTCACGCTGTACGCCCGGCGCATGCTCGCCGACCCGGCGGCCTACGCGGCGTACTGGCAGTGGGACGTGTACTACCGGTTGGCGAGCGGCGACGTGCTGCTGCCGGTCGGGTGGACCGGGCCGTAGACGCAGCGGCCACCGCGGTCCTTGGCGCCGTACATGGCGCCGTCGGCGCGGCGGAGCAGCGCGTTCGAGTCGTCGTCCGGGCGCGCGATCGCGACGCCGACGCTGGCGCCGAGGTCGACGGTGCCCTCGGTCGCGTCCATCGTGAACGGCCGCGTGAGCTCGTCGACGATCCGCATCGCGATGTCCGTCGGCCCGACGCCGCCATCGAGGTCGCCGAGGTCGTCGAGCAGTAGCGCGAACTCGTCGCCACCGAACCGGGCGACGACGTCGCTCGCCCGGCAGCAGCCCCGCAGCCGGTGGGCGACGTCGACGAGGAGCGCGTCACCGGCGAGGTGACCGAAGCCGTCGTTCACGGCCTTGAACCCGTCGAGGTCGACGAACAGCACGGCGACGTCGCCGCCGTGGCGCTCGCGCCGGCGCAGCGCGGTGTCGAGGTGATCGACGAAGAGCGCCCGGTTGGCGAGGCCCGTGAGCGGGTCGTGCAGCGCGCGGTCGCGTGCGGTCCGGTACAGGCGGGCGTTGGCGACGGCGGAGGCGGCGTGCTCGGCGAACAGCCCCAGCGGGCGCAGGTCGTACTCGGTGTACGGGCGGTCGCCCGGCGCCCGGACGTTGAGCACGCCGACGAGCTCGCCGCGGTGCACGAGCGGCACCGACATCGCGCTGTTCGGCACCGACCGCTCGGATCGCAACCCGGGGAAGTCGTCGGCGGTCGCGGTGCCGTTGACGAGCAGCGGCTCGCGCGTGGCCGCGACCTCACCGGCGATCGACTCGCCGATGGCGACGACCGCGCCCGCGGGCGCGGCGATGCCCGACGTGGCGACGACGACGAGGTGGTCCGCCTCGCTCAGCATGATCGAGCCGCCGTCCGCCTGGAGGAGCTCGGTCGCGGCGGCGAGGATCCGGTCGAGCACCTGCGACAGGTCGAGCACGGCGTTGACGGCCTTGCCCGCCTCGAGGAGCACGTGCAACTCACGCACGCGGTTGGTCAGCGCGCTCGAGAGGACGCGCTCGTCGACCAGCAGGCGCGTCAGCTTGCGGAGGTGCACCTCCTTCTCGAACGCGTACGCGCTGAACCCCGCCATGAGGAGGACGACGCCGGGACCGAGGAGGCGGCGGTCGATCCACGGGTGGATCGACGTCGGGTCGGCGACGGCGAGGACCGCCATCGCGATCGACACGCCGAGCAGCACGACGGCCATGACGAGCCACAACTGCAGCCGTCGCCGCTCGACCGACTCGAGCGACGGCATGTCGACGTCACGCAGGCCGACGACGCGCGCCGCGGTGCGGATCTCGGCGCTCGTGTCGACCATCACCCCCCGTATCGGCGGCCCGACACGCGAGGTTGATGCCTCGAACGTGTTCGACGGCTACGGCAGGGTGGTCGTGGTGGGGGCGCCCTGACGGTTCTGGTCGCCGTTGTCGGCGCCGTCGGTGGCGTTGCCGTTCGCCTCGGACGGCAGCGTCGACGCCGTGGCGCCGTCGCGGTGCTCGTCACCCTGCTCGTTCTCGCCGGGGACCGAGCCGCCGCTCGGGACGCCGGCGTTGTCGTCCTTGCCGCCACCGGGCGGCGTCACCGCCGCGGTCGACGGCGTCGTGCCGTTCGGCGTGACGTCGTTGTCCGCGGTGCCGGTCGTCTCGTGCTCGTTCTCGCCCTGGTCGTTCTCGCACCCGGCGGGGGGCTGCCAGTTCGGGTTGGCGGCCTTGACGTCCTTGGCCTGCTTGCCCTTGCCGGCCCACGGCGGGCGGCACGCCGAGGCGTGCCCGGACCCGTTCTCGTCGGCGTCGTGCTGCGCCTTGTCGAGCGAGTTGACGGGCTTGCCGCAGTTCGAGCTCGGCTCGCCGCCCTGCTTCACGAAGTCACCGTGGTTCTTGTAGGTCTTGCCGCCACAGCCGTCGGTCGACCGTTGCGTGCCGCCCGGCAGGTCGACGTTCACGTGTGCGGCCGCGTCGGCCACCTTGTCCTTCACGGTCTGGCCCATGACACCGGCCGACGCGAGCGACGTGCCGCCGAGCACGATGCCCGCGGCGAACGCGGCGCCGACCTTCAGTCGCTGCAAGCGCCCGACGGGACGAGCACGTCCGGGTCGCACCGCGGCCATCGCCGTGAGGTGCCCGGACGCCACGGCCGGGTCGACCGGCCGGGACCCGAGGGCCCGGAGGCGAGCGACGAGGTCGTCGGACTCAGTCATCGCCATCGTGAGCGTCTGCGGACGCGCGGAGGATACGCCCCAACTGCTCCAACGCCCGGTGTTGCAGCGCCTTCACCGCGCCCACGTTGCGCTTCGTCAGCTTGGCCACCGCCTCGAGCGGCAGGTCGGCGACGAACCGCAACAGCACGACCTCGCGCTGGTCGGCCGTCAGGCGGTCGAGCGCCGCGATCAGCGCCGGGTCCACGGCGTCGGCGAGCTCTGGCGCCGCCGCCTCCGGGACCTCGCCGTCGGCGAGCTGCGGGCGCCGGGCCCGCCTGCGGCGGTCGTCGATCAGGCGGTGGTGGGCGATGGTGAAGACCCACCGCCGGAGCGCGTCGTCGTCGCCGGAGAACCGGGGCAGGTCGCGCGCAACCTGGAGGAACACCTCGCCGAGCAGGTCCTCGGGCTCGATCGCCCGCTGCGCCCGCAGGTAGCCGAGGACCGCCGGGGCCAGCTGCCGGTACACCTCGCCCGCCTCCGGCGCCGGTGCGTCCAAGTGAGCTACCGCTCGTCGATGGGCACGTACGGCCGCTCGTCGGCGCCCACGTAGAGCTGCCGCGGCCGGTAGATCTTCTGGTCCTGGTCGAGCAGCTCCGTCCAGTGGGCCAGCCACCCTGCAGTTCTCGGTATCGCGAACAGCACGGTGAACATGTCGATCGGGAAACCCATCGCCTGGTAGATGAGGCCCGAGTAGAAGTCGACGTTCGGGTACAGCCGCCGGGACGTGAAGTACTCGTCGGAGAGCGCGACCTCCTCGAGCTTCAGGGCGATGTCGAGGAGCGGGTTCTTGCCGGTGATCTCGAAGACCTCGTCCGCCGTCTTCTTGATGATCTTCGCCCTGGGGTCGTAGTTCTTGTAGACGCGGTGGCCGAAGCCCTGTAGCCGTCCCTTGCCCGCCTTCACGTCGGCGATGAACGCACCGACGTTGTCGATCGAGCCGATCCCGGTGAGCATCTTGATGACGGCCTCGTTGGCGCCGCCGTGACGCGGGCCGTACAGGGCGGCGGCCGCGGCTGCGCACGCGCTGTACGGATCGGCGTGGGCGGACCCGACCGTGCGCATCGCCGTCGTCCCGCAGTTCTGCTCGTGGTCGGCGTGGAGGATGAACAAGACGTCGAGCGCGTTGGCGAGCGCGGGGTTGGCGTCGTACCGGGGCTCGGCGATCTTCCACATCATCGCCAGGAAGTTGGCGGTGAACGACAGGCTGTTGTCCGGATACACGAACGGCTGCCCGACCGAGAACCGGTGGCAGGCAGCCGCGAGGGTCGGCATCTTGGCGATGAGCCGTACGATCTGCTTCTTCCGCGACTCGGGGTCGAAGATGTCCTTGCCGTCGGCGTAGAAGGTCGACAGCGCCGCGACCGCGGACACCAGCATCCCCATCGGATGGGCGTCGTAGTGGAAGCCCTCGAGGAAGCGCTTCCGCACGTTCTCGTGGATGAACGTGTGGTACGTGATGTCGTGCGACCACTCGTCGTACTGCTCCGCGGTCGGGAGCTCGCCGTGGATCAGCAGGTACGCGACCTCGAGGTACGACGACTGCTCGGCCAGTTGCTCGATCGGGTACCCGCGGTAGCGAAGGACGCCCGCCTCGCCGTCCAGGTACGTGATCGTCGACTCGCACACCGCCGTCGTCATGAACGCGGGGTCGTGGAACCACACGCCCGGAAGCAGCTTCCGCCACTCGGCGCTGTCGACGCCGCCGTCGCGGATCGGGATCTCGACGGTGTTCCCGGTGCGGTTGTCGGTGATCGTGATCGAGTCGGGCACGGGTCCAGTTTCTACCCTCCCGCGCCGTGGCGCGGCACCGGAGGGCCGTTCCACACGAGCAGCACGAGGGTCGCATCGTCCTGGAAGACGCCCGCCTGGTGATCGACGACGGCGTGCGCGAGCAGGCGCAGCGTCTCGGCCGGCGTCTGTTCCGTCGACACCGCCCGCACGAACATGTCGGCGAGCCGCTCGCGCCCGAACTCCTCGCCGGTCGGCGCACGCGCCTCGACCACGCCGTCGGTGAAGAACAGGACGATGTCGCCGGGCTCGAGCGCGGTGATCTGCACGACGGCCTCGGACCCGAGGTCGCGCGCCATGCCGACGGGCAGGCACACCTCCGCGGTGAGGTCGACGGCGCGACCCCGCCGGCTGACGATCGGCTCCGGGTGACCGGCGTTGAGCCACTGGAGCTCGCCGGTCGAGAGCTGGAGGTGGGCGAGCTGCGCGGTCGCGAACCGCTCGGCGCCGAACTCGGCGGCGAGCGCGTCGTCCATGGCGCGGTACTTGTCGGCCAGCCCGCGGTCGAGCCGGCGGCTGTGGCGGTACGCGCCGACCGCGAGGTTGGCGATGCGCGACGCCTCGAGTCCGTGGCCGACGGCGTCGATGATCGCGATGTGCGCGGTGTCGGCGTTCACCGCGTAGTCGAACGTGTCACCGGCGATCTCGTACGCCGGCTCCATGATCCCGGAGATCGTCACGTTCGTGCCGTTGAACGTCAGCGGCGGCACCATCGACCACCGCAGTTCGGCGGCGACCGTCATGGCGCGCGTGCGCCGGCGCTTGGCGATGCCGTCGCCGTACGCCGACTTGTTCGCCGCCAGCTCGCCGACGAGGTGCGTGAACGCGAGCCACTCCGTGAGCGCCTCGTCGGTGACGGGCTCCGCGACGTCGACGCGCACGACGCCGTACCGCTCGGCGCTGTCGAGCAGCGGCAACCACAGCGTCGTCGTGCCGTCGTCGGCGGGCGAGACGACGGGGCGCTCGGTGCGGTACGCGCGACCGGCGACCGTGCCGTCGATCGCGAGCTCGGGCGACGGCGGCGCGGACACCGCCTCGTGGGGCACGAGCACCCGCTGCGCCATGTCGACGAGGTAGATCGTCGTGGCGACCGACCCCATCGTCGCCGCCTCCCGCGCCACCGCCACCGGAAGATCGTCGGGATGGAGTTGCGTGCTCGCGAGTGCGAGTCGGGACAGCGCACCCGGCATGACGGGGAGCCCTACCCGGCCAGCCCGTCAACGATCGCTTGACGCCGGTTTGGGTGTCAACCTACTATTGACAGCATGGCCGAACGGAACGTCCCCGCGCACATGACGTCGACGTGGGAGGCGGCGACGTCCGATCCCGACCCGCTCGTCGCCCTCGGTGCGACACGCGCGTTGGGCGACCTCCTCGCGGCGTGGGAGTCGAAGCTCGTGCAGGAGGCGATCGCCGCGGGCGCGACGTGGGAGAGCGTCGGGTCGAGCGTCGGCGTGAGCCGCCAGGCGGCGTGGCAGCGCTTCCACCACCACGTCGACGACGGCTTCCGCGATCGCGTCCGCCGAGAGATGCAGGACCTGCGCAACCGTCAGCGCGAGGAACGCGCCGAGCTCGTCGACCGCATCAGGTCCGAGGCCCGCGGGCGGCGCCGGTCAGGCCGGTAGGACCGCGCCCCAGTCGACCCGGCACCACGCCGCTCGCCGGCACGCCGGGCACCGCATCAGGTGCGGGTGGCGCCGGAAGGGCACGAACACCGAAGGGAGCAGCGTCCGCGCGAGCTCGACCTTGGGGACCGGCGTGTGCGCGCCGCACGACGCGCACTCGACGACGGCGTCACCGCGGCGGCGGGGCGGGGCGGAGAACAGCGCGGCGCGCCCGGTCGTGGTGGGGCGCGGCCGCGCCGCTCGATCGGGCTCGGTCTGGGGCGGCAGGAACAGCGCGTCCCGGCCGAGCGGGTCGAACTCCCGCTTGCGGGTCACCGGGCGCCCACCCCCACGGCGGTTTCGGTGAGTTGGGTACGCCCTGACAGGCCGTTGTCACCGAAAGGATCGAGGTGGGCGGCCAGCGCCCGGTACGCCTCGGCGCTCGGTGACGTCGGCGCGTGCTCGAGGACGGAGCGACCCCGGCCGGGCGCCTCGCTGACCCGGACCGACTTCGGCACCGGCGGCTCGAGCACCTCGAGGCCGTAGCGCTCGCCGACCGACTCGAGCACGGACTGCGACAGGCGCGTGCGGCGATCGAACATCGTGGCGATCACGCCGCGCACCGACAGCGTCGGGTTCGTGTACGCCCGCACGTCGTCGATCGTCTCGAGCAGCTGACCGATGCCGCGGTGCGACAGCGTCTCGCACTGCAGCGGCACGAGCACCTGCGACGCGGCCGTGAGCCCGTTGATCGTCAGGACGCCGAGCGTCGGCGGGCAGTCGATCAGCACGACGTCGTAGTCGCCGAGCACCGGCTCGAGCGCCCTGGCCAACACGTGCTCACGTCCCGCCCGCGTCAGTAGATGGATCTCCGCGCCGGCGAG
>DASSOZ010000192.1:0-26061 GCA_035700105.1 Acidimicrobiales bacterium
GCCGCCGCCGTGCCTGCCACCGCGCCGGTCCCGCTCGTCAGCGTGATCGTGTGCACGTCGGGGAAGCGCCTCCCCGCCTTGCGAACATGCCTCGCGTCGCTGCGGACGGTGCGCGACCCCCACTACGAGATCGTCGTCGTCGACAACAGCGCGACGGGCGGCCTCGCCGCCGACGAGCTCGTCCGCGCGGGTTGCCGCGTCGTGCACGAGCCGCGTCGCGGCCTCGACCGCGCCCGCAACCGTGGCATCCGCGAAACGGCCGGCGAGCTCGTGGCGTTCGTCGACGACGACTGCGAGGTCGATCCCGACTGGCTCGCGCACGTTCGGGCCGCGTTCACCGACGACGCCGTCGGGTGCGTCACGGGGCGTGTGCGGCCCGCGGCGCTGGAGCGGCCCTCCGAGCGCTGGTTCGAGGCCTGGTTCTCGTTCGACCGCGGCGGCACTCCGCGCCGCTTCGCGGCGGGCGATCCTGGCAACTTCCTCGCGTTCCCGGGTGCGCTCGGAACGGGCTGCAACATGACGTTGCGCCGGTCGGTCCTGCGTGACGTCGGCCCCTTCGACGAGCGGATCGGCGCGGGGACGGCGGTGGGCGGCGGTGACGACATCGACATGTTCGCTCGCGTCCTCGACGCCGGCCACCACGTCGCGTACACGCCCGACGCCCTCGTCCACCACCACCACCGCACGACGATTCCGGCGCTGCGGTGGCAGTTCTTCTACTACGGCGTGTCGTTCAGCGCGCTGCACCTCAGGTTCCTGCTGCGTCGTCCCACCAGCAGGGCCGCGATCGCCCGGCACGCGATCGTGCGCATCCGAGAGCACCACGTCCGTGGCATCCGCGCTCGGTTGCGGGGTCACAGCGAGGTGCCGCTGCGGATGATCGCCATCGACCTCGCCGGCATCGCCTGGGGCCCGTTCGCGTACGCGGGCGCGTCGGCGGCGGCGGCGTTGCGTCGCGTCGGCGGCCGCCCACGATGAGCGCGCTCGCGGCCGTCCGCACGCGACGTGTGCGCCACGCCGTCGACCTCGTCCACGAGCTGGTGCTCCGAGACCTGCGCCTGCGGTACCGGCGCAGCGTGCTCGGCATCGCGTGGTCGCAGCTCTCGCCACTGGCGCTGCTCGCCGTCCTGACGTTCGTCTTCACCAAGATCCTGCCGCTGCAGATCCCGCGCTACGCGCTGTTCGTCTACGCCGGACTGCTTCCGTGGACGTGGTTCTCGGGCGCGCTCACCGACGGTGCGAACGCGATCGTGTGGAGCCGCGACCTCGTCCGCCGACCCGGCGTCCCGGTCGCGTTCCTCCCGGTGACGACGGTCGTCACGCACCTTGCGTACTTCGCGTTGTCGCTGCCCGTGCTGTTCGTGGGCCTGACCGTCGACGGCGGCATCCCGGCGACGGCGCTACTGCTGCCGTGCGTCGTTGCCGTCCAGTTCGTGCTCCTGCTGGGGCCCGTCTACCTGCTCGCGTCGCTCCAGGTCAGCCTGCGCGACACCGGCCATCTCGTTGGCGTCGTCCTCGTGCCGGTGTTTTACGCGACGCCCGTCTTCTACCAGGCGTCGTCGGTGCCCGACCGTTACCGCTGGGTCTACGACGCGAACCCTGCCGCCATCCTCATCACCGCGTATCGAGACGTACTCCTCGAGGCGCGTGCGCCCGAGCTCCTGCCGCTCGCGGTGCTCGCGGCGATCGGCATCGCGCTCGCGATGTTCGGGCGGCGCATGTTCGAGCGCTCCGCGCACCGCTTCGCGGAGGAGCTCGGATGACGGCGTCGATCGTCGTCGACGCCGTCACGAAGACGTACCTCGTCCGAGGCGACCGCCCCGCCACCCTCAAAGAGGCGGTCCTGCGGGGCTTCTCGGGCTGGCGGACAGCGCGGCGGACCCGCGCACTCGACGGCGTGTCGCTCGAGATCGCGCCGGGGCGCACCGTCGGCATCATCGGACCGAACGGAGCCGGCAAGTCGACGCTGCTCCGCCTCATCGGCGGCGTGGGCCGACCCGACTCCGGGCGGATCGAGGTGACCGGCCACATCGCAGCGCTGCTCGAGATCGGTGCGGTGTTCCACCCTGACCTGACCGGTCGCGAGGTCGCCGTCCTCGGCGGGGTCGTCGCCGGGATGATGCGCGCCGAGGTGCGCGCGCTCGTGGACGAGATCGCCCAGTTCGCGGGGCTCACGGAGGTCATCGACCAGCCGATGCGCACCTACAGCACCGGGATGCAGGCGCGCCTCGGGTTCTCGATCGCCGCGCACACGCGTCCCGATGTGCTCCTGGTCGACGAGGTGCTCGCGGTCGGTGACGCGGCGTTCCAGCGCCGCTGCGTCGCACGCCTCCGCGAGTTCCAGCGGCGCGGTGTCACGATCGTCATCGTCTCGCACGACCATCACCTCGTCGCCGACCTGTGCCACGAGGTGGTCTGGCTCCGAGGCGGGCGCGTCGCCGCCGTGGGCCCGCCCGATGCGGTCGTGGCCAGGTACCTCCACGGCGTCGACACCGAGGGCGGTGCACCGGTGCGCGGCGAGCCCGCCCCGACGCCGGTGGACACGCGCTTCGGGTCGTTTGAGGGTCGCATCACCGCGGTGCGCGTCGTCGACCGCTTCGGCGTGCCCGTGCGCGACCTCGCGCCGGGCGCGGCGTTCTGGGTGGAGGTCGACGTCGAGCTCCCGCCGGGGGAGGGCGAACCCGTCCTGGCTGCGTCGGTCGTGCGCGACGACTGGCTGTCCGTGCTCGACACCAGCACGACCTTCGGCGACCGCGGAGAGCGCCACGCCCGCCTCCACGTGGAACGCTTCGACGCCGCCCCCGGGTCCTACGCCCTGTCACTCTCGCTGTTCGCGCCGGGATGGGGTACGACGTGGGATTTCCACGACCGCAGCTACCCGCTGCGCGTCGTCGGCGACCCGACTCGCGCCGTGCTCCTGCCTCCGCTCGCCTGGGAGCAGGAATCGGCCATCTTGGCCACGAACTGGGAATGACGGGCGGGCCTGGAAGCCTCGTCACCGCACACGTCGCCGCTGGAGCCCGAGCGTTGGCCATTTCGCATTCCCTCATCGAGACGCACGAGGACGACGACGCTGCGATCGTCCTCGCGGTGCAGCGGGGCGACATCGACGCGTACGCGACGCTCTTCCACCGTCACCACCCGGCCGTTCGCCGGGCGTGCGCCCGACGGCTGCGGGACCTGGGTGAGGCCGACGAGGTCGCGCAGGCTGCGTTCGTGCGTGCGCTGGAGCGAATCGACCGTTGCGGCGGTGACCGGCGGTTCGGGGCGTGGGTGCAGGTCATCGCCCAGCGGCTGTGCATCGACGCGATGCGCGCCAGGACACGCACCACGCCGCACGAGCAGCCGGTGAACGGCGACATCGAGCTCGGCCCGAACGCCCCGGAGGACCGCGTCCTCGAGCTCGACCGCGTCGCCGCCCTGCGCGAAGCACTCTCCACGCTGTCGCCGCGCCAGCGCGACGTCGTGGTCGCCCGCGACCTCGAGGAGCGACGGCCGCCGGAGATCGCGGCCGCGCTCGGGCTGTCGCTCGGAGCCGTCGACTCGCTGCTGCTGCGGGCGCGTCGCCGTCTCGCCGGGGCCTACCGCGCCGCCGCCGGGGAGCAGGGGATCTCGACGACGGCGTCGACGGCCGCGGTGGCCGGGTCGACCATCGCCGCCGGCAACCGCGGCCTGCTCGCGACGGTCGCCGACGCCGCGCGCGCCGTGCGCGATGCCGTGGCCCACGTGCCCGCGTTCGCCGCCGCCGCGCCCGCCGCCACCGACAACCCCGCCGCCCGCCGGGTCGCCACGACGGCGGTGGCCGCGGCGCTGTCGCTCGCCGGGCTGGCGGGCGGTCCCGCGACCTCGCCGGCGCAACCGCCCGTGCTGCCCGCGGCCTCCGCCATCCCACCCGTGACGGCCGTCCCCCTCCCGCGCATCGACGCGCCCTCGACGCCCGCCGCGCCGGACGCGACGCACCTCGTCCCGCTCTCGGCGCTGCCCGACGCCCGGCCGCCCGCGCTGGCGGCACCTGCGGTCGACGCACCCGCGCCGCCCGTGAGCCCCGTCGCCGCGTCGGTCACCGCGGTGAGGGACGGCGTCGTCGGCGTCGTCCGCGACGTGACCTCGTCGGTCGGTGTCGCCGTCGGTGGGCTGACCGACACACTGACAGCGGGCGCCCCTGTGGCACCATGACGGGGTGACGCCGGACCCCGACGACGACACGCCGAAGGAGGCGTGCGGGGTCTTCGGCATCTACGCCCCGGGCCGCACGGTCGCCCATCTCGTCTACGCCGGTCTCTACGCCCTCCAGCACCGCGGCCAGGAGTCGGCGGGGATGGCCGTCGGCGACGGCGAGCAGCTGTTCGTCGTCAAGGACATGGGTCTGGTCAGCAACGTGTTCGACCAGCGGACGCTGGCACCGCTCACCGGCCACCTCGCCATCGGCCACGTGCGCTACAGCACGACCGGCAGCAGCCACTGGGGCGCGAGCCAGCCGGTCTACAAGAGTGTCGGCGACGCCGAGTTCGCGCTCGGGCACAACGGCAACCTCACGAACACACCGACGCTCGCCGACGAAGCGGGTGTCCTCGCCGGCACGATCACGAGCGACAGCCAGCTCGTCGCCGAGCTGCTCGCCGAGGAGCTCAGCAGTGACGCCCACCAGTCGCGCAGCGACGGTCGCGAGCTCGAGGCCGCGCTCGTCAACGTCCTGCCCCGGCTCGAGGGCGCGTTCAGCCTCGTGCTGATGGACACCGGCCGCCTCGTCGGCGTGCGCGACCCGAACGGTTTCCGCCCGCTGTGTCTCGGCCGGCTCGACAACGGCTGGGTGCTCGCGAGCGAGACGCCGGCCCTCGACATCGTCGGTGCCCACTTCGTGCGTGAGCTCGAGCCCGGCGAGATGGTCGTGATCGACGCGACCGGGTGCCGTAGCTTCCACCCGTTCCCCACCGAGCGGCTCGACCCGCGGCTGTGCCTGTTCGAGTTCGTGTACTTCGCCCGTCCCGACAGCACGCTCTACGGGCAGAACGTCCACGCCGCCCGCCAGCGCATGGGCGAGCAGCTCGCCGACCAGGCGCCCGCCAACGCCGACATGGTGATGGGCGTCCCCGAGTCCGGGCTGCCCGCCGCCGAAGGGTTCGCCCGCGCCACCGGCATCGCATACGGCCAGGGCCTCGTGAAGAACCGCTACATCGGCCGCACGTTCATCGCGCCGAGCCAGGACATGCGCAGCAGCGGTGTGCGGCTGAAGCTGAACCCGATCAGGGACAACATCGCCGGCAAGCGCCTCGTCGTCGTCGACGACTCCATCGTGCGGGGCACGACGACGCGCGAGATGGTCCGCATGCTCCGCGAGGCCGGCGCGACCGAGGTCCACCTGCGCATCTCGTCGCCGCCCTACAAGTGGCCGTGCTTCTACGGCATGGACACGGGTACGCGCGGGGAGCTCCTCGCCGCCAACATGGAGGTCGGCGAGATCAAGGACTACCTCGGCGTCGACTCGCTGGCGTACCTCGACCTCGACCGCCTCGTCGCCGCGACCGGTGCGCCGGCCGCCGGCTTCTGCACGGCGTGCCTCACCGGCCAGTATCCCGTCGACGTACCCGCGTCGCTGTCAAAGGGAGTGCTGGAGTCCGGGGGCCACCGCATCGTGAAGCAGGCGGGCCAGGGGCCGGTCAGTGTCCCGTAACACCTACGAGTCCGCCGGCGTCTCGATCGCCGCCGGCGAAGAGGCCGTCGAGCGCATCAAGTCGTCGGTGCGCAGCACGTTCCGGCCCGAGGTCATCGGCGACATCGGCGGCTTCGGCGGGCTCTTCGCGTTCGCGAAGGACCGCTACCGCGAGCCGGTGCTCGTGAGCTCCACGGACGGCGTCGGCACCAAGGCCCAGGTCGCGCGACTGACGCGCCGTTTCGACACCATCGGCGAGGACCTCGTCGCCATGTGCGTGGACGACATCGCCGCGCAGGGCGCCGAGCCGCTGTTCTTCCTCGACTACATCTCGATCGGCAAGCTCGACCCCGACCAGGTGGAGCAGCTCGTCGCCGGCGTCGTCACCGGGTGCCGCCACGCGGGGTGCGCGCTCGTCGGTGGCGAGATGGCCGAGCACCCCGGGGTGATGGAGCCGGGCGACTTCGACCTCGTCGGGTTCACCGTCGGGGTCGCCGAACGAAACGAGCTCGTCACCGGCGACGCCATCCGCCCCGGCGACGTCGTCATCGGACTGCCGTCGCCCGGCCTGCGCAGCAACGGCTACTCGCTCGCCCGCCGTGTCCTGCTCGACATCGCGGCCCGGCCGCTCGACGCACCGGCGTGGGACGGCGCCGCCCATTCGCTCGCCGACGAGCTCCTGTTGCCGTCCGTGATCTACAGCCCGGCGCTCGTGGCGCTGTGCCGCGCCGTCGACGTGCACGGGATGGCGCATGTCACCGGCGGCGGCATCCCCGGCAACCTGGCACGCGTCCTGCCGCCCGGGTGCGACGCGGTGATCCGGCGCGGCGCGTGGTCCGTGCCGCCGATCTTCGGCGAGATCCAGCGCCTCGGCGACGTCGACGACGCCGAGATGGCGAAGGTCTTCAACCTCGGCCTCGGCATGCTCACCGTCGTGCCGGCACACGACGTCTTCCAGGCGCTCGACCTGTTGCGCGGCCGGGGGCACGACGCGGTGCAGGTCGGCGAGATCGTCCGGGGCGGCGGCCTCGTACACCTGGAGTAGCGGCTCGCCATGCCGAAGATCCTCATCGTCGACGACGAGCCCGACATCCTCCTGATGCTGCGCATCAACCTCGAGGCCGAGGGCTACGAGACCGCGCTCGCGGCCGACGGCGAGACCGCCCTTCGCCGCATCGACGACGAGTCACCGGACGCGCTCCTGCTCGACGTGATGATGCCGGTGATGGACGGCTGGAGCGTCCTCGAGTCGCTGTCGACGCGTGCGGACTCGCCACGCGTGATCGTGCTGTCGGCGAAGACAGCGTCGCGCGACATCCGCCGCGCCCTCGACCTCGGCGCCGCCGACTACCTCACGAAGCCGTTCGAGCCCGAAAGCCTCCTCGCCACGATCGAGCGCGTGCTCGTCGCATCCGAGGACGAGCTCGACGTCGGCCGCGCCGCGACGATCCGCCGCCTCGACGGGAGCTGACCGGCTGCGCCGTCACGACGGCGACGTGAGCGACGTCAGCACACCGGGGATCTCGTCGAGCAGCTCGCGCGCGAGGTAGCCGACCGCCCCGATCCGTGCCGCCAGGCGGTCCCCGGCGAGGCCGTGGACGTGCGCCGCCCACACGACCGCCTGCAGCGGGTCGGCACCCCGCGCCGCGAGCCCCGCGAGCAGGCCGGCGAGCACGTCGCCCGAGCCCGACGTCGCCAGGCCGGCGTTGCCGCTGCGGTCGACGTACATCTCGCACTCAGGTGCGGTGGCGAACGTGTCGGCGTCGCGGACCGCGGCAGTGCACGACAGGCGCGCCGCCAGCGACGCCGCCAACCCGGCGCAATCGTCGGTCGAGGGTGCGTCGAGCAGTCGCGCCGCCTCCGAGGCGTTCGGCACGACGATCGCGCGCGGGCCCAACGGCACCGACACGTCGAGGCCCGTCACCGCCGCCGCGTCGAGGACGACGAGCGTGCGCCCACCGGCGACCGCGTCGAGCACCCGGCGCGTCCGCGACGCCGCGACGTCGGCGTCGAGCATCCCGGTGCCGACGAGCACCGCGTCGCAGCCCTCGACGACCCGCTCGACGTCGTCGTCACCGCTCACGAGCGCCTCGGGCACCGCGACGGCGACCGCGCTCGCGGCCGACGGTGCCGTCGCGATCCGCAGCTTCCCGGCGCCCGCCCGCAGCGCGGCGATACCGGCCAGGAGCACCGCGCCGGGCGTGACGTCGGAGCCGCCGACGATCGCGACGCGGCCGCGCGCCTCCTTGTCGGCGTCCGCACCGACACCGGGCAGCGGCCACGCCCGCAACACGGCCGGCGTCACTTCGACCACGTGACCTCCGACCCTTCGTCCGCGACGCCCCCGACGAAGTTGAACCGGTCGAGCCGCGGTCGCGACGGCGACGTCGACTCGTCGAGCACGAACGACGTGAGCGAGCAGTTCGCCAGCTCGTGCTCGCGATCGATCGTGAGGATGTCAGCCTCGGACATCCGCTCGATCACGTAGCGGAACATGAGGATGACGACCTGGTGGGCGACGACGGCGACGCGCTCACCCTCGTAGTGCACGCTCAGCTCGTCGAGGATCGACCGGACCCGCAGCGCGACGTCGGCCCAGCTCTCGCCGCCCGGAGGCCGGTGGTAGAACTTCCCGAGGAAGGTTCGGAGCTCCGCCTGCTCCGGGAACCGCGACTTGATCCCGGCCTTCGTCAGCCGGTCGAGCACGCCGAACTCCCGCTCGCGCAGCCGCTCGTCGACGGTGAGTTCGATGTCGAGGCCGGCCGACTCGATCATCAGCGCGGCCGTCTGGCGTGCGCGCTCGTACGGCGACGACACCACGGCGGTCGGTTGCTCGTGCGACGACGCGTCGGTCGACGCGAACCAGCGGCCGAGCGCACGCGCCTGCTCGACGCCCCGGTCGGACAGCTCGACGTCCATGTCGCGCTGTTGCACCTCGATCATCAGCAGGCCCTCGGACTCGGCGCGATCGCGCGCGACGTTGCCCCGGCTCTCGCCGTGGCGGATCAGCAGCAGCGCGTCGGGCCAGGTCCGCGTCTGTCGCACGGGACGGACCCGTACCCCAACCCCGCCGTTCTTGTCACGCCTGACCACAACAGTTGTGGTCAGGCGTGACAAGAACGGCGAGCGCGGGCGCTACTCCTCGAGGAGCGACTGAGCGGCGGCGACGATGTCGTCCGCGCCGATCGACAGCGCGGCCTCCATCGGTGCCGCGAACGGGAACGCGGGGACGTCGGGCATCGCCAGCCGGCGCACCGGCGCGTCGAGGTCGTAGAACGCCTCCTCGGCGACGATCGCCGCGATCTCGGCACCGACGCCGTACGTGACGTTGTCCTCGTGGACGATCAGGACCCGGCCCGTGCGGCACGCCGACTCGACGACGGTGTCGCGGTCGAGCGGCGAGATCGTGCGCAGGTCGACGACCTCCACGGAGTAGCCGTGGTCACGCTCGAGCGCCTCGGCGGCCTCCACCGCGAGGTGGCGGTGCAGGCCGTAGGTGACGATGGTGCAGTCGCTGCCCTCGCGGGCGATGTCGGCGACGCCGATCGGCACGCGCCACGCCGGGTCCTCGGGCACCGGGCCCTTGATGAGCCGGTACGTCTTCTTGTGCTCGAGGAACAGGACGGGGTCGGGGTCGTCGACGGCCTCACGCAGCAGCCCGCACACGTCGGCCGGCGTCGACGGCGCGACCACCTTCAACCCGGCGACGTGCCCGTAGAAGGCCTCGATCGACTGCGAGTGGTACAGCGCGCCGTGCACGCCGCCGCCCCACGGCGTGCGGATCACCATCGGGACCGAGAACCCGCCGGCCGACCGGTAGTGCAGCTTGGCCGCCTCGCTCACGATCTGGTCGAACGCCGAGTGGATGAAGTCGGCGAACTGGATCTCGACGATCGGGCGCAGGCCGGCGAGCGCGAGGCCGATGCCGATGCCGACGATCGACGACTCGGCGAGCGGTGTGTCGAGGACGCGCGCCTCGCCGAACTCCTCGGACAGCCCGTCCGTCGCGCGGAACACGCCGCCCCGGGGACCGACGTCCTCGCCGAGGACCATCACTCGTGTGTCCGACGCCATGAGGTCGTGGAGCGTCCACCGCACGGTGTCGATCACGTTGCGCTCGACGCCGCCCTCCGGCACGGGGAGCGCCTTCTGCTCGACGGCGCTGTCGCCGAGCCCGGCCGGCACGCGCGGCATCGGCCGGACCGGGCGCGCGTAGATCTTCGTGAACGCGTCGTCCGGCGTCGCCGCGGGCGCCGCCTCGGCCCGCTTGGTCGCCTCGTCGACCTCCGTTCGCACCTCGGCCTCGAGCGCGTCCTCCTCCTGCTCCGACAGCAGTCGCTGCTCGATGAGGTACTGCTTCATCCGCTGCAGCGGATCCTTCTTGCGCCACGCCTCGACCTCTTGCGGCGTGCGGTACGTGCGGTCGTCGTCGTCGGACGTGTGCGCGAGATAGCGGTACGTCTTGCACTCGACGAGGGTCGGCCCCTCGCCGGCGCGCGCCCGGCGCATCGCCATGTGCACCGCGGCGTACACGTCGAGCGGGTCGTTGCCGTCGACGATCACGCCGCCGAAGCCGTACGCGTGCGCCCGCATGGCGACGTTGTCGACCGCCGACTCCTTCGACATCGGCACGGAGATGGCGTAGCCGTTGTTCTCGCAGACGAACACCATCGGGAGCTTGTGGATCCCGGCGAAGTTCAGCGACTCGTGGAAGTCGCCCTTCGACGACGCACCCTCGCCGAAGAAGCAGAGCGCGACCTCGTCGGACCTGCGCTGCGCGAACGCGTACGCCATCCCCGCGCCGTGCGGAAGGTGGGTGGCGATCGGCGACGAGCCGCTGATGACGTTCAGCCGCGGGTCGCCCCAGTGGTTCGGCATCTGCCGCCCACCCGAGTTCGGATCGGCGGGCCGGGCGAACACGGCGAGCAGGATCTCCTCGGCCGTCATGCCGAGGGCGAGCATGACGCCGACGTCGCGGTAGTACGGGAGGACCGCGTCCTCGCCCTTGCGGATGCACCACGCCGCGCCGATCTGGGCGCCCTCGTGGCCCTGGCACGACACCACGAACGCCGCCTTGCCCATCCGGTTGAGGCCCCAGATCTTCTGGTCGAGCACGCGTGCGAGCAGGATCGTCCGGTACATCCCGCGCAGGTCGTCGTCGGTGAGCCCGAGCTCGGTGTGACGGTCGTGCAGGTGCAGCTTGGCCAGCTCGTTGCGATCGACGATCGTCATGCGACCTACGCCCTCCCGAGATCGAACGTGCGGATGTGCCCGACGCCGCCGAGCGCGGCGATGCGCGCCTCGGCAAGACGATCGGCCGCCGCTGCGGTGGTGATGCCCTCGTCGCTCGCCGTCTGCAGCACCGTGGCCGTCGTGTCGAAGATGCGACGCACGCGGTCCCACGCGCGCGCCTGGAGGTAGCCCGCCGGCGACAGCTCCTCGGCGATGTTCACGATCCCGCCCGCGTTCACGATGTAGTCGGGCGCGTACACGACGCCGGCGGCCGCCAGCCGCTCGGCGTCGGCGGGTTCCGCGAGCTGGTTGTTCGCGCTGCCGACGACGGCGCGGCACCGCAACTCCGGGATCGTGTGCGCGTGCAACACCGCGCCGAGCGCGCACGGGCTGAAGACGTCGCACTCGACGGCGTGCGCCTTCTCGACCGGGACGACGTCCACGTCGAAGTCGCGCTGCACGCGTTCGAGCGCGGTCGCGTCGACGTCGGCGATGGTCACGTGCGCGCGCTCCTCGACGAGGTGGCGCACCAGGCACGTGCCGACCTTGCCGACGCCGGACACGACGACGTGCCTTCCCGTCACCTCCGGCGAGCCGTCGACGTGGCGCAGCGTGGCCTTGATGGCGTGGAACACACCCCACGCCGTCGCCGCCGATGGATCGCCGCTGCCACCGAGGTGCTCGCTCACGCCGGTGACGTTCGGCGTCTCGCGGCGGATGAGGTCCATGTCGGCCTGCGTCGTACCCACGTCCTCGGCGGTGACGTACCGCCCGCCGAGCGTGTCGACGTAGCGGGCGTACACGCGAAGGAGCGCCTCGGTCTTGTCGCGGCGCGGGTCGCCGATGACGACCGCCTTGCCGCCACCGAGATCGAGGCCGGCCGCCGCGGCCTTGTACGTCATCCCCTTGGCGAGGCGCAGCACGTCGACGAGCGCGTCGTCCTCCGTCGCGTAGGGGTGGAACCGCGTCCCCCCGAGCGCTGGCCCGAGGCGGGTCGAGTGGATCGCCACGATCGCTCGCAGTCCCGTCGACCGGTCGCTGAAGTGGACGATCTGCTCGTACTCGTCTTCGCCGAAGCGATCGAAGACGCCCAACGTCTGCACGGTACCCCGGGCACACACGAGGCGAGTCGATGCGTGGGCGGCTTCAGCCATGACTAGTCACGGCTGTTGTCACGGAATGGCCCAACCGGGCTATCGACGTCAAATGGGCCCCGTCGTACCTTCAGGGCACGATTCGGACACCGGATCCCGGGACACAAGGACGTAAGGCGATGGCCGACCGCAACTCACCCGACGCACTCCTGACGCCCGCTGAGGTCGCGCAGATGTTCCGGGTCAACCCCAAGACCGTCACCCGCTGGGCGCGGGCCGGGAAGATCACCGCGATCCGCACGCTCGGAGGGCACCGCCGGTTCCGCCGCTCCGAGATCGAGAAGTTCCTCGCCGAAGCCGAGCACGGCGCCCTGTAGCGTGACGTCCCCGCATGGGGACGATCACCGCCGTCACCTTCGACTTCTGGAACACCCTCTGCTACGAGCCGCCGGGCCACCTCCGTGGACGGCGGCTCGACGCGTGGGGCGGCATCCTCGAGGAGGCCGGCTTCGCCATCGAGCGTGAGGAGCTCGACGCGGTGTTCGAGGAATCGTGGCGGCGGTACGTCGCCTCGTGGGAGGCGGGCGAGCAGTTCCTCGCGGTGGCCGCCGCCGAGGAGGTCGTCGAGTCGCTCGGGTTCGACATTCCGAAGGGCGTCCGGGCCGCGCTCGTCGACGCGTTCGAGACGGCCGGCGACGACGCCGACATCCGCCCGACGGACGGCGTCGGCGACGCGCTACGCGCGCTGAAGGACGCGGGCGTGCGCGTCGGCATCATCTGCGACGTCGGCATGACGCCGTCCACCGCGCTGCGCCGCCACCTCGACCGCCACGGGCTGCTCCCGCTGTTCGACCACTGGTCGTTCAGCGACGAGGTCGGTCACTACAAGCCGGCGCGCGAGATCTTCGAGCACGCGCTCGACGGGCTCGGCGGCGTCGCACCGTCGTCGGCGGCGCACGTCGGCGACCTCCGTCGCACCGACATCGCCGGCGCACGAGCGATGGGCATGACGGCCGTGCGCTACACGGGCGTGTTCGACGACGACTCGCAGCCCGAACCGGAAGGGCATCACGTCGTGGATCACCACAGGCGGCTGGTCGACGTGCTACCGATCGGGTGATGGACTTCGTCTGCCCCCGCTGCTCGACCTCGACGACCGACGAGTTCTACGGCCCGTGCGCGACGTGCCGCGGCGAGCTGCGGGTGACGATGACCCGCGAGAAGAGCGAGGTCGTCGCGGCGGCGTACGAGCCGAAGATGAACGTCGTGCCCAACCAGATCGCGACGAAGGAGTGACGTCGTCCGGTAACGTCTGCGCCTCGGCGGACCTACTGGGGGTCGGCGGACAGGGAGAGGGAATGAAGGTCAGGCGTTTTGGCGCCGGCGCGCTCGTCGTGCTCGCGCTCGGTGCGTTCCTCGTCGCGTGTGGTGACGACGACGACACGACGGCGGCGTCGGGGGGCGACACCACGGAGACGACCGCCTCGGGCGGCGACGCGAAGACGAACGAGATCCCTTCGGTGACCTTCGGTGCGACTGACGACGTCGCCGCGAAGAAGTTCACGTTCGACGTGCCGTCGGACATCAAGGGTGGCGCCGTCACGGTCGAGGTCGACAACAAGGGCAAGGAGGTCCACGACCTGCAGTTCGTCAAGGCGTCGGCGGGCCACACGCTCGACGACCTCCTGAAGGTCGTCGACTCCGAGGAGTCACCGACGCCCGAGTGGCTGGCGACGGCCAGCGGCGTCGGGTCGACGGCGCCGGGCACGAAGAACGCGGCCAGCGTCGTGCTCGAGCCGGGGAAGTACTTCTACTTCTGCACCGAGTCCAGCGGCGACGACCCGAACTCGATCAGCCACGCCGCCAACGGCATGGCCGGCGAGGTCACGGTCGGTGCCGACAGCGGGGCGGAGCTGCCCGAGACCGACGCATCGATCACCGCGTCGGAGTACAAGTTCGATGTCAGCGGCGTGAAGGCCGGTGAGAACACGTTCACGTTCTCGAACGCCGGCAAGCAGCTGCACCACGTGATCGCCGCGCCGATCGCGGAGGGCAAGACCCTCGACGACGTGAAGACGGCGTTCGCGTCCGAGGGTGAGCCGTCCGGCCCGCCGCCCGTCGACTTCGAGAACTTCGTGGCGACCGCCGTCGTCGGGCCCGGTCAGTCCGAGGTCGCGACGTGGAACCTGAAGCCGGGCAAGTACGCGATGTTCTGCTTCATGACCGACTACAACACGCCTGGGCCGCCGCACGTGGCCAAGGGCATGTTGCAGGAGCTCGACGTCAAGTAGGGACGCACGGCCCCCTCCTCCGGGAGGGGGCCGTACCATCTGACGTCGATGGCCGAGGGGGTGGAGGCCGCGCTCGCGGCGCAGGCCGCGGGTGCGCAGGCGTACTTCGACGACGACCTGGCCGGCGCGCGCCGGCACCTCGAGCGGGCGTTCGCGCTGTGGCGCGACGCGGGTGAGCCCCGCCGCGCTGCGCTCGTCGCCGCCGAGCTCGCCGACCTCCACGGCTCGGGGTTCGGCAACCGCGCCGCGGCGAGCGGCTGGGTGAGTCGCGCCCGGCGCGTGCTCGAGCCGGTCGGGCGCTGCGTCGAGGAGGGGTACGTCGAGCTGGCGCAGGTCGCGTGCGAGGTCGAGAGCGTCGAGCGCCTGCAGGCGAGCGCGGCGCGAGCGCTCGAGCTCGCGCTGGAGTTCCGCGACGTCGAGCTCGAGGTCCGCGCGCTCGCGGACAGCGGCTACGTGCTCGTGGTGCAGGGCCGGTTCGAGGAGGGGTTCGCGCGGCTCGACGAGGCGATGGCCGCGCTCTCCGCCGGTGAAGTGCAGGCGCCGTCGGTGGTGGGCAAGTCGTTCTGCTCGCTGCTTTCGGCGTGCGACCGCGCCGGCGACCTGCGCCGCGCCGAGGAGTGGACGCGCATCGTCACCGAATCGGTGCTCGAACCACTCGATGGCCGGCCGCGCGTGCTGGCGACGCACTGCCGTGTGGCGTACGGGTCGATCCTTTGCCGGATCGGGCGCTGGGACGAGGGTGAGACGGCGATGCTCGACGTGCTCGGTCCCGCGGGCTCTGCGTACCGCGGCCACCGCGCCGACGCCGCGGTGCGACTCGCCGGGCTGCGGCTGCTCCAGGGTCGCGTCGAGGAGGCTGCCGAGCTCGTCGCTCCGTTCGAGGACCGGGTCGCCGCGTGCGAACCGATGGCGCGGTTGCACCTCCTTCAGGGCGACGCCGCGCTCGCCGACGTCGTCGCCCGCCGTGGACTCGATCTCGCCGCCGGCGACCGGCTGCGATCGGGCACGCTGCGCGGGCTGCTCGTCGAGATCGCGCTCGCTCGCGACGACATCGACGCCGCGATCGCGCACGTCGCGGCGCTCGACGCCCTGGCGGCCGCGACCGACAGCCGCCAGCTGCACGCCGAGGTCGCGCTGGCACGGGCGCGCGTCGCGTCGGCTACGGGTGACGCCGAAGGGGCGATCGATGCGTACCTCTCGGCGCGCGACGCGCTTGGCGACGACGAGCGGCCGCTCATCGCTGCGACGATCGCTCTGGAGCTCGCGCAGGCGCTCTCGTCGCGCGGCGACACGGCCGACGCCGTCGTCCAGGCGCGCGCCGCGCTGGCCGCGTTCGACGCGCTCGGCGCCAAGGTGCTCGCCGATCGCTGTGACGCGCTCCTCCGCTCGCTCGGAACGCGGGCCCGCACGGTCACCCGCCGCCCGTCGACCGCCGTCGCCGGTCTGACCGATCGTGAGCGGGAGGTCCTCGACCTCGTGCGTGCCGGACTGACGAACGCGGAGATCGGCGCCCGGTTGTTCATCTCGGCCAAGACCGCCGAGCACCACGTCGGGCGGGTGCTCGCCAAGCTCGGCGTCCGCAGCCGGGCGGAGGCCGCCGCGGTCGCCACCGCCGCCGCGAAGTAGCGAGCGGAAATAGGGGCCCCGATAGGGGACCACCCCGATGCCGCGCGGCACACCCTGGGCGCACAGTCATGTCATGACCACAGCGCCTGAGACCACCATCGACGAGATCGCCGACGGCATCTACCGCCTCTCGACCTGGGTGCCCGAGGTGGCCCCGCCCGCCGGCTTCACCTTCAACCAGTTCTTCATCGACGCCGAGGAGCCGCTGCTCTTCCACACCGGGCACCGGGCGATGTTCCCGCTCGTCTCCGCGGCCGTGTCCCGCATCCGCCCGGTCGAGGACCTGCGGTGGATCACGTTCGGACACGTCGAGGCCGACGAGAGCGGCTCGATGAACGAATGGCTCGCCGCCGCGCCCAACTCGCAGGTGGCGCACGGGGCGCTCGGGTGCATGGTGTCGCTCAACGACCTGTGCGACCGCCCGCCGCGCCCGCTCGCCGACGGCGAGGTGATCGACCTCGGCGGCAAGCGCGTCCGCCACCTCGACACGCCGCACGTCCCGCACGCGTGGGAGGCGCGGGTGCTCTACGAGGAGACGACCAACACGCTCCTCTGCGGCGACCTCTTCACCCACCTCGGCAACGGGCCGGCGCTGACGAGCGACGACATCGTCGAGCCGGCGATGGAGGCCGAGGCGATCTTCCGGTCGACGGCGCTCGCGCCCGACACCGCGGTCGTCATGGAGCGCCTCGCCGACCTCGCGCCGACGACGCTCGCGCTCATGCACGGCTCGTCGTTCACGGGCGACGGCGGCGACGCGCTCCGCCGGCTGGCGAAGGCGTACGACGAGCGGTTCCTCGCCCGGACGTAACGTCGGTGGCGTGATCGTCGAGACGCTCACGTTCCGCCTGGCGGACGGTGTCGCCGAGGACGCCTTCCTCACCGCCGACCGGCGGGTGCAGACCGAGTTCGCCTATCGGCAGACCGGGCTGCTCCGCCGGACGGTGGCGCGTGCGACATCCGACGATCGTGTGTGGATCGTCGTCGACCTGTGGGCTTCGGCTGCCGATGCCGACGCGTGCGAGGCGAAGTGGGCGACCGACCCGCTGGCCGCCGACTTCATGGCGTGCGTCGACGCGCCGTCCGTGCGCGCCGCCCGGTACGAGACGCTCGACTGACGCGGAGCACCGGAGCGAGCGGGCTTTCGGTGAGTTGGGCCTGCCATGCCATACCGAACTCACCGAAAGCCGAGTCGGCCGGACCTACTGCTGGACCAGGACGAGCGGGTTGCCCTCGGGGTCGCGGGCGAACGCCAGCGTCGGACCGGCGGGCAGGTCGAACGGCTCGGACTCGACCGTGCCACCGAGCTCGGCACAGCGATCGAGCGACACCCGGATGTCGCGGACCTGCACGTACAGCGCCACGCCCGGCCGGTCCGACTGGCGGAGGTGCCCGGCCGGCCCGGGCTCGGGACCGCCGAGGCCCGGCTCGATCGGCATGATCGGACCGTCGCCGATCGACCAGTTGAACAGCGCGCCGTAGAACGCCCGCTGCCGCTCGGGATCGACGGCGGCGATCTCCCAGTGCACCACCGGGCGGGCCCAGTCTTCGTTCGCCTTCGGCTCGCTCACTGGTGCACCATCGTCTCGATGTTGCAGCAGTGAGCACCGTGAAGTCCGGCTGGCGCCGGACCAAGCGTTTGACATGGTTCGTTCGCCTTCGGCTCACTCACGAGAACGGACCGTAACGTGGCGCCCGTGCCAGGGAAACGGGTGGCGGTGGTGACGGGCGCGTCGTCGGGGATCGGGCGGCGGCTCGCCGCCGACCTGCGGGCGGGCGGCGACACCGTCGTCGGCGTCGCCCGCCGCGCCGAGGGCGAGGTCGACCGTCCGTGCGACGTCAGTGACACCGACGCCTACCGCTCGCTCCTCGCCGACGTCGAGCGGGAGCACGGGCGCATCGACGTCCTCCTCAACGTCGCCGGCGTGGACGAGCCCGTCGAGGTCGTCGGATCCGGCGAGGGCGGCGCCGACCTGGGCGTCTTCCGGCGGGTCATGGAGGTCAACTACTTCGCCGTCGTTGCGGGGACGCTCGCCGTGCTCCCGGGCATGGTCGGCCGCGGCAGCGGGATCATCGTCAACGTGTCGTCCGACAGCGTGAGGGCGCCGGTCGCCGGCATCAGCGCCTACGCCGGGTCGAAGGGTGCGGTGTCGGCGTTCACCGAGAGCGTCGCCCACGAGGTGCACGGCACCGGCGTCCGCGTCCACGTGCTCTACCCGGGGTGGGTGCCGACGCCGATGGGCCTGTCCGGCGTCGATCGCGGCATGCCGGAGCCGCCGCGGATCAGCCGTCGCACCGAGGAGCAGGTGGCGCGCCTCGTACTCGAACGCATGGGGCGCGATGCCGTCGAGCTCAACGCGGTGAAGGTCGCGGTCCTGAGCCCGATCGCCCGCGCCTTCCTGCCCCGCCTGTACCGTCGTTCGCTGCAGGGCCGTTCCGTGCCCGCTGGAAACGGTTGACAGGACGATGGCCGACGCCTTTCCCCGCGACTCGATCATCCGCCGCATCAACGACGAGCCGGCGATCATGCTCGGCGCCGGCCGCGCGCTGCTCCTGCAGCTCGCCCACCCGCACGTCGCCGCCGGCGTCGACGAGCACAGCGAGTTCCAGCGCAACCCGTTCAAGCGGCTGCAGGGCACGCTCGAGGCGGTCTACACGATGGTGTACGGCCCGGCCGAGCTCGCCGACGGCGTCGGCCGCCGCGTGCAGTGGATCCACACGTTCGTGACGTCGCCCGCCTACCGGGCGAACGATCCGGCCAACCTGCTGTGGGTCCACGCCACGCTGCTCGACACCGCGCTCGGTTGCTACGAGCGCCTCGTGCGTCCGCTCGGCGATGACGAGCGCGACGCGTACTACGAGGACATGACGGTCGTCGCCGAGCGGTTCGGCTGCCCGCGTGCCGCGCAGCCCGCCGGCTACCGCGAGTTCCGGGACTACTTCGACGAGCAGGTCGGCACGATCGAGGTGACCGACGTCGGACGCCGGCTGGCGCGGGACGTGATCGAGCCCGACCTGCCGCTCAAGCTGCACGTGCCGCTCGTGCCGCTGTTGCGGACGCAGCGGCTGGTCACGATCGGCACGCTGCCCGAGCCGATCCGCGAGCAGTTCGGCTTCGAGTGGACGGACGTGCACCAGCGCCGACTCGACCGGGTCCACGCACTGGCGCGCGCGTACAACCGGGTCGTCCCGCGCGCAGCCCGCATCGCACCGGGACACGCCCATGGGCGACTGCTGCTCGCCCAGGCGCGACGTCACGTCGCGCGGTTCGAGGCGACGCAGGAACGCGCCGCGGCCTGATCGCTCCGGGGGTCTATGGCGCGGAACGAGCCGCCATGGCGCCGGCAGTCGCGCCGACGACGTGCTCGCGGAAGTCCCGCACGTTGTACGCCCGCAGTCGTGAAGGCACCGCTGCTCGCGCGGTGGCCGAGCGCGGGAAGCCGAGCATGGGCCCCAGTTCGCCGAAGTACTCGCCCGGTCCGAGCTGCGCGAGGTGCTCGGTCGTGCCGTCGGTCTGCTGGCGCACGATGTCGACGCGCCCCGTCTCGATGACGTAGACGAGCTCACCGCGGTCGCCCTGCGCGAACACGACCTCGTCGGCGCCGACCTCCACGAAGCGGGGGGACTCCTCGTCCTCGCGGAAGTCCGGCACGAGGTGCACGACGCGATCGGCGATGGGCACCAACCGGTCGTCATGGGTGGAGACGACGATGAGCCGGCCGTCGGCCCGGAGCTCGCGGAGCAGCGAGATGATGCCCTCGGCCTGGATGTAGTCGAGGTTCGCGGTGGGCTCGTCGGCGAGCAGCATCGGCGGGTCGGCGGCGAGACCCCGCGCGACCGCCGTGCGCTGCTGCTGCCCGCCGGACAGCTTCCCCGGCCGGTGGCGGGCGCGGTCGCCCAGACCGACGCGGTCGAGCAGCTCGTCGGCCCGGTCGAACGCGGCGCGCCTCGCGACACCGGCGAGGATCAACGGCATCGCGACGTTCTCGCGGACGGTGAGCGACGGCACGAGGTTGAACGCCTGGAAGACGAACCCGACCTGGCGCTGGCGGTAGTCGGCGAGCGCCGCGCCCGTGAGCGACTCGACGGCGACGCCGCCGCAGCGGATCGCGCCCGACTTCGGCTTGAGGATGCCGCCGAGCGCGGACAGCACCGACGTCTTCCCGCAGCCGGACGGTCCGAGAAGGACGACGAGCTCGCCCTCGCTGCCGTCGAGGTCGAAGCCGTCGATCGGTCGCACCGCGTACCCGCCGCTGTCGTACTCGATGACCAGCTCGCGCACCTGCAAGAGCGGTGTGTGCTTCATGCCGTCGCCCCGGAGAACGCGAGGGCGGGGTCGGTCCGCACCGCACGCCGCAGCCCGACCGCACCCGCCGCGAGCGCGACGAGCACGGCGATGCCCGGCACCTGCGCGTACGCGCCGCTCGGTACCGCGACCTCCAGGGGGAATCGCGGCGCCATCGCCAGCTGGAGGACGGAGGCGATGCCCGCGGCGACGAGCGCGACGAGCACACCCTCGAGGGCGATCGACGTGCCGAGCTGACCGGTCGATGCGCCGACGGCCTTCAGCACCGCGACGTCACGCCGGCGCTCGAGTGCCGACAGGTACACCATCGTCCCGATGATCATGGCGGACACGAACCAGAGCAGGACCCGGATGAGGTTGACCGAGGTGATCGAGTGCTCGAGCGGACGCATGGCGTCGCTGGCGATGTCGTCGTTCGTCAGCACCGTGAAGCCGGCCGGCACCGTCGCCCCGGCGCGGTCGACGAGCACCGCGCTGGCGAGTGGTTGCCCGCGATAGAGCAGTGCCTGCGCGGCATCGATCCGCATGAAGACGCCGGGCATGCCCGCGAACAACGTGCGGTGCGCCGTCCGGCCGACGACGGTGTAGCGGTTGACGCCGATCACTGCGGTGTCGCCGATCGACAGACCGGCCTTGCGGTCGACGACGACCTCGCTCGCGGTGCGCGGCTGGCGGCCGCTGACGAGCGCGGGCACGCCGACACCGCCCGGCGTCACGCCCAACACGACGATGTCCTTGCGGTCGCCCGCCTCGGTGAGGCTCTGGCGGCCGACGACGAGTGGCGCCGCCCGCGCCCCGCGGATCTGGGCCGCGGTCGTGGCCGGCATCGTCGCCGCCGACGTGAACGCACCCGACGCACCATCACGAACGACCCACCCCGCGGCACCGAAGCCCGCCACCATCTGGCGTGGCTCACGGTGGAACTGCTCGGTCAGGCCGGTCATCAGGTAGAGCAGGGCGAAGACGACGGACGTGCCGACGATGACCGCGCCGAAGCGGGCGGCACGGTGCTGCAGGTCGCGCAGCGTCAGCAGCACGACACCACGGCGCCGGGTGCGGTGCTTCGGGTCGATGATCGTGCGCCGACCGGGCTTCGTCTTCACCGCGGCCGGCTCGCGGAGGCCGCCCCGCTCGAGCCACCCCTCGAGGACGGGACGCGTCGCGGACGCGGCGGCGTCCGCGATCTCGTTCGCCTTCGAGAAGTCGAGCAGCCCGCCCCCGTCGACCGCGACCTCGACGTAGAGGTCGGCCATCTTCTCGTCGAGCGCCCGCTGTCGCGTCTGCGCGGCGGCGACGAGCGTCGACCGCACCATCGTCGTCATCAGGTGCGGCGGGCCGGCACCGCGACGGCGGGCGAGCAGCGCCCGGAAACCCGATACCGACAGGCCGTAGTCGTCGTCCGCGGTCGGACCGTCGGGTGGCGCGACGTCGATGGCGATCACCCGACCGGTCGGGTTGCGGCGGCGCATCTCACCGACAGGGAGGTTGTCGAGCACGCCGCCGTCGACGAGCAGGTCGCCGTCGCGCGGCACCGGCGGGAGCACGCCCGGGATGGCAATGCTGGCGCGCACCGCGGGGACGAGCGGACCGCGGTCGTCGAACTCCACGACCGCCCGCGTCAGGTTGGCGGCGACCGAGAAGTACGGGAGCCAGAGATCCTCGATGTCGACGTCGCCGAACGCGTGCCGGAGCTTGCGCGTGATGCGCTCGCCGCGTAGCAACGCCGTCGTCGGCAGCGTGTAGTCGAACAGCTTCCGGAACGCGGCGGTGGCCTTCTCGCGCGCCTCGGACGCGGTCCATCCCATCGCCGGGCCTGCCGCCATCACAGCCCCGATGCTCGTCCCCGCCACCATGTCGATCGGCTCGCCGACCTCCTCGAGCACGTCGAGCACGCCGAGGTGCGCGAAGCCGCGTGCACCGCCTCCGCCGAGGACGAGTGACGTCCCGCACCCGGCGAGGAGCCGGGCGAGCCGCGCCATGTGCGCGGCGTCGCCACGCCGGACGTGGTGGTGCGAGGCGAGGTCGCGCGGCTCGAGCCACGCCGCCGTTCCCCGGGGGAGGACCGTGTCGGGCGCGTGCAGGAGGACGAGGCTGACCTCGGGATGGTGACCGCGGGTCAGCAGTTCCCACAGCTCGCGCTCGCGCGGTCGAGGCGCGGGGTCGTCCTGCGCGTCGGCCACGAGGACGATCCGGTCGACCGATCGCATCGCCAGCCGCCCCCACCCGGTCCACGTGTCGTCCACCCGGTACACGAGGTGCTCGTGGCGCTGCTCGAGCTCCTCGAGGTGGTACGAGACGCGCAGCGAGCCGACGTCCTCGGGACCGAGATCGGTCGCGCCGAGGCGCCCGAGGTCCTCGTCGATGGAGGTCGGGGTCAGGCTGCGCGCACCGTCGCCGAGTGCGGCGGCCAGCTCCTCCGTGAACGCGTCGACGTCGACGCTCGGTGACGTGGCGACGACGGCGAACGACCGCGGCTCGCGCGCCGGCACGGTCGCGCCGCTGAGGCGGTCGATCACCATCTGCGCCACCGTCAGCCCGACACCCGGGTAGCGCTGCATGAGCTGCTCGTACGCGACGCGCGAGAGGCGTACGAGCTGGCTGTCGCGGACCGCGTAGACCGACGCCCGACGGGGCTGGCCGTCGATCAGCGACAGCTCCCCGACGAGTCCCGAGCGACCGACCTCGGCGAGCTCGATCTCGCGGCCGTCGCGGTCGCGCGTGAAGACACGGAGGCGGCCGGTCGCGACCAGGTACGCGCCGTCGCCCTCCTCGCCTTCTGCGAACAGCAGCGCACCGGCGGGGATCGACACCCACTCGACGAGGTGTTCGATCGTGCCGAGCACGCTCGGGTCGATGACGCCGAAGAGGTTCGTGAGCTGGTCGACGAGCAGCGTCCGGCGCAGCCGCTCCATGGCGCGTCGTTGAAAGTTCGCGGCCAGCGACGGATCGGCGATCACGGTCCGCCGGAGCGCGTCGCCGCTGATCGACACCAACTCGCACTCGGTGACGGCCCGGACCGTCGCCGAGCGGGCGTCGCCCGTGAGCAGGCCGATCTCGCCGACGACGTCGCCCGCGCCGATCGTCGACACGCTCTGCGTGCCGCCGGGCGTCTCCAGCACGACCTCGAGGGCGCCGTGCAGCACGACGAACAGCGCATCGGACGGGTCACCGCGGGCGAGCAGCTCCTCGCCGGCGTCGAGCAGCACGATCGTTGCGCCCCCGACGACATCTCGGATCGCCGCGGGCGGTGCCCCGTCGAGGATGTGACTCTGTTCGAGCGCCTCGACGAGGATCTCGGGCGCCCGCTCGCCGCCGAGCCTCACGGGACGACCGGTGACGCCGACGCGACGTCGAGGTCCCGCACGAGCCGCCACGGCTGCGCGTCGAGCGCAGATCCGACGAAACGATCCACCGATGCCCCCCGGAACGCCCACCCCGCGCGGGCCCCTCGAGGATCAGTCTGCGTCGTGTCGTCGCCGATGTCGAGCGATGTGGTGGTCGGGACCGGCGTCGATCCGGTGACCTCGCGCTTTTCAGTTCGTCACGGCCGTATCCCTGGGTGACCTCGAATGCGCGTCAGTTCGCGAATGTCCTGGTCAACGGGCCTCGGCGACATCAGGCGACATCAGCCGACAGGAGGCGTTCGCGGGACGCGCGCGGGATTTTCGCGGGACGCGCCTAATCGTGCGCTTCACGCTGAGTGAGGTTCACCCTGTGCGCTCGAGCTGTTGGAGCGCCGCGGTTGTTCGTTTACCGTGGGTGCGCGCCGGCCGACGCCTGCGGCCCGGCCGTCGCAACCGCCGCGCACTCGCGCACCTCACCGCTCGGCTCATTCCGGCTGGATCGTGGGTGCCCGGCCATGCTCGCGGCCACCAGCACGGCAGATGGCCACCCGTCGTTTCGTTCGAACAGCGAGACGATGAGAGGGACAGACTGTGAGGCCCTTCTCTACAGAGTCAGAGCGGTTTTCCCGCTCGAGCTGCAGGCCGCCCTGAAGGGCGGTTCTCTCGACCCAGCCAGGAGCCTGGGCCAGCTTGCGTCACCTGCGGCATCGCGACTCGGTTCGCGGGTGCGCGCTCGGTGGATCGTGCCGCCGCCGAGAATTGAGTAGTCGTCTGCGCGGTGGGTGCTGCGTGCGGGCGTGCTAAGGCTGCGCCACTTCGTCCCGCATGCTGATGCACATAGCCGAGCACACGTACCTGAGCTGCTGATGAGCCGACAGCCGGAGACCAAACGACTGCTAGTCGCGCTTGCCGCAGGATGGTTCGTCCACGCGGAGGTTTTGGCGCTCCTTCAATGGTGTGACGTGTTTGGCAATGACGACCAGCCGTGGCAAACGGTGTTCCTCGGGAACATCGTCTACGCGACAATCATCTGGGCAGTACCGCTGCTCGCGGGCTGGCTGCTCTACATGTGGTCGGTCAACGCCGTAGCGACACGTTGGAGTCAGCGAGAACGGACCGCAGCGGTCCTCCTTGTTCTCGTTGCTGTTCTTCCGCCGCTCGCCCTTGCTCAGTTGACGGAAGCTTGGAGCGGCGTGCTGTTCGTGACGGGCTACGCGCTCGTGGCTGGCCTTGCCATCCACCTCGTAAGGGAACGCGCACAGGCTCAGTCATAGAACGAACCTGGCGGTCAGGGCATCGGGTACTTCTTCGACGGGGCGATTCCCTGTTCGACTCGCGCGACCAGAGCGGATCCCAGCGCGGCTTGTTTGACAGCCTGACGCTCCTCCGAAGTGGCGTTGTCGAAAAAGCCGACGTAGTCGGCGCGCCGTTCGTAGTCGGCCGACGTCGACTGCATGCCGGGGAGAAGATCCTTGCCGAACCGTGCTCGCGACCATCGCGACCGCAATTGCCACCCTCCGGTTCGCTTCGAGCAGGCGATGGAGAGAGGAGAGGTTGTGCGGACTCTCTCTACAGAATCAAGGGCGGCTTTCGCCGCCGGGCCTGCGGGCGGCCTGGCGGCCGTCCTCGGCCCGGCCAACGACATGGCGTCGTTCGGGTGGCGATCACGTCTCGCGACATCCAGTTGCGCTGGCGCGCCCTAGGACCGCAGACACTCGGCACCGTGATCCGAGGTCACTCGCGCTCGCGTCAGGAGCGCTGGTCTCGTCGTCCCTCTAGCAGTGTCCCGCGCTCGACCAACCAGACTCCGAGACCGCAAGGATCCTCCAAGGCGGCGGCGCGCCCCCACGAGAAGGTCTCGGGTGCGACGCGGATCACAACCCCTTCGCCCTGGAGCCTCGCAACTTCCGCATCGACGTCATCGACAGTAAGCCCGACGTTGACGAGGGCTGGGTTCTCGGGTCGGTCCCCGTATAGGAACCCGAGCTTGATTGTTCCGTCGGTCACGAACACGTAATCATCGTCGTCTTCGTCGCCGACCAACGACATATTGAGGTGCCGTAGGAAGAAGTCGCGCTCCGCGATCACGTCGGCTGTACTGCCGACTTCGATGAAGAATGTGTCCAGGCTCATCCCATCACCATCGATCACTCCGGCCCAACGTACGCGGGATTCCTAAGAGGCGGATTGAAGAGTGCCCATCCGTATTCGCCAAGCACCTTCGGTGTATTCGACGGCCCACCGCAGTCGATGTCCCAGTGGAACGGCCCGCCAGCACCAGGGGTGTTCCTGGCACGACAATCGGGAGCAATCGTCATGTACGAGACACCCGGCAGCTTGGCCTTGGCGCCGCCTGGCACGAAGACGACCACCGGGAACATCGCGCGCTTGTTGGTCGGTAGACCCGGTGCCTCGAAGAACGAGACTCCGCTGCCCTTGTACTCGATCTGCCGCGTGTACTCCTTCTGCGATGTTCGCTTCCACGTTCCGTCTGCGCGCGCTTCCCGGTTCATCCCCC
>DASSOZ010000193.1:0-7464 GCA_035700105.1 Acidimicrobiales bacterium
CTCGTCGGCGTCGTCACCCCGCCGTCCACCGAGGACGACGTCGAGGCGCACCTCGACGAGCTCGAGCTGCTCGTCGACACGGCCGGTGCCGACGTCGTCGACCGCGTCGTCCAGCGGCGCGAGCGGCCCGACCCGGCGACGTACATCGGCAAGGGCAAGGCCGACGAACTGCGGGTCGTCAGCGAGACGGTCGACGCGGACACCGTCGTGTTCGACGACGAGCTCACGCCGGCGCAGTCGAGGAACCTCGAGAAGATCCTCGGCCGCACGGCGATCGACCGCACCGCGGTCATCCTCGACATCTTCGCCCAGAACGCCCGCACGCAGGAGGGCCGCGCCCAGGTGGAGCTGGCGTTCCTGCGGTACCGGCTGCCCCGACTCCGAGGCAGGGGCACGCAGCTGTCGCGACAGGGCGGTGGGCTCGGCACGCGGTTCGGCGCGGGCGAGACGAAGCTCGAGGTCGACCGCCGCCGCATCCTCCAACGCATCGCGCAGCTCGAGCGTGAGCTCACGACGCTCACGAAGACGCGCCGCGAGCAGCGCAAGCAGCGGTCGCGGACACGCCTGCGCAGCGCGTCGCTGGTCGGCTACACGAACGCCGGTAAGTCGACCCTGCTCAACCGGCTCACCGACGCCGACGTGCTCGTCGAGGACCGGCTGTTCGCCACGCTCGACCCGCGCACGAGGCGGCTCGACCTGCCCGGCGGCGAGCAGGTGCTCCTCACCGACACCGTCGGGTTCATCCGCAAGCTGCCGCACGGCCTCGTCGAGTCGTTCAAGTCGACGCTCGAGATCGTCAGCGAGTCCGACCTGCTCGTCCACGTCGTCGACGCCTCCGCGCCCGACCCCGAGGGCCAGATCGAGTCGGTGCAACTCGTGCTCGAGGAGATCGAGGCCGACCGCGTGCCGCAGCTGCTCGTGTTCAACAAGGCCGACGTCACCCCGGACGCCAAGCGGCTCGTCGACCGCCACGCCGGCAGCGTCGCCATCTCGGCGGTCACGGGCGACGGCATCGACCGCTTCCTCAACGTCCTGTCGGACCGCCTGCGCGCCCTCGACGTCGTGGTCGAGCTGGTGGTGCCCTACGCGCGCGGTGACGTCCTCGCCGCCGTGCATCGCGAGGGTGAGGTGATCGTCGAGGCACCGGAGGACGACTCCGTCCGCCTGCGGGCCCGGCTCGACGAAGCCGGTGCATCGCGCTTCCGGGAGTTCGTCGTATGAGCGGCGCCCGCGGCTTCGTCCCGCCGCCGTACCCGTACGACCGGCTGAAGCCGCTCGAGGACGCGGCGGCCCGGCACGAGGGCGGCATCGTCGACCTGTCGATCGGCACGCCGTGCGATGCGCCGCCCGATGCGGTCGTCGACGCGCTGGCGACGAGCGGCGTCGAGCGCGGCTACCCGCCCTCGATCGGCGGGCCGCGGCTGCGCGAGGCCGCCGCCGCGTGGATGCGGCGCCGGCTGGCGTGCGAGCGCGTGCCCGACGACGCAATCGCCGCGTGCGTCGGCACGAAGGAGTTCGTCGCCACGCTGCCGCAGTGGTTGCACCTGCGCACGCCCGATCGCGACACCGTTCTGTATCCGGCGGTCAGCTACCCGACGTACGAGATGGGTGCGCTCCTGGCCGAGTTGCGGGCGGTGCCGTACCGGTCGCTCGACGACATCGCCGCGGATGACGCGCGACGCGCGCTGGTGCTCTGGGTCAACACGCCCGGAAACCCCACGGGCGAACTGGCCGACCTCGGCGCCGCCGCCGAGTGGGGTCGTGCGCACCGTGTGCCGGTGTTCAGCGACGAGTGCTACGTCGAGTTCACGTGGGACGGCCCGCGCCACACCATCCTCGAGCACGGCCTCGACGGCGTCGTCGCCGTGCACTCGCTGTCGAAGCGGTCGAACGCGGCGGGGTTGCGGGTCGGCTTCTACGCCGGCGACCGCGACCTCGTGCAGTACCTGCGCGAGGTGCGCAAGCACGTCGGGATGATGGTGCCCGGGCCGGTGCAGGCGGCCGCGGTCGTGGCGCTGGACGACGACGCCCATGTCGACGCGCAGCGCCAGCGCTACCTCGAGCGTCTCGAGGTGTTCGCCAAGGTCCTCGGCTCGATCGGCGTCGACGCGCCGCTCCCGGGCGGCGCGTTCTACCTGTGGGTGCCCGCCCCCGACGGCGACGCGTGGGCGTTCGCCGAGCGGCTCGCCGTCGACGGCGGCTGCCTCGTGTCTCCCGGCGAGTTCTACGGACCGGCGGGCGCGTCGTTCGTGCGCATCGCGATGGTGCAACCGCTCGACCGGCTGCGGCTCGTCGGCGAGCGGCTCCACGCACGGGTGTGAGCGAGCCGAAGGCGAGCGAACCATGTCGGACGCTTGGTCCGGCGCGAGCCGGACCTCACGGTCCCCAGTGGTGCAGCATCGGGACGATGGTGCACCAGTGAGCGTCGACCTCGCACTGCTCGACTGGCGACGGCGCGTCGCCGACCTCTACGCGCGGCTGCGGGCGACCGGTGACGTCGACGGCTTCCGCGCCGGCCGCGCTGCACTGTTCCGTACGCACCCGCAGTCGCCGCGCGTCGGCGTCGAGCTGCGGTGGGCGCCGTACGACCCGGCGTGGCGATTCGAGGACGTGCCCGTGGAGCCCGCGCCCGAGGTGCGTCTCGGCGACGTCGAGCCGCTGGTGCGCATCGGCGTCGTGCGCCTGCCGTTCGGCACACTCGACGTGTGGTGGGTCGACGTCTACGGCGGTGGCGTGTTCGTCCCGCTGCGCGACGCCACCGCCGGCGACACGACCTACGGCGGGGGCCGGTACGTGCTCGACACGGCCAAGGGGGCAGACCTCGGCGGCGCGCCGGGCACGCTGACCCTCGACCTCAACCACGCGTACCACCCCAGCTGCGCGTACGACGCCCGCTGGACGTGCCCGCTGGCGCCGCCCGGGAACGTCGTCGACGTCCCCGTCGACGCCGGCGAGCTCCTGCCCACCTGAGCGAGATCGGGTGATTGGCCGCACACAACCCGGCCAATCACCCGATCTCGAGCTCAGCTCACTTCAGGAAGCCGTGGTCCTTGAGCCACTCCTCGGCGAGGGCGTCGGGGTCTTCCTTGTCGATGTCGGCGCGCTTGTTGAGGTCCTGCAGGTCCTTCGTGGTCAGCTGCGCGTCGATGTCGTTGAGGACGGAGGTGATCGTGTCGTCGAGCTTGTCCGTCCGGACGATCGCCACGATGTTGTCGGCGGTCTGCAGGCCCTTGTCGTCCTCGAGCACGACGAAGTTCTTGGCGGTGACGGCGCCGTCCGACGAGAACACGAGGCCGACGTCGATGTCACCGGCCTCGAGCGCGCCCTTCGTCTTCGGGCCGCCGGCGTCGAGCGACTTGAAGTCCTTGAACTCGATGCCGTACGTCGTCTTCATCCCGGGGATGCAGAACGGGCGCTGCGGGCACTCCGGCGGGCCGCCGAGCGTGAGGTCCTTCGAGACCTTCGCCAGGTCGGACATCGTCTTCAGCGAGTACTTGTCGGCCGTCGCCTTCGTCACCGCGAACGAGTTCTGGTCGGCTGCGGGTGACGGCTCGAGCACCGACACGCCCTTGGCCTTGAACTCCTCGCGCAGCTTGTCGGCGGTCGCCTTCGGGTCGCCGGTCGCCTCACCTTTGCCCTTGTTGAGGAACTCGAGCGCCGTCCCGATGTACTCCGGGACGATGTCGACCTGGCCCTTGTCGAGCGCGGTGTAGATCAGCTCGCGGTTGCCGAGGTTGAACTTGTCCGTGACCTTGTAGCCCTTCGCCTCGAGGGCCTTGGCGTACATGTTGGCGAGGATCACGTTCTCGCTGAAGTTGGCCGACGCGATCGTCACCGACTTGCCGGCACCGGGGTTGGCGGTGCTGGCGGCTGTCGTCGACGTGCCGGCGCCGGACGAGGTCGAATCATCGTCGTCACCCGACGACCCGCACGCGGCGACCGTCATGGTCAACGCGAGGATCGCCGCCCCGACGACGAGGCTACGGCGGAACCGCATGGGTCTTGTCCCCCTATCTCGGACGTGCATCCGCCGGGACGGCGGACGGGACATTCTCACCGGATTGCAGACCCTTCGGGACAACACGGCGCTGAACGGCCGCGAGGACGACCTCCGTGACCAGCGCGAGGACGCCGACCTGGAGGGCGCCGGCGAACACCATGACGTTGTCCTGACGTCCGATGCCGTCGATGATGTAGCGCCCGAGGCCGCCCCACGACAGCTCGGCCGCGAGGGTCGCCGTCGCCACCACCTGCACGGCGGACGTGCGGACGCCGGCCATCACGAGCGGGAGCGCGAGCGGCAGTTCCACGCGCCGCAGCACCTGCCCGCCGGTCATCCCCATGCCGAGCGCGGACTCGCGGACGTCCGGGTCGACCTCGCTGACGCCGGTGTACGCGTTCGTGACGATCGGCGGGATGGCGAGGACGAGGAGGGCGATGAACGCCGGCCTGGCGCCGAAGCCCGGCCAGCCGCGCAGCCCGAGCGCCTCCTGGCCGAGGCCGAGCACCGCGAGGGACGGGAGGGCGCGGCCGACGTTCGACACGTTCATCAGCACCATGCCGCCGCGGCGGCGATGGCCGAACCAGATCCCCAGCGGCAGCGCGATCGCCAGCGCGAACGCGACGGCGGCGATCGACATGACGCTGTGCTCCCACATGCGGTGGGGGATGCCGTCGCTGCCGTGCCAGTGGGCGGACGTGGTGAACCACCCGAAGACCTCGCCGAGGAAGTGCGTCACGGAGCGGCCCGCTTGCGCGTCCACGGCGTGAGCACGCGCAGCAACAGCGCGAGCGCGACGTCGGCGACGATCGCCAGCGCGATCGACAGCACCGACCCGACGACGAGCGGCGTGCGGAACGGCCGCTCGATGCCCTCCTTGATGAGCGCGCCGAGCGCGCCCTGCCCGATCAGCGCCGCGACCGTGACGAGCCCGATCGTCGTCACCGTCGCGATGCGAATGCCGGCCATGATCGTCGGTAGTGCGAGCGGCAGCTCGATCCGCACCAGCCGGCGCGTCGACCCGTAGCCCATGCCCGTCGCCGCCTCGAGGACGTCGGCGGGGACCCCGTCGAGGCCGGCGATGATGTTCCGGGTCAGGATCAGGAGCGTGTAGCTCGTGAGCCCGATGAGCGCGGTCGAGCGCGACAGCCCGGTGATCGGCAGCAAGAACGCGAACAGCGCGAGCGACGGGATCGTGTAGAGCAGGCCGGAGAAGCCGAGCAGCGGCGTCTGCAGCCACCGCCACCGCCGGGCGACGAGCGCGACGGCGAAGCTGATGACGAGCCCCGCGGCCATCGCCACGACCGTGAGGTAGACGTGCTCGCGCAGGGCGGCGGTGATGTCGTCGCCGTGACGGCTGATCCAGTCCCACCGGATCCACGGGTCGGTGGCGGCCAGCACGCCGGTAGCGTGCCAGGTCACGATGATCCGGTTGGAGCGCGTCACCAAGCGCTACGCCAACGGCACCGTCGCGGTCCACGAGCTGGACCTCGACGTGGGCGACGGTGAGACGTGCGTGCTGGTCGGACCGTCGGGGTGCGGCAAGACGACGACGATGAAGATGATCAACCGCCTCGTCGAGCCGACCGGCGGCCGGATCCTGCTCGACGGCGACGACGTCACCCGCATCGACGCCGTCGACCTTCGCAGGCGCATCGGCTACGTCATCCAGCAGATCGGCCTGTTCCCGCACCAGACCGTGGCCGACAACGTCGCGACCGTCCCGCGCCTGCTCGGGTGGGACAAGCGCCGGACGCGGACACGCGTCGGCGAGCTGCTCGACCTCGTCGGCCTCGACGCGGCGACGTTCGCCGGTCGGTACCCGTCGCAGCTGTCGGGTGGGCAGCGACAGCGCGTCGGTGTCGCCCGCGCGTTGGCGGCGGACCCACCCGTGCTGCTGATGGACGAGCCCTTCGGTGCGATCGACCCGATCACGCGGGACCGGCTACAGAACGAGTTCCTGCGGTTGCAGGCCGAGGTGAAGAAGACGGTCGTGTTCGTGACGCACGACGTCGACGAGGCGGTGAAGCTCGGCGACCGCATCGCCGTGATGCGCGAGGGCGGCTACCTCGAGCAGTACGCGCCGCCCGCCGACATCCTCGGCTCGCCGGCGACGGACTTCGTCGCCGACTTCGTCGGTGCCGACCGCGGCCTCAAGCGACTGACGGTCACCCGCATCGACACGTCGCTGCTGGAGCAGCCGCCCTCGATCGCGCCGGGCGCGTCGCCGGACGACGTCGTGCGCGCCGGGGCATCGAGCGGGTCACGCTGGGCGGTCGTCGTCGACGCGAGCGGCGTCCTGCGCGGCTACGTCGACGTCGAGCGGCCGAGCGTCGTGAAGCGGCTGCCGGCGTGGGTCGACGTCCACTCGACGCTGAAGGACGCACTCGGCCAGATGCTGCTGTCCGACGCCGCATGGGTCGCAGTGCTCGACGGCGAGCGCTACCTCGGCGTGCTCACGCCCGACACGCTCGTCGACGCCTTCCGCCAGTCCGTCGTCACCGCGGTCGATCGGTAGCCTGCGCCGCCATGGCTGATCTGCAGGCCCAGATCGAGGAGCTGTGGGAGCGGCGCGGCGAGCTGTCGCCGAGCGACGCGGACGCGTTCGCCATCGTCAAGGAGGCGATCGATCTCCTCGACAGCGGAGAGGCACGCGTCGCCGAGTGGACCGACGGCGGCACGGGCGTGGTCGTCCATCAATGGCTGAAGCAGGCGATCCTGCTGCTGTTCCGGCTCACGTCGATGGAGACGATCGAGCTCGGCCCGTTCGAGTACGCCGACAAGATCCCGCTCAAGCGCGGCTACCAGTCGGCGGGCGTGCGGGTCGTGCCCGGCGCGTCGGCGCGGTGGGGGTCGTTCCTCGACCGCGGCGTCGTGATGATGCCGTGCTACGTCAACATCGGCGCGCGCGTCGGTGCCGGGTCGATGGTCGACACGTGGGCGACCGTCGGGTCGTGCGCGCAGATCGGGAGCAACGTCCACCTCTCGGGTGGCGTCGGCATCGGCGGCGTGTTGGAGCCGGCGCAGGCGGCGCCGGTGATGATCGGCGACGAGGCGATGATCGGCTCTCGCTGCATGGTCGTGAACGGCGCGCGCGTCGGCGACGGCGCGGTGCTCGGCGCCGGCATCATCCTGTCCGACACGGTTCCCGTGATCGACGCCGAGACCGGTCAGGAGCTCTCCCGTGGCGTCGTCCCGCCGTGGTGTGTCGCCGTGTTCGGCGTGCGCCAGCGCGAGTTCGCGGGCGGGTCGTTCGGGCTGCCGTGCGTCCTCGTCATCAAGCGCCTCGCCGAGGGCGAGCGCCATGACAAGTCGAAGCTGAACGACCTGCTGCGCGACCACGGCGGCACCACTTGAGCGCTGTCGACCTGCTCGCCCGCACGGCCGAGCTCGTCGCCATCCCGTCGGTGAGCCACGACGAGGCGGCGATCACCGACCACCTCGAGTCCCAGCTCCGCCGTACC
>DASSOZ010000194.1:0-28701 GCA_035700105.1 Acidimicrobiales bacterium
GCCTGGGCAGCAGCGCAACTTCGGGAACGTGGCGCGGCTCCTTGAGGTCAGCAGTCCGGGCAGCCGGGCCACGAGTTGACCCGCTGGCAGCTCACGCTGTACTGCGGGCACGTCGGGCGCGGGCTGTGGCACCGTCGGCAAGCGACCTGCGGCAGCGTGACGCTCCCGCCGAGCCATGTCGTCGCACGTTCAGGGTGGCTGACACCCGGGGTGCCCAATTCCGCCGCCAGTGGTCCCGCAATCTGCGAAGACCTCGTGGAGCGGGCGACGGGAATCGAACCCGCGTTCTCAGCTTGGGAAGCTGATGTTCTGCCTCTGAACTACGCCCGCGAGACGCCGGGCAGTGTAGGTCATGGCCGGTAACGTCCTCCGCCGATGATCCTCTCCGACCGCTCGATCCGCGAGGCCATCGCCGACAAGCGCATCGAGATCGACCCGCTCGACGAGCGTGACATCCAGCCGTCGTCGGTCGACCTCCACCTCGACCGCTACTTCCGCGTGTTCCTCAACCACACGATGCGGACGATCGACGTGAAGGAGGATCAGGAGGAGCTCACACAACTCGTCGAGATCAGGGAGGACGACTCGTTCGTCCTCCACCCGGGCGAGTTCGTGCTCGGCTCGACGATCGAGCGGGTCAAGCTGCCGGACGACCTCGTGGCGCGGCTCGAGGGGAAGTCGAGCCTCGGTCGGCTCGGCCTACTCATACACAGCACCGCGGGCTTCGTCGATGCCGGTTGGGACGGGCAACTCACGCTCGAGCTGAGCAACGTGGCGAACCTGCCGATCACGCTGTACCCGGGCATGAAGATCGGCCAGATCAGCTTCCTGCAGATGACGACCGCGGCCGACAACCCGTACGGGAGCACGGCGGTCGGCTCGAAGTACCAGCACCAGGTCGGCCCCCGACCGAGCCGGTATTTCGAGAACTTCGACCGGGGGTAACGACCGCCGGGTGACGGCCCAGACGCAGCCCGGGATCCTGTTCGACATCGACGGCACGCTCGTCGACAGCAACTACCTGCACACGATCGCGTGGTTCCGGGCGTTCGACAGCGTCGGGTACCGGGTCCCGATGGCCCGCATCCACCGGGCCATCGGGATGGGCAGCGACAAGCTGATCCCGTCGCTCATCGGCGACGACGCCGACCCGAAGAACGCGGACGAGCTGCACGGCGAGCACTACCGGCAACTGCACGACGAGCTGCGCGCCTTCGACCGCGCCGGCGACCTGCTCCGGGCGTGCAAGGAGCGAGGCGCCCGGGTCGTTCTCGCCACGAGTGCGAAGGAGCGCGATCTCGAGGCCCTGACGCGAGCGATCGACGCCGACGATGCCATCGACGAGATCACCAGCAGCGACGACGTCGACGAGAGCAAGCCCGACCCCGACATCTTCCAGGCCGCCATGCAGAAGGCCGGCCTCGACCCGCACGAGACCATCGTCGTCGGCGACACCAAGTGGGACGTCGAGGCCGCGAGGAGGAGCGGCCTCGACACCGTCGCCGTGCTCACCGGCGGATGGAGCAGGCAGGAGCTCGGCGACGCCGGCGCGGTCGCCGTCTACGACGACGTCGCCGACCTGCTGGCGAACCTCGACGCCAGCCCGCTCGGCGACCGCCTACGCGACGCCGTCTGAATCGGTGTCGCCGTGCTCGCCCGGTTGGTGCACGTCGGCACCGACCGCCGCGGGCTGACGCTCCTCGGTCGACGCCGGGACGTCGCGCCGCTCCAACGCGTCGACGAGATGCATGGAGATGTCCTGCACGACGATGTCGTCGCGCCCGTTCTCCTTCGTGCCGTCGTCGATCATGATGTAGCAGAAGGGGCACGCGGTCGCGACCCGTGACGCACCGGTGGCGATCAGCTCCTGCGAGCGCTCGGTGTTCACCTTCTTGCCGGTGTGCTCCTCCATCCACATGCGCGCACCGCCGGCGCCGCAGCACATGCCCTTCGTGCCGTTGCGGGGCGCCTCGACGATTTCGATGCCGGCGAGCGTGCCCAGCACCTTGCGGGGTGCCATGTAGATGTCGTTGTGGCGGCCGAGGTAGCACGAGTCGTGGTACACGATCCGCTCGTCCAACCGGGCGGACGACATGTCGAGCCGGCCGGTGTCGATGAGCCACTCGAGGAACTGCGCGTGGTGCACCACCTCGTAGTTGCCACCGAGCTGCGGGTACTCGTTCTTCAGCGTGTTGAAGCAGTGCGGGCACTGCGTGATGATCTTGCGCACGCCCATGCCGTTCATCGTCTCGATGTTCTGCATGGCGAGCATCTGGAAGATGTACTCGTTGCCCGAGCGCCGGGCCGGGTCACCGGTGCACATCTCGGATGGGCCGAGGATGGCGAAGTCGATGCCGGCGCGTTGCAGGAGCTTCGCGGTGGCGATCGAGACCTTCTTGTTCTTGTCGTCGAACGATCCTGCGCAGCCGACCCAGTACAGGTACTCGTGGTCGAGCGCGGACGTCCCGTCGACGACGGGCACCTCGATCGGGAGCGCCGCCGCCCACGCCGCCCGCTCGTCCTGCCCCATGCCCCACGGGTTGCCCTGGTTCTCCATCGACCGGTAGGCGGTACCGAGCTCGGTCGGGAAGTTCGACTCCATCAGCGACAGGTAGCGCCGCATGTCGAGGATCTTGTCGAGGATCTCGATGTTGACCGGGCAGATCTCGTCGCACGCCTTGCACGACGTGCACGACCAGATCTCCTCGGCGGAGATGCGCTCGAAGACGTTGTTCGCCGACACGGTGATCTCCGAGTCGACGCCGACCGGGGGCGACACCGGCCCGCCGGCCGCGGTCGCCGCCATGACCTCGCCGGTCTTGAGGACGATCTCGCGCGGGTCGAGCGGCTTGCCCGTCGCATGCGCGGGACACACGGAGGTGCACCGGCCGCAGATCGTGCACGCGTCCGTGTCGAGCAGCTGCTTCCACGTGAAGTCCTCGACGACCGACGCCCCGAACGACTCGAGCTCGGTCTCCATGAGGTTGGGCAGCGGCTTCATCGCGCCCTTGGGCCGGTCGCGGTCGCGCAGGTACATGTTCAGCGGTGACGTGAACATGTGGCGCAGCTTGGTGATCGGCAGGATCACGAGGAACGTGCAGAACCCGAGGAAGTGCACGACCCAGATCGCCTGGTGCCAGCCGGACAGGTTCGACGCGCCGTCGAACGCCGCCGACAGCGGGTAGCCGACGAACGACCACTTCTCGAAGTCGGGCCGGCCGTTCAGCGCGATGCGCAGCGCCTCGGTGAAGAAGCCCGACAGACCGATGAGCAGGAACGTGCCGAGGATGACCGCGTCCTCGGGCTTCGTCTTGATGCGGATCCGGTACGGCCGCTGCACGTACCGACGCACGATCGCCCACGCGATGCCGGCGACGAACATGAGGCCCATGACCTCGCCGAACGCCGAGTAGCCCTGGTACACGCGGCCATGGAGGAACTTCGCGCTCTTCGGCAGCTGGTGGTCGATCTCGAGCGTCGTCGTCACCGCGAACAGCCCGATGAAGCCGAAGTACAGGAGCGAGTGCATGACACCCGCGGCGGGGTCGCGCAGCAGCGTCTGCATGTAGACGCCGGCGCGGAAGTCGCGCATGCGCCGGTTGACGTTCTTCGTCGTGGTCGCCCGGTTGTCGGGCTGGCCCCGCTCCCAGTTCTTGACCCGCTGCGCGAACAGCCACGCGCCGGTCAGGAACAGGATCGGGAGGACGACGTAGAACAGCAGCCGCAGCGCGCTCGGGACGTTGCCGAACACCGCCCGCGTGACCGGCGACTCGTCGTGCCACTGCTCGATCGTGGCGATGATCCCGGATGCGGCGGTGACGACCGCCATGCCGACGCCGACGAGCAGCACGATCTGGTACGGCCGGATGCGCCGCGCCCCGGGCTGCGACGGGGGCGCGTCAGTGGTCTCGGTCGCCATGGCGCAGAGTCAACACGCGGCCCGAGGGGGCCGACAAAACACCCGCTAGTGGCTGAACGCCTTGGTGTCGGCGTCGCGCAGGCGCGTCGCCATGTACTGCAGCAGCTTGCGCGCCAGGCCCGGGACCTCGTCGACGACGCCGGAGAACTCGCGCTGGCCCAGCACGAGCACCGTCATGTCGCTGTCGGCCCGGACCGTCGCCGATCGGGGACCGCGGTCGAGCAGTGCCATCTCGCCGAAGTACTGGCCCGGCCCGAGCGTCGCGATCTTGCGCCCGTTGCGCAGCACCGTCGCGGTGCCGCCCACGATGAGGAAGAACTCGTGTCCCGGCTGGCCCTCTTCGACGAGCGTCTTGCCCGACGCGACCTGCACCTCGTCGCTCGCCCTGGCGATCATCTGCAGGTCCTTCTTGGAGCAGGCGCTGAACATCGGCACCTGGGCCAAATGGTCGAGATAGTCATTCCGCCCGCGCATGCCGCGCACTGTATCCATGCCGTCAACGGCTGCGCCCGCGATCGCGGTCAACGACCGGTTCACGAGCACGAAACAGTGACGCAACAGTCGGTTCGTACTGTCCCCGTCGATGGACGTCGTGCTCGTTCGGTGGCCGGACGACGGCGACCGACGGGAGCTGCTCGTGCTCGAGGGCATCCCCCGCCTGTTGCTGCTCCGGGACGGTGTCGAGCCTCCCGCGGCGCCCGACTGCCTCGAGGACTGGATCCGGGCGCCCGCCGACGACCACGAGGTGCGCTGTCGCGTCGACGCGCTGCACCGCCGCGCGCAGCACCACCAGACGGACCGGCCGGTCCTCGACGAGCACGGCGTCCTTCGCTACGCCGGGCGCTGGGTGTCGCTCCCGCCAGTGGAGGCCCGACTGACGACCGCGATGCTCGACCGGTTCGGCTCCGTCGTCAGCCGTGAGGCGTTGACGAAGGCCGGCTGGCCGACCGGTACCGGTGGCCGCAACGCGCTCGACGTCCACGTACTGCGTCTGCGCCGCCGCCTCGACGGCGTCGGGCTCGCGATCCGGACGGTGCGTGCGCGTGGCTATCTCCTCGAGGCGGGCGCCGTCGCGCCGCGCGAGCTGACACCGTCCTGACGGGTCGGCCGCTCGCCGGCCGGCTCAGCCGGCCTGCTTGGCGACGGCCTCGGCCCTCGCCTTGACCGCCTCGGGATCGCCGAGCCAGCGGTCGGACACGACGTGCAACGAGTCGTCGAGCTCGAACACCCACGGCACGCCGGTCGGGATCTCGAGCGACACGATCTCGTCGTCGGGGATGTCCTTCAGGTGCTTCACCAGCGCGCGGAGGCTGTTGCCGTGCGCGGCGACGAGCGTGACGAACCCCACGCGCAGGTCGGGGACGATCTCGTCGACCCAGTACGGGACCATGCGCTCCACGACGTCCTTGAGGCACTCGCTGGCCGGGATCGCCTCGGGCGCGAGCCGCGCGTAGCGGGCGTCGCCGCTCACGTCCCACTCGCTGCCCGGCTCGAGCGGCGGTGGCGGCACGTCGTAGCTGCGGCGCCACACCTTCACCTGCTCGAGCCCGTGCGTCTCGGCCGTCGCCTTCTTGTCGAGACCCTGCAGCGCGCCGTAGTGGCGCTCGTTGAGGCGCCACGAGCGCCGCACCGGGATCCACGAGCGCCCGCACTGCTGCAGCGCGAGCTCGGCCGTGCGGATCGCGCGCGTGAGCACCGAGGTGTGCACGACGTCGGGCAGCACGTCCGCGTCCATCAGCTGCCGGCCCGCCTCGCCCGCCTCGGTCTCGCCCAGCTCGGAAAGATTGGCGTCGACCCAGCCGGTGAAGAGGTTCTTCGCGTTCCAGTCGCTCTGCCCGTGGCGGAGCAGGACCAGCGTCGACGTCATCCCCCAACGGTCGCAGACGCGCCCGAGCCCTCGCCAACGACCAACCGGCGGATCGCGACGGCACCGAACGCCACCGCGGCGATCGCCGCGGGGACCGCCGCGCTCAGGTACTGGCCGGGGCCCGTGTCGCCGATCGCCGAGTCGATGCCCAGGAGGGTGAACCCGGCGGCGCCGAGCCCGAACGCGGTCGCGGCGACGGCGGGCACGAGCGGCGCGGGGAGGACGTCGTCCGTACGTCGGTGGCCCAGCCGCCGCCGGCGCCTCGTGAGCCCACCGAACACGACCGCGCCGACCAGGCCGACGGCCCCCGCGCCAAGCCGGACGGTCACCATCTCGTGGGCGTGGTGCAGCATCGCGGCCTGGCCACAGGTCGTCGCCGACGGCTCGAGCCGTCGGAACGTCGCACACCGCTCGGCACTGAACGGGACACGGGTCAGGTTGTTCGCCATGAACTCCGGCCCGGCGGCGGCGCGCATGCCGGCGGCGAGCGCGCCGCTGGCACCGACGGCGAGCAGGCCGACCACCGCGAGGGCCGCGCCGGCGCGGGCGAGGCGGGTGACGACCATCGCCGTCGTGACCCGCGACCGGCGCCACGTCCGCGCGACCACACGTGGTGGGCCGAAGCGGGCGATGGCGGCGAACGCCGCGTCGTCGGGCGGCACCCCGCGTGACACGGCGTCGTCGACGGCGTCTCGCAGGTGGTCCTCGGCCTCGGCGAGCAACCGGCGGGCGTCGGGCGTGCCCGGCGGCAGCGCCGCGAGCAACCGGTCGAGGTAGTCGTCGATCGGGTCCGGCACGTCGCCGCTCGTCAGCACCCGGCTCACGGGGTCGCCACCCCGACGACCGCCGACACGCCTGACGCGAACGACGTCCATGCAGCCCGCCGGTCGGCCAGCGCGGTGGCGCCCGCGCCGGTGAGGGCGTAGACGCGCCGGCGGCGTCCCGCGACCGAGCCCCACTCGCTGGTGACCAGGCCGGCGCGCTCGAGCCGGTGCAGCGCCGGGTAGACGGTGCCCTCCGGCAGGTCGAACGCCCCGCCACTGCGGTCCCGGAGCCGGGTGATCACGGCGTAGCCGTGCGCCGGTGCACCGTCGAGGACCGACAGGAGGAGCAGGTCGAGGTGCCCCTTGAGCTGCTCGGCTCGCATACCTCGTAGTGCAAAGCATCGAGACGCCAGGTGTCAACTTGATAATGGCGGACTCAACTTTGTATGCTGGGACGAGTTCAAGACCGCACACCGTCCCCCCGTCCGGAGGCCCAACCCATGCCCAAGGCCGTCGGTATCGACCTCGGTACCACCAACTCCGTCGTCTCGGTCCTCGAGGCCGGCGACCCGACCGTCATCCCGAACGCCGAAGGCAGCCGCACGACGCCGTCGGTCGTCGGGTTCTCGAAAAGCGGTGAGGTGCTCGTCGGCGAGGTCGCCAAGCGCCAGGCCATCACCAACCCCGATCGGACGATCCGGTCCGTCAAGCGCCACATCGGCACCAGCTGGACCGTCGACATCGACGGCAAGAAGTACACCCCGCAGGAGATCAGCGCCCGCATCCTGATGAAGCTCAAGCGCGACGCCGAGTCGTATCTGGGCGACACGGTCAACCAGGCGGTGATCACCGTCCCCGCGTACTTCGACGACGCGCAGCGCACCGCGACGAAGGAGGCGGGTCAGATCGCCGGCCTCGAGGTGCTGCGCATCATCAACGAGCCGACCGCGGCCGCGCTGGCGTACGGGCTCGACAAGGAGGGCTCGGATCACACCGTCCTGGTGTTCGACCTCGGCGGCGGCACGTTCGACGTGTCGATCCTCGAGATCGGCGAGGGCGTGTTCGAGGTGAAGTCGACGCACGGCGACACGCAGCTCGGCGGCGACGACTGGGACGAGCGTGTCATCAACTGGCTCGTCACCGAGTTCAAGAACAAGGAGGGCGTCGACCTCTCCAAGGACAACATGGCCATGCAGCGGCTGAAGGAAGCCGCCGAGAAGGCCAAGATCGAGCTGTCGCAGGTGCAGGAGACGCAGGTCAACCTGCCGTTCATCACCGCGACGTCCGAGGGGCCGAAGCACCTCGACGAGAAGCTCACCCGCTCGAAGTTCCAGGAGCTCACGGCCGACCTGGTCGAGCGGTGCCGCGGCCCGTTCGAGCAGGCGATCAAGGACGCCGGTCTCACCAAGGACGACATCGACCACGTCGTCATGGTCGGCGGCTCCACCCGCATGCCCGCGGTGCAGGAGCTGGTACACAGCCTCACCGGCAAGGAGCCCCACAAGGGCGTCAACCCCGACGAGGTCGTCGCCATCGGCGCCGCCGTCCAGGCCGGCGTCCTCAAGGGCGAGGTCAAGGACGTCCTGCTCCTCGACGTCACGCCGCTCAGCCTCGGCATCGAGACCAAGGGCGGGATCATGACGAAGCTCATCGAGCGCAACACCACGATCCCGACGCGGCGCACCGAGGTGTTCACCACCGCCGAGGACATGCAGCCGTCGGTCGAGATCCACGTGCTGCAGGGCGAGCGCGAGATGGCGATGTACAACAAGACGCTCGGCAAGTTCCAGCTCGTCGACCTGCCGCCCGCGCCCCGCGGTGTGCCGCAGATCGAGGTCACGTTCGACATCGACGCCAACGGCATCGTGCACGTCGCCGCCAAGGACCGGGCGACGGGCAAGGAGCAGTCGATGACGATCACCGGCCAGTCGTCGCTCAACAAGGACGACATCGAGCGCATGGTCCGTGACGCCGAGGCGCACGCGGAGGACGACCGCCGCCGCAAGGAGGAGGCCGAGGTCCGCAACAACGCCGACTCGCTCGTGTACCAGACCGAGAAGCTGCTCAAGGAGCAGGGCGACAAGATCTCCGGCGACGAGAAGGAGCGCGTCGAGTCGGGCCTGGCGTCGCTGAAGGAGGCGCTCGCCGGTACCGACCTCGAGGCGATCAAGACGGCGACCGAGTCGCTCGTCAGCGCGTCACAGGGTTTCGCGCAACGGCTGTACGAGCAGGCGTCGGCCGAGTCCGCGGCGACGGGCGGCGCGGGTGACGCGTCGGCGTCGGCGCCGAACGACGACGAGGTCGTCGACGCCGAGATCGTGGACGACCAGCAGACCGGTTCGTGATGTCGGAGTTCGACGAGCCGGAGGCGACGGAGACGCCGCCTCCGGCAGATGCGATCGACGAGGGCGAGCTCGCCGCCGACGCCGAGCTCGCCTTCGAGGTCGACGTGGAGCTGCTGCTGAAGGAGCGCGAGGAGTACCTCGCGCTCAGCCGCCAGTTGCAGGCCGACTTCGAGAACTACAAGAAGCGGATGCTCAAGCAGCAGACGGAGCACGTCGAGCGTGCCGCCGGCGTGCTCGTCGAGAAGCTGCTGCCGGTGCTCGACAACTTCGACCTCGCGCTCGCGCACGGGGAGACGGGTGTCGACGCGGTCTACCGCAGCCTCATGAACGTGCTCGAGGGCGAGGGCCTCGAGAAGCTCGACCCGGTCGGCAAGCCGTTCGATCCGAACGAGCACGAGGCCGTCGTCCACGAGCCCGCGGGCGACGGCGACCCTGGAGGCGACGGAGGCCCGTCCGTCACCGAGGTCCTCCGTCCGGGCTACCGGTGGAAGGGCCGGCTGCTGCGCGCCGCGATGGTGAAGGTGCGCGGGTAGGCCGACGTGGCGCCGCAGCGCGAGTGGCTCGAGAAGGACTACTACAAGGTCCTCGGTGTCTCCGACTCCGCCACGGAGAAGGAGATCAAGACCGCCTACCGGAAGCTGTCGAAGAAGTACCACCCCGATGCCGCCGGTGGCGACGAGACGCGCTTCAAGGAGATCTCGGCCGCGTACGACGTCCTCGGTGACGCCGAGAAGCGAAAGGAGTACGACGAGGTCCGCCGCCTCGGCCCGACGCCGTTCGGGTTCGGCAACGCCGGTGGCGGCGAGCCCGGCGGCGGGTTCTCGTTCCGTGTCGACGACCTCGGCGACCTGCTCGGCAACCTGTTCGGCGGCGCCGGTCGCGCCGGTCGCAGCCGCGCGCCCGGTGGTGGCGCGACCGGACCGCGCCGCGGCGACGACCTCGAGGCCGAGCTGCACGTGTCGTTCGACGACGCGGTCAACGGCTCGCTCGTCACCGTCAACGTCACCTCCGACGCGGCGTGCGACACGTGCCACGGCACCGGCGCGGCGCCGGGGACGTCACCCAAGCTGTGCCCACGCTGCAGCGGGCGGGGTGTTGTCGACGACAACCAGGGCCTCTTCTCGTTCAGCCAGCCGTGCCCGCAGTGCGGCGGGCGGGGCATGGTCGTCGAGAAGGCGTGCCCGACGTGTCACGGCGCCGGCATCGCGCCGAAGGCGCGCCAGGTCAAGGTCAAGGTGCCGGCCGGCGTCGCCGACGGGCAGCGCATCCGGCTGAAGGGCAAGGGCGGCGCGGGACGCAACGGTGGCCCGCCCGGCGACCTGTACGTGCTGATGCACGTCGCCGGCCACCGGCTGTTCGGCCGTCGCGGCAACGACCTCACGATCACGGTGCCGGTCACGTTCGCGGAAGCCGCGCTCGGCGCCGAGGTGAAGGTGCCGACGCTGACCGAACCGGTGACGCTCAAGATCCCCGCGGGCACGAAGTCGGGCCGTACGTTCCGCGTCCGCGGCCGGGGCATCCCCGCGGCGAAGAAGACGGGCGACCTGCTCGTCACCGTCGAGGTGGCGGTCCCCACGAACCTCACGTCCGAGCAGAAGAATGCGATCGAGGCGCTGGCCGCGGCCACCTCCGAATCGCCCCGAGCCCACCTGGGGGTGTGATCGATGCCGACGTTCGAGTTCGAATCCAGAGGGCTCTACGTGATCTCGGTCGCCGCCGAGCTCGCCGGTGTCCATCCGCAGACGCTGCGCATCTACGAGCGCAAAGGCCTGCTCGAGCCGTCGCGCACCGGCGGCGGCAGCCGTCGCTACAGCGAGCGCGACATCGCCCGCCTTCGGCGCATCCTCGATCTCACCAACGAGGGCCTCAACCTCGCCGGCGTCAAGCGGGTGATGGAGCTCGAGGACGAGGTCGCGCGACTGCGGGGCGAGCTCGAGTCGGCCAAGGAGGCGGCGCGTGACGCGGTCGAGCGGACGCACCGCCACTACCGCCGGGACCTGGTCCCGGTGAGCCAGGCGCCGGCGCTGTACCGCCGGCGCTGAACCACCCGTTCTGCCAGCAACAGCGCTACCGGAATGGGTGCGCTGCTGCTGGCAGAACGATCAGGGTTCGCCCTCGTAGCCCGGCGCGCGCAAGCGGTAGCCCTGGCCCCGCACCGTCTCGATGAGCTCGGTGCCGAGCTTGCGCCGCAGGTAGAAGACGTAGACCTCGACGAGACTCCGGCTCGCCTCGGCGTCGTCGCCCCACACCGTCTCGAGCAGCTCCTCGCGTGTGAGCACGCGGTCGGGGTTGCGCATGAACACCTCTGCGAGCGAGAACTCGCGGGGTGGGAGCTGGACGACCTTGCCGTCGGCGAGGGTGAACTCGTGCGCGTGCAGGTCGAGCGACACGTCGCCGACGCGCACGGTGGACGCGGGGGACTGGCGCAGCCGGGCGCGGATGCGGGCGATGAGCTCGCGCAGCACGAACGGCTTGACGACGTAGTCGTCGGCGCCACCCTCGAGCCCTTTCACGGTGCTCTCGGTCTCGTCGTCGGCCGTGAGGATGACGACCGGCAGCTTCTCGCCGCGCTCGCGCAGCTCCGCGAGCACGTCGAGGCCGTGCTTGGACGGCAGGCCGAGGTCGAGCACGAGGAGATCGAAGTCGCCGTCGCGCGCGCGCGTCGCGGCGGTGGCGCCGTCGTCCACGACGACCGTGTCGAAGCCCTCCGCCCGCAGGCCCTTCTCGAGGAACGAGGCGATGCGGGCCTCGTCCTCGGCGATGAGGATCTTGCTCATGTCGTCGTTGTCGTCCTCAAATCGATGACCTCGTGCGGGCTCGGCGGCAGCGTGATGGTGAACGTCGCGCCCTCGCCCGGCCGGCTGTCGACCGTCACGCGTCCGCCGTGCGCTTCTGCGATCGCTTTCACGATCGCCAACCCGAGTCCCGAGCCGCTCGGGTCGCGGCGCGTCAGCCGTCCGCGTGCGAAGCGCTCGAAGATGCGCTGCTGGTCCTCGACCGGGATACCGGCCCCGGTGTCGCGCACCCACACGTGGAGTCCTCCGGATCGGGCTTCGGCGCCGAAGGCGATGGTGTCGCCCTCGTCGGTGTGCGCCACGGCGTTCGACGCCATGTTCATGAGCGCCTGCGTGAGGCGCTGACGGTCGGCGACGACCGACAGGTTCGCGGCGTACCCCTCGACGCGCCAATCCCGTGGTGCGAGCGCCGACGCCTTCATCGACACCTCGTGCAGCAGCTCGCCGACGTGGACGGTGTCCGGCGTGAGGAACCCGGGGCGCTCGGCCTTGGCGAGGAGCAGCAGGTCGTTGACCATGCGGGCCATGCGGTCGAGCTCGTCCGTGACGAGGTCGACGGTCTCGGCGCGCTCCTTCGGGTCGTCGCCGAGGACCTCGAGATGACCGCGGATGACGGTGATCGGCGTGCGCAGCTCGTGGCCGGCATCGCTGACGAACTGCCGCTGCGCGTCGATGCCGGCCTCGAGCCGGTCGAGCATCGCGTTGAACGTCGTCGCCAGCTCACCGACCTCGTCGTCGTTCTCCACCGGTATCCGCTTTCGGAGGTCGGTCTCGCTGATCGAGCGCGCCGTCTCGGTGACGAGGCGGACGGGGTTGAGGACGCGGCCGGCGATCGCCCACGCCAGGATCGCGGTGAGGAGCAGCACCGACAGCGACACGAGCGCGCCCACACGCAGCGCGTCGCTGATCGCCCGCCGGCTCTCCTCCGGTACGCGCGTCGCGACGAACACCCCGGCGGTGTCGCCGCCGACGCGGACCGGCACCGCGAGGTAGCGGGCGCGTCCGCCGTCCGTGTCGAGCCAACCGCGCGACGGCGACGTGAGGTCGGCGAAACGTCGCGGCACCCCAGGCACCGCGAGGACCGCGCGCGCGGCGTCGCCGAGCGTCTTGTCGACGCGCCCGTCGACGATCGTCAGGTACGACTCGCCGCGTGCGGGGACGTGTGAGTCGAGGAACCCGGCGAACACGGCGCGCACGTCGGTCGGCTGGTCGGCGGCGAGGTTGCGGAGGCCCTCGATCTCCTTGGCCAGGAGCTCGTCGGTCTCGGTCGTGAGGCGGCGGTCGAGCACGGCGCGCTGCACGAGCAGCGATCCGACGATCGCCGCGATCAGCAGGAGGACGAACCAGCCGAGGATGCGGAAGCGCACGCCGGTGAGCGCGCGAACGAGCGCGAGTCGAGCGGGACGCTCGTCGTCGGACGGGGTCGCCGCGTCGGTGGACGACTCAGCGGCCGGAGTGACGACCGCCATCGGGATGCTGGGGGTGGCGCGGGTGCGCGCGGTGCTGCCGGTCGTCGGCGTGTGCCGGCCGGTTCCCATGGCGTGCGAGCGCGCCGGTCCCGGCGCGCTCGTGGCTGCCGCGGCTCGCGGCGTTCGCGGCGGGGCCGGTGGTCGTGGAGCTGAGGGGCGTGACGGACGTGCCCGCGAGGCTACGCGTCACTTCACCGGTCGCGCTCGGGAGCGCCGCCGCCGTCCCGCGCGGCAGCGGGGCCGTCGCAGCGGCGAGCACCGTCGAGATCGTCTCGACGCTCGGCACCCGCACGTTCACGGTCGGGCGACGCGTCGACACCGTCGTCGCGGTGCGGGCGCGGGGCGTGATCGGTAGCGTCGTCGGCGTCGACGCGCTCGGCAGCACGGGCGTGTCGACCGCCGGCGCCGACGGTGCCTCGGCGACCTCGGTGCGCGGTGGCGTGAACGGCAGCACGATCGCGTCGAGTGCCGGCGGCGTCACGGCGGCGAGCGTGTCCACGATCGCATTCCGGCACACGACACCGAGGACGAGCGCAGCCGTCGCGATGAACGCGACGAACAGACCACTCGACTCGTGGGTCGCTGCCGTTGGGGTGGGGTTGCTCATCGGTCGCCGCTCTCCGATGTGAGTTTAGGAACAACTAGTGCGCCCGGGCGAGGGTGACACCACCCGTTCGTCTGATTTGTCGACACTCCGGCGGCCGAACCTGAGCGAGAATGCTGCCGTGACGACGTGCGCGTCGTGTGGGGGGACGAACCCCGAGGGCTTCCGCTTCTGTGGTCACTGCGGCGCGGCGCTCGTCGTCGACGCCTGCGCGACCTGCGGCGCCTCGAACCCGCTCGGACAGCGGTTCTGCGGGCAGTGCGGCGCGGCGCTCGGCACCGCGTCACCGGTCGCCGCCGCGGTCGCGCCGCAGGAGGAGCGCAAGCTCGCCACGGTGCTGTTCGCCGACGTCGTGGGCTTCACCAGCCTGGCCGAGCGCACCGACCACGAGGTCGTCGCCCGCACGGTCGACACCGCGTTCCGGCGACTGGCCGAGGTCGTCGCCGAGCACGGCGGGATCGTCGACAAGTACATGGGCGACTCGGTGATGGCGGTGTTCGGCGTGCCGCAGGCGCACGACGACGATGCCGAGCGCGCCGTCGCCGCCGCGCTGGCGATGCGCGAGCTCGGTGGCGACCTCAGCTTCTCGATCGGCGTGAACTCCGGTGAGCTGATGGTCGCCGCGCTCGGGCCCGAGGGTGGCGTCACCGTCATCGGCGACGCGGTCAACGTCGCCGCGCGACTCGAGAAGGCCGCGGGACCGGGCGAGGTGCTCGTGGGTCCGCTCACCGCCGAGCTCGCCGGCCGGCGTGTCGTGCTGCGCGAGCGCGGCCCGGTGCTGGTGAAGGGCAAGTCGGAACCGGTGCCGGTGTACGAGGCGCTCGCGCTGCGCCAGCAGGCGAGCGACCGGCCCGGTGAGGCGACGCCGCTGGTCGGGCGCGACGGCGAGCTGGCCTTCCTGCTCGCGCAGTGGCGGCGTGTGCGCGACGACCGACGCGCCGCGGTCGTCGTCGTGACGGGGGAGAGCGGCTGCGGCAAGTCGCGCCTGATGACCGAGCTGTGTGCGGCGGTGGCCGAGACGGGGTCGCCCGTGGTCCGCGCCGCGTATCCCGGTTACGGCGGGCTCGGCGGCATGCGCCTCGCGGCGGAGCTGTTCGCCCAGCTCGGGACGACCGGCGACGCGCAGATCGACACCCGCGTCCGTTCCGTGACGGGCGAGCTGCACCCGTCGCTGATCGGCATCGATCCGAACGCGCTCGCGCAGGAGCAGCTGTGGGCGGTGCGGCGGCTGTTCGAGGAGAAGACGGCGACGCAACCGCTGCTCGTGGTGCTCGACGACCTCCATCGCGCGCTGGGCAAGACCACCGAGACGCTCGCCGAGCTCTCACAGCGGCTCGTCGACGTGCCCGTGCTGCTGGTGCTCGTCGGCCGTTCCGATCCGCCGGAGTGGCTCGGCCAGTTCCCGACGGCGACGACCGTTCGCCTGTCGCCGCTCGCCCGCAGCGACGCGGCCATGCTGGCCCGCGCCTACGTCGGCGGTGCTGCGTTGGGCGACGAGGCGCGCACGTTCCTCGTCGACCGCTCCGGCGGCAACCCGCTGTATCTGCGCGAGCTCGTCACGGTGTTGCGCGACCGCGGTGGGTTCGTGCGCGACGACGACGGCGCGTTCCACCTGGCGCGTGAGCTGCCCGTCCCGGCGACGTTGCAGGCCGTGCTGGCGGCGCGCCTCGACGCGCTGGCGCCGTCGCAGAAGCTCGTGCTGCAGCACGTCGCGGTGCTCGGCGAGGCGGCCACTGCGGATCAGGTCGCCGCGCTGGGAGGCGTCCCCGACGCAGCCGACGTGCTGCGCGGGCTGTGTGACGCGGGGCTGCTCCGCCTCGGCGGGCGGGGCGCGTACGACGTCGTCGACCCGCTGTTGCGCGAGGTCGCCTACGAGTCGCTGCCGCGGTCGGTTCGGGGCGAGCGGCACCGCGCGTCGGCGGCGAGCGCGACGACGGTGGTCGACCGGGCGCGCCACCTCGGCCGTGCCGCCGCGTTCCTTCCCGACGACGCGTCGCTCGCCGCCGATGCCGTCGCCGCGCTGAAGGACGCGGCGCGCGAGCTGCGCGACCGCAGCCGCACGACCGAGACGATCCGCTTCCTCCAGCGCGCGGTCGAGCTCGCGCCCGACGACGTGGACGCGCTCCTCGTGCTCGCCAAGGCGCACTTCGAGGTCGGCGAGAACGAGCGCGCGAACGAGATCCTCGATCGGGTCCCGCCGCTCGAGGACCCCGTCGCGGCGGCGCAGCGCGACCACCTGCGCGCCGCGTCGCGCATGTTCGTCGACCCGGCGTTCGCGGCGAACGCGCTCGCCGACGTCGCCCGCCGATGGCGAGACCTCGGCCACCCCAGCGACGAGGGGTGGGCGCTCGCCAACGCCGGCGTGGCGTACTTCAACCAGAGCCGGATGGAGGACGCGCTCCGAGCGCTCGAGGCGTCGATCGACCCGTTCCGGCGCGCCGGCGATCGCAGCGGCGAGATGGCGGCGTACTCGTTCCTCTCGCTCGTCCGGCCGAACGACCCGCGCGTGCCGCAGTGGCTCGACGAGTCACTTGCGTGGAACGAGGAGCGCGGCGACCAGCAGGGCCAGCTGTCGACCCTCCTGTCGCTCGGTTGGTTCCACTTCTTCCGCCAGCGCTTCGGCACCGAGGACGACATGGCCGAGGTCCTCGCCTACACCGAGCGGGGAGCGGCGCTCGCCGACGACCTCGCCAACCCGATGATGGGTGCGCACTTGCGCTGCCTGCGGTCGAACCTGCTGCGGTTGCTCGGTCGCGTCGACGAGGCCGCCGCCATCGTCGACAGGTGCGACCTCGCCAAGCTGGAGGGAAAGGCGGAGTCGGACCTCGTGCGGGCGTCGCGTGCCGTTGTCGCCCTCGCCCGCGACGCGGACGCCCCGGTCGAGCTCATCGACGCGACGCCCGACCCGACGAGCCGCGCCGGCGCCGCCCTGCAGGCCGAGGCGCTCGCGCTCGCCGGGCGGGCCGACGAGGCCGCCGCCCAGTTCGCGGCGGTGGGCACCGAGGGTCCCGACGGGACGGTCGGGCCGCTGCGGGCGACCCTCCTGCTCGGCGCGATGGCGGGTGTCCTCGGCGGGGACAGTGGCACCGACTGGACCGCCGTGCTCGACGTCGTTCGGCGCGACGCGGTCGCCGACGGTGCCGGTCTCGTCCGGCTGGCGGCGGACGCGCTCCTCGCCGAGCTGTCGGGTGACCGGGCGGCGCTCGACGCGCTCCCGTCGCCGCCCCCCGACGGGCTCGCCGGGGGGCTCGTCCTCCGGGCGCGGGCGACGGCCGGCGACGAGGCGGCAGCCGCCGCGCTCGTCCGGGTAGCGGAGAACCTGTGCGCGCCGGGATTGTCCGGCGGGGTCCGAGTGTTGTGACTTGATACACTGACACTCAAGTTTCCTCACAGGAGCCGCTGAGCATGGCGCTCGATCCGAACCGCTGGACCCTCAAGACCCAGGAAGCCATCCAGGCCACCCTCGACTCGGCGCGCGCCCGCAACCACGCCGAGGCGACGCCCGAGCACCTGCTGCTCGCGCTGCTGGGCCAGGAGGAGGGCGTCGTCCTGCCGATCCTCCAGCGCATCGGCGTCGCCCCGCTCACGCTCCGAAACCGGCTCGAGGACGCGCTCGGCAAGGTGCCACGCGCCTACGGCGGCTCCGAGGTCGGGCTCTCCCGCGACCTCCGGGACGTCATCGAGGCGGCCGACACCGAGCGGACCGGCCTCGGCGACGAGTACCTGTCGACCGAGCACCTGTTGCTCGTGATGGCGGATCGGGTGGGCTCCACGAAGGAGCAGGTGCTCGCCGCGCTGCGCGAGGTCCGCGGGTCGCACCGGGTCACCTCGCAGAACCCGGAGGAGCAGTACCAGGCGCTCGAGCGCTACGGGCGCGATCTCACCGACGCGGCGCGCAAGGGCAAGCTCGACCCGGTCATCGGGCGCGACGAGGAGATCCGGCGCGTCGTCCAGGTCCTTTCGCGGCGCACGAAGAACAACCCCGTGCTCATCGGCGAGCCCGGCGTCGGCAAGACCGCGATCGTCGAGGGACTGGCACGCCGCATCGTCGAGGGCGACGTGCCCGAGTCGCTGAAGAACAAGCGGCTGGTGGCGCTCGACCTCGGCTCGATGGTCGCCGGCGCGAAGTACCGCGGCGAGTTCGAGGAGCGGCTGAAGGCCGTGCTGAAGGAGATCACCGACGCCGAGGGCGAGGTGATCACGTTCATCGACGAGATGCACACGATCGTCGGTGCCGGCGCGGCCGAGGGCGCCATGGATGCCGGCAACATGATCAAGCCGATGCTGGCGCGCGGCGAGCTGCGCATGGTCGGCGCGACGACGCTCGACGAGTACCGCAAGCACATCGAGAAGGACCCCGCCCTCGAGCGGCGGTTCCAGCCGGTGTTCGTCGGCGAGCCGTCCGTCGAGGACTCGATCGCCATCCTGCGCGGGCTGAAGGAGCGCTACGAGGTCCACCACGGCGTGCGCATCCAGGACGCCGCGCTCGTCGCCGCCGCCACGCTGTCGGACCGCTACGTGACGGGCCGCTTCCTCCCCGACAAGGCGATCGACCTGGTCGACGAGGCCGCGTCGCGCCTGCGCATCGAGATCGACTCGATGCCGACCGAGATCGACGTCGTCGAGCGCCGCATCCGCCAGCTCGAGATCGAGCGCGTGGCGCTGGCGAAGGAGACCGACACGGCGTCGGTCGAGCGGCTGGAGGCGCTCGACCGCGAGCTCGCCGACCTGCAGGAGCAGTCGTCGGCGATGAAGGCGCACTGGCAGTCGGAGAAGGACCAGATCGCCGAGATCCGCGGGCTGAAGGAGGAGCTCGAGTCGCTGCGCTCGGAGGTCGAGCGCGAGACCGACCTCGAGCGCGCCGCCGAGATCCGTTACGGCCGCATGCCCGCGCTGGAGCGCCAGGTCGAGGAGGCCACCGCGCGCCTGGCCGAGCTGCAGGGTGACAAGAAGATGCTGAAGGAGGAGGTCGACGAGGAGGACGTCGCCGAGGTCGTCAGCAAGTGGACGGGCATCCCGATCTCGAAGCTGATGGAGGGCGAGGTCCAGAAGCTGATCCGCATGGAGGACGTCCTCCACGACCGCGTCATCGGCCAGGACGAAGCGGTCTCGGCCGTCGCCAACGCCATCCGGCGCTCACGCTCGGGTCTGTCCGACCCGAACAAGCCGATCGGCTCGTTCCTGTTCCTCGGGCCGACCGGTGTCGGCAAGACCGAACTGGCGCGCACGCTCGCCGAGTTCATGTTCGACGACGAGCGGGCGATGGTGCGCATCGACATGTCGGAGTACATGGAGAAGCACGCGGTGTCGCGCCTCGTCGGCGCGCCCCCCGGCTACGTCGGCTACGACGAGGGGGGCCAGCTGACCGAGGCGATCCGCCGGCGCCCGTACGCCGTCGTGCTGCTCGACGAGATCGAGAAGGCGCACCCGGACGTGTTCAACATCCTGCTGCAGGTGCTCGACGACGGGCGCCTGACGGACGGTCAGGGTCGCACGGTCGACTTCACGAACACCGTGCTGATCATGACGTCGAACCTCCCGGGTGAGCCGCGCGACTTCTTCAAGCCGGAGTTCATCAACCGCATCGACGAGATCGTGCGCTTCCGCTCGCTGACCGAGGGCGACATCGAGCTCATCGTCGGCATCCAGCTCGAGGGCCTGCGCCGCCGCCTGGCCGACCGGCGCCTGTCGCTCGACGTCACGCCCGCCGCGGCTGCGTGGCTGGCGCGGGTGGGGTACGACCCGACCTTCGGCGCCCGCCCGCTCAAGCGGGTGATCCAGCGTCACATCGCCGATCCCCTGGCGCTGGCGCTGCTCGAGGGCCGCTACGCCGACGGCGCCACCGTCCACGTGGACGTCGACGCCGCCGGCGACGAGCTGACGCTGAAGTAGTCGTTCCGCGGGTGTGCGTCAGCGGGTGGCAGCGCGCCGGCGCACGACTTCACCGAGCGCGATCGCGGCGAGGCCGAGCGCCGCGAACGCGCCGACGTCGGCGCCCGTTCGTGCCAGTGCCGAGCCCGTCGCCCCACCGCTCGACGGTGCGCGCTCGATCGTCTCGGGCAGCACCGACGCGGTACCGGCGGCCGGTGTTCCCGACGACCCGGCGAGCGTCCCGGTGAACTGACCGTCGCCCAGTGTCACGTGGGCGACGTCGGAGAACACCGAGCCGGCGCCGCCGCCGACCGTCAAGCACGTGAGCCCGACGAGGCCGGGCACCTCGATCGCGCAGTTCCCGCCGGCTTGTTCATCGTCGGCGATCTTGTTGCCGTTGATCGAGATCAGGTAGGTGCTGCCTCCCTGTCCGCTCTGCGCGTCGCTGTGCAGGAGCGTGAGAAGGAGACCGCCGTCACCGCCGAGGGCGACGGTTGCGCCGTCGCTCGAGCCCGCACCCGCCGACGTGAGCCCGCAGTGCTTGGTGTCGGATTGCGACTGGAGGACGTTCACGTCGAGCGTCTTCTTGTCGATGAGCGTGACGCGCGCGATCGCCGCCCGCCCTTGCGCGGTTCGGCAGTTCGACGTCGACGACGACGGCTTGCGGGTGTGCGTCTCCCATGGCGTCACCGCCGCGCGCCCGAGCGGTGTGTCGCCGGTGTCGACGAGCGCGTCGTGATCGTCCGCGTCGTCCGCGCTCTTCGTGGTGCCGCCGAACTGCTTCGCCGGCGGCGCCCCGCCGAGCGTGAGCGCGTTGCCCGTTGCCTCGGCGTCGTTCTGCCCGGACCGTGCGTGGGTCTCGCCCGCGGACGCGATCCCGTCCACCTGCGCGGCGACGGCACTGGCCGACGCGTCGCCGGCAGGCGTCGATTGGTCTGCAGCGAGTGCAGCACCCGGTACGGCCAACGCGACGCCCGAGAGGGCCGCGACGATTCCCCAGCTTCTCCGCATGCACCTTTTGTGCCCGTTCGCGCACTGCGTAGTCACCGCGGCACTAGCCCGCCCGCGCGCGGGCAGTGGTCCGACCGGCCCATTGCCGTATCGGCACGAGCGACCCCATCCTTGAACGCGTGTCACGTGGCGTGCGGGGGTTCGTCCTCGTCGTGAGCTTCCTGCTCGTCGGGTTCGTCCCGTCCGCGCACGCCGACGGCGATGCCGGCGCGGCCCCGCCGGGGCTCGCGGTCCGCCTCGTCGCCGACCAGCCGATCGTCACGATCGACCGGGATGCGCCCGTCGACCAGCCGCTCGCCTACGAGGTCGTCGTCTCGAACGGCGGTCCCGACCTCGCGGCACGGGTCGTCGTCGAGGCGCACCTGCCGGGCGGGCCGGTCGTGCGGGATGCCGGCGACGTGGCGCCCGGTGGCGAGTGGCGGGCGGTGCTGCAGACGACGGTGCCGGCGTCGAACACGGGCGGCCCACTCGAGTCGGTCGCCGTCGCGCGTACCGCCGACGGGCGCGAGGTGTCGTCGCTGCCCGTCCGCGTCGACGTGCAGGTGATCTCGTCCGCGGTCATCGACCGCGATCCGCCGGGGCCGGCGTCACCGCCCCCGACGCCCGCGGTGACGCCGACGACGATCGCGGGTACCGAGGTGCTCGGCGCGACGTACGAGCAGCCGCTCGACGCCGAGCTGCCGCGCACGGGGGTGCCGCTGGAGGCGCTCGCCCTCGCCGGTGCCGTCCTCGTCGTGGCCGGCGGAGGACTCGTCCGTCGAACGGCGGATCGTCTGTAGGCTGCACGCGCCATGGCGGTCCGCGTCCTGATCACCGACGACCACCCGGTGGTCCGGGAGGGGCTCGAGTTCATGCTCGGACTCAACTCCGACATCGAGCTCGTCGGGACGGCGGGCGACGGCGAGGAGACGATGCGGTACATCCCGGTCCTCACGCCGGACGTCGTGCTCATGGACATGCGGCTGCCGGGCCAGGACGGCGTCGAGGTGACGGCGTCGATCAAGTCGTCGCATCCGAACGTCAAGGTGCTGATCCTCACGGCCGAGGCCGACGGCGAGACCCTGCGCCGCGCCCTCGCCGCGGGCGCCGACGGGTTCATGCTCAAGACGGCCCGGCCGACCGAGCTGGCCAATGCCATCCTCGAGGTCGCCGCCGGTCGCTCGGTCGTCGCGCCGTCGCTGACGGGCGCGCTGTTCGCCGCCGCCCGCGGCGGCGGTCCGCCGCCCTCGCCGCTGTCCGACCGCGAGCAGCAGGTGCTCCAGCTCCTCGCCGACGGGCAGACGAACAAGGAGATCGCCGCCGCCCTGTTCGTCTAGGAGGCGACGGTGAAGACCCACGTGGAGAACATCCTCCGCAAGCTCGGTGTCGCCGACCGCACCCAGGCGGTGGCGGAGGCGTTCCGCCGGGGACTCGTGGCGTAGTCGTCCCGGGCAGGCGCTCGCGACCGCGGCGTCGAATGGTGGCGCCGGGGGCAGCGAACGACCAGGAGGAGCCGTGAGCGGCGCGCACCTGACGAGGCGGCGGTTCTTGGGACTTGCCGCGGCCGGAGGCGCGACGCTCGTCGTCAACCCGTTGTCGCTCGGCACGACGCGCGCGTCGACCCTGCCGGTCGGTGCGACCGGCAAGGGCATCTCGCCGGGGAAGCTGATGTACCTGCAACCGTGGGAGCTCGAGCAGTACCTCGACGGCCTCGTCGACGTCTCTCCCGGTGGGTGGGTCCGCACCGATCTCGACTGGGCGTGGATCGAGCGGGTGCCGGCGTCGTTCGACTGGGTCGGTGCCGACCGTGCCGTCAACGGCGCGATCGCCCGCGGCCTCCCGGTGATCGCGATCCTCGGGACCACGCCGTCGTGGGCGAATGCGGGCCAGGGCTGGAACGTCCCGCCGCTCGACCCCAAGCTCATGGTGCCGTTCGCCCGCGCCGCAGCACAGCGCTACGGCCCGCTCGGCGTGACGTTCGAGGTGTGGAACGAGCCGAACTTCAAGGCGTCATGGCGCTCGCCCGACCCTGCCGCGTACACCGCGCTGCTCCGCGCCGTCTCGGGTGCGATCAAGCAGGTGTCGCCGTCGTCGCGTGTCCTTACGGGCGGGCTCGCGGCAGGGGGCAGTCCGCGGCCGGTCGACTTCCTGCGGGTCATGTACGCGGCAGGCGCACGCGACGCGTTCGACGCCGTGGGCTATCACCCGTACTGCGGGCAGGGCGCGCCGCTCGCCGCCGGGAGCGGGCTGCTCGTGGCGCAGGACCTCCGTGCGACGATGGTCGCCAACGGCGACGCCGCCAAGCAGTTGTGGGGGACCGAGATCGGATGGCGGGTCGAGTTCCTCGGTGTGAGCGAGGCCATGCAGGCGAGCTATCTCACGCAGGCGTACGCCAAGTGGGCCGAGTGGAGCACGGCGGGGTGGGCGGGTCCCCTGCTCTGGTTCAACCTGAAGGACAAGGCGATGACGCTGCTCGACTTCGACGCGCACAGCCAGTACGGCCTGTACCGCAACGACTGGTCGGCGCGGCCCGCGTACTTCGCCTTTCGTAGCGCCTAGGCTCACCCCACGTGCCGGCGACGGTCGTAGTGGGGACCCAGTGGGGTGACGAGGGCAAGGGCAAGCTCACCGACCTCCTCGCCAAGGAGATGTCGATGGTCGTCCGCTACCAGGGCGGCCACAACGCCGGGCACACCCTCGTCGTCGACGGCGAGCGCTTCGCGCTCCAGCTGATCCCGAGCGGGGTCCTCTATCCGTTCATCACGCCGGTGATCGGCAACGGCGTCGTCGTCGACCCCGCGACGCTCGTCAAGGAGATGGACACGCTCAACAGCCGCGGCGTCGACACGTCGAACCTCCGCGTCAGCGGCAACGCCCACCTGATCATGCCATACCACCAGGAGCTCGACGCCCTGTACGAGCGCCGCCTGGGCAGCAACAAGCTCGGCACGACCAAGAAGGGCATCGGCCCCGCGTACAGCGACAAGGCCGGTCGCGTCGGCCTGCGCGTGCAGGACCTGCTCGACCCGAAGATCTTCCGCCAGAAGCTCGAGGTCGCGCTCAAGGAGAAGAACCTCGTCCTCGCCAAGGTCTACAACCGACTCCCGCTCGACGTGGACACGATCGCCCGGCAGTACCTCGACGAGTACGCGCCGCGACTGGCGCCGATGATCACCGACACGGTGTCGCTGGTGCACGAGGCACTCGAGTCCGGCCAGCACGTGCTGCTCGAGGGCGCGCAGGCGACGTTCCTGGACCTCGACCACGGGACGTATCCGTTCGTCACGTCGTCGAACCCCGTCGCCGGCGGTGCCTGCGTCGGCGCCGGTGTCGGCCCCAAGTACATCGACCGGGTCATCGGCATCGCCAAGGCGTACTGCACGCGGGTCGGCGCGGGGCCGTTCCCGACCGAGCTCACCGACGACACCGGCGACCTGCTCGTCGACCGCGGCCACGAGTTCGGCACGGTCACCGGGCGCCGCCGCCGGGCCGGGTGGTTCGACGCCGTCATGCTGCGGCAGGCGGTGCGGCTCAACTCGCTCACCGAGGTCGCGCTCACCAAGCTCGACGTGCTCGACACGCTCGACACCGTGCGGGTGTGCGTCGCGTACGAGGCCGACGGCGAGCGCTTCACCTTCCCGCCGTACCACCAGTCGACGCTGCACAAGGTCTCGCCCGTCTACGAGGACCTTCCCGGCTGGCACACCGATCTCTCCGCCACCCACGACGTCGACGATCTCCCCGACGCCGCTCGCGACTACGTGGCGTTCCTCGCCGAGCAGGTGGGCGTCCCGATCCGCGTCGTCGGCGTCGGCCCGGGGCGCGAGCAGTTCGTTCGGTTCGCCGCATGACCGCGTGATGCGCGTGTGCGTCGTCGGTGGCGGCGGACGTGAGCACGCGCTCGCCGACGTGCTCGCGCGCGCCGCGGACGTCGTCGTCACGCCCGGCAACCCCGGAATCCCCGGCTCGACGTCGCAGCGGCCGGAGGAGATCGACGCCGACCTGTTCGTCGTCGGCCCGGAGGCGCCGCTCGTCGACGGGCTCGCCGACCGGCTGCGGGCGCGTGGACGGCTCGTGTTCGGGCCAGGTGCCGACGGCGCCCGCCTCGAGGGGTCGAAGGCGTGGATGAAGTCCGTGCTCGCCGACGCGGGTGTGCCGACGGCGCGTCACGGGTCGTTCGAGCCCGGCGACCTCGACGGCGCGCTGGCGTTCCTGCGCTCGCTCGAGGGCCTGTACGTCGTCAAGACCGACTTCCTCGCCGCGGGCAAGGGCGTGCTCGTCACGACCGACGTCGCCGAGGCGGCCGACGACGTCCGGGCGAAGCTCGAGCAGGGCGCGGTCGTGATCGAGGAGGGGCTCACGGGTCCCGAGCTGTCCGTGCTGGCGGTGTGCGACGGCAGGACCGCGGTGCCGCTCGCACCGGCGCAGGACTTCAAGCGGGCCCTCGACGGCGACGCCGGTCCGAACACCGGCGGCATGGGCGCCTACTCCCCGGTGCCGTTCGCGACCAAGCACGTCGTCGACGAGGTGATGGAGGGCGCGGTGCTGCCGACGCTGCACCGCTTGCGCGCCGTCGGGATCGACTACCGAGGTGTCCTCTACGCGGGGCTCATGCTGACGCCGGCGGGGGTGAAGGTCCTCGAGTACAACGTGCGGTTCGGCGACCCGGAGACGCAGGTCGTGCTGCCCCGGTTCGACGGCGACCTCGCCGCGTTCCTGGCGGCGGCTGCGGAAGGACACGCACGTGGCGAGCCGGCGTTCGTCGACGACGCCGCGGTGACGGTCGTGCTCGCCGCACCCGGGTATCCGGCCGTGCCGCGCACGGGCGACGCCATCACCGGTATCGACGACGCCGGCTCGATCGACGGCGTCACCGTCTACTGCGCGGGCGTGGCCGGCGAGCCCGGCGCGTTGACGACCGCCGGCGGGCGGGTAGTCGACGTCACGGCCGTCGCACCCACGATCGCCGAGGCCCGCCGCCGGGCGTACGAGGCCGCGGCACGCATCTCGTGGGCCGGCATCCAGTTCCGTACCGACATCGCCGAGGAGGCTGCTCGCACGTGATCAAGAAGGTCGCGATCCTCATGGGATCGCCGAACGACCGGGACAAGCTCGTCCCCGCCATGGAGATGCTCGAGAAGTTCGGCGTCGAGCACGAGGCCCACGTGCTGTCGGCGCACCGCACGCCCGACAAGGTCGCCGCGTTCGTGAAGGGCGCACGTGACGCCGGGTTCGGCGTTCTCATCGCCGCCGCCGGGCTCGCTGCGCACCTCGCCGGCGCGGTGGCCGCGAACACGACGCTGCCGGTGATCGGCATCCCGCTGGCCGGCGGCGCGTTGAACGGCGTCGACTCGCTCTACTCGACGGTGCAGATGCCGACAGGTATCCCCGTCGCGACCGTCGCCATCAACGGCGCCGCGAACGCCGGGATCCTGGCGGTCGAGATCCTGGCGCTCGGCGACGAGGAGCTGACGAAGAAGCTGGCCGAGTACCGGGAGGAGCTCGCCAACCGGTGACGTCAGACGTTGCCCGCGACGATCGGGACGAGCAGCAGCAGCAGCGCGACCGCGATCGCGACCCATGCCATCGACACGCGCGAGCTGCCGGCGTGCGCGCCGACGAGGTCCTCGTCGCCCGCATCCGCGGCGGTGACCTCGGGGCTCGGCGCGGCGGCGCCGACGGCGACCTCCCCGTCGTCGGCGGTGGCCGGTGTGGGCTCGCCGTCGACCGCGCGGCCGTCGTAGCCGACGGTCATCGTGATCTGCGACCGGGCGGTCGGGTCGAGATCGACCTTCTTGTGCCGGGCGGCCTTCATCGCCTTCTTCTCGGCACCGCTCACGCGGCGGACGCCGGCGGCCAGCAGCGCGCACGGTACGCAGAACGGCGGCGACGAGGCGCCGTACGTGTAGACGAGGCAGTCGTCGCAGAACGGCTCCCCGCACGAGCGGCACTGTGCCACCGCCGACTCGAAGGTGTGCTTGGTGCACCTCGCTGCCATCACTGGACCCCGTTCATCCCGCCATGCACGTCTGGTTCGAAGGTAGGTAGGCCGTGCGCTCGGGCGCATGAGGCCTCGGACTCATTTCGACCATCAGGACCGCGACCTTGATCCCGCGGTACTCGCTGCCCGAGATGGCCGCCCTCTTCACCGACGAGGCGCGCTTCGCGCGCTGGCTCGAGGTCGAGCTGCTGGCGACCGAGGGGTGGGCGTCGCTCGGGGTCGTGCCCGCCCCCGACGCGCAGGCGTGCCGGTCCCGGGCGCCGGTGGTGGACGCCGCAGTCGTCCAGGCGATCGGCGAACGGGAGAAGGTGACCGACCACGACGTCGCTGCGTTCGTCGACGTCGTGCAGGCGGCGATCGGCCCACCCGCCGGCAAGTGGATCCACTACGGGCTGACGTCGAGCGACGTCGTCGACACCGCGCTGTGCTCGGTGTTGAAGGACGCCGCCGACCTGCTCGTGCGTGCGTCCGACCGCCTGGTGTCGGTGCTCAAGGCGCGCGCCGTCGAGTTCCGCGACACGCCGCAGGTCGGGCGGACGCACGGCGTGCACGCCGAGCCGACGACGTTCGGCAACAAGCTGGCGCTGTGGGCGCTGCAGGCCGACCGCGACCGCACGCGGTTGCGCCGGGCGCGTGAGGTCGTCGCGGTCGGCAAGCTGTCCGGCGCGGTGGGGACCTACTCGAACATCGATCCCGCCGTCGAGGCGCACGTGTGCGCCGGCCTCGGGCTGACCCCCGCGCCGGCGACCCAGGTCGTCCCCCGCGACCGCCACGCCGAGTACCTGTACGCGTGCGCGTCGGTGGGCGCGTCGGTCGAGATGATGGCGACCGAGATCCGCCACCTCCAGCGCACCGAGGTGCGCGAGGCGGAGGAGGGGTTCAAGGCCGGGCAGAAGGGCTCGTCGGCGATGCCCCACAAGCGCAACCCGATCCGGACCGAGAACCTGTCCGGTCTGGCGCGGGTGCTGCGCGGCAACCTCGGTGCCGGGCTGGAGGACGTCGCCCTCTGGCACGAGCGCGACATCTCGCACTCGTCGGTCGAGCGCATCGTGCTCCCCGACTCGTCGCTGCTCGCCTACTTCGTGTTGACGCGCATGGCCGGCGTCATCGAGAACCTGACCGTCTATCCGGATCGCATGCGGGAGAACTTCGACCGCTCCCACGGCCTCGTGTTCAGCCAGCCGGTGCTGCTCGCGCTGGTGGCGTCCGGCCTCGCTCGCGACGACGCCTATCGCATCGTCCAGGACGACGCCATGGCGGCGTGGGAGCAGGGCAAGCCGTTCCGCTCGCTGCTCGAAGCCGACCCTCGGGTCACGCTGTCGCCGGAGCAACTCGACGACGCGTTCGACCTCGCCCGCTCGCTGCGCAACGTCGACCGCACGTTCGCGGCGCTCGACGCCATCGAGTGACCCGCGACTAGCGCAGGCGCTCGACGACGGCCGCGACCTGCTGTTCGACGACGTCGGGCGTGAAACGGGTGAGGTAGTGCTGGTACCCGTTCTCGGTGAGCGACGTGCCGAGGCGCGGGTCGCGGGCGAGGTCGACGACGGCGTCGGCGAACGCGTCAGCGTCGTCGGCGACGAGCGCGTGGACGCCGTGGACGAGCCCGAGCCCGGCGGCGCCGATCGTCGTCGTGACGATCGGGACTCGATGGGCGAGCGCCTCGATCAGCTTCACGCGCGTGCCACCACCGAAGCGGATCGGGCACACGATCATCGACGCCCGCGACAGCTCGTCGCGGATGTCGGGAACGAACCCGGTGAGCACGACACGCCCGTCGGTGACGACCTCGCGGAGCCACGGCGGGTGCGCGCCGACGAGCCGCAACGTGGCGTCGGGCAGGCGCGACCACACGCGCGGCATCACCGTGCTCGTCACCCACCGAGCTGCGTCCTCGTTCGGGAAGTAGCCGAACTGCCCCTGGAGCAGGAGGACGACGTCGTCCGCCGGCCGCCGCTGCCAGCCGGCGGGCGGCGGCGGGTACCCGTTGGCGACGACCGCCGTGCGGGGGAACACGTCGAGGTCGTCGGGGCTCGCCACGACGGCGACGGCAGCAGCGTTCGCGACCTCGGTCTC